>JACKOF010000003.1 GCA_024234435.1 Pseudomonadales bacterium
AATGGTCGCGGGTGGCTTGCTGGAAACATCATAAGTCACCCGCGATACACCGCTAATTTCATTGATGATACGGTTGGAGACTTTTTCAAGAAGTTCGTAGGGCAAATGCGCCCAACGGGCCGTCATAAAATCAACAGTTTCTACCGCACGCAGGGCAATAACGTACTCGTAACGGCGGGCATCGCCGACGACGCCAACCGATTTCACTGGCAGAAATACAGCAAAGGCCTGACTGGTTTTGTGATACCAGCCGGAGTTGTGCAACTCTTCAATGAAGATGGCATCGGCTTCGCGCAGCAGGTCGGCGTATTCTTTTTTAACTTCACCAAGAATCCGCACGCCTAGGCCGGGGCCGGGGAACGGATGACGATAGACCATATCGTAGGGCAAACCGAGCTCCAGACCGATCTTGCGGACTTCATCTTTAAAAAGCTCTCGCAGTGGCTCCACCAGTGACATTTTCATGTCCTCCGGCAAACCACCCACGTTGTGATGCGACTTGATGACATGGGCCTTGCCGGTTTTGGCTGCGGCCGACTCGATCACATCGGGGTAGATTGTGCCTTGCGCCAGCCAGTTCACATCCGTCAGCTTGTGTGCTTCTTCGTCGAATACTTCGATAAAGGTATTACCAATAATTTTACGCTTTTGCTCAGGGTCTGACGCACCCTGCAGCTTGCCGAGGAACAGTTCTTCGGCATCAGCGCGAATAACCTTTACCCCCATATTCTTGGCGAACATTTCCATCACCTGGTCGCCTTCATGTTTTCGAAGCAGCCCGTTATCAACAAACACGCAGGTCAGTTGATCGCCAATCGCCTTGTGCAGTAACGCAGCAACCACAGATGAGTCAACACCACCGGAAAGACCTAGCAATACTTTATCGCCACCTACCTCTTCGCGCACGCGGGCAATGGCATCTTCAATAATTTTGGCCGGTGTCCAGAGTGCGTCACAATGACAAATTTCCAGTACAAAGTGTTCGAATATCCGCATACCCTGCAACGTGTGTGTCACTTCAGGGTGGAACTGCACGCCGTAAAACTGTTTGGCTTCGCAGTACATGCCAGCAATGGGGCAGGATTCGGTGGAAGCCATCAACTCAAAACCTTCCGGCATGGCTGTAACCTTGTCGCCGTGACTCATCCACACATCCAGTAACGTGCTACCGTCATGATCTACATGGTCAACCACATCGTGTAGCAAGCGGCTGTTACCGCGCACCTTGATTTGGGCATAACCGAATTCCTGCAGACGGGATCCCTCCACTTTCCCACCCAGCTGCTCAGACATGGTCTGCATGCCATAACAGATGCCCAGCACGGGGACACCGAGCTCGAAGACAATACCCGGGGCGCGAGGAGACTCCCCGGCAGTAACCGATTCCGGCCCACCCGCCAGAATAATGCCGGACGGCTGGTATTCACGAATTTCCGTTTCGCTCATATCAAAAGCACGGATCTCGGAATACACCCCGACCTCACGAACCCGGCGGGCGATCAACTGGGTGTACTGTGAACCGAAGTCCAGAATCAGGATTTTCTGGGCATGAATGTCTGCCATAACGTTTCTCGAACTGCGTGTTGCAAGTTAAATATTGTCTGGAGTCTTAACGACCCCTTAATCAAAAGGGGCTGCTTTATAGCAGCCCCGATACGGAATCCACAGTACTCAGCGGCCGCCCACCGGATAGTTCGGAGCTTCTTTGGTGATAGAAACATCGTGTACGTGCGATTCGCCCATACCCGCCGACGTCACCCGGACAAAGTTCGGCTTTGTGCGCATCACTTCAATATCAACACTGCCGGTATATCCCATCGCCGAGCGAAGGCCTCCCATCATCTGATGGATAATCACAGAAATCGGACCTTTATAGGGAACCCGCCCTTCAATACCTTCAGGCACCAGTTTCTCTGCACCTTTACTGGCGTCCTGAAAATAACGATCACTGGAACCCTGTGTTTGCGACATCGCACCCAGAGAACCCATGCCCCGGTAGGATTTGTAAGTACGTCCCTGATACAGCTCTATCTCACCGGGAGATTCTTCAGTACCGGCGAACATGGACCCCATCATCACCGCGTGAGCACCTGCTGCAATCGCTTTGGCTATATCTCCAGAGAAACGAACACCGCCGTCAGCAATCACTGGGATGTCTTTTTCTTTCAAGGCATCCACAACATTAGCGATCGCTGAAATCTGCGGCACGCCAATGCCCGTTACAATACGTGTGGTACAGATTGAACCAGGGCCGATGCCGACCTTCACGGCGTCTGCACCGGCCTCTGCCAGTGCCAGCGCAGCCTCTGCAGTAGCAATATTGCCACCGATTACCTGAATCTGGGGGTACTGCTGTTTGATCAAGGATACCCGTTCCAACACATTGCGAGAATGTCCGTGAGCAGTATCGACCACCAGCACGTCGACACCGGCTTCCACCAGAGCGGCCACACGGCGATCGGTATCCGGGCTGGTGCCAACGGAAGCACCCACCCGTAAACGCCCTTGATCATCTTTGCAGGCATTCGGGTATTTTTCTGCTTTATCAATATCCTTAACCGTAATCAGGCCGCGCAGATCAAAATGCTCATCCACCACCAGCACTTTCTCGATACGGTTCTTGTGCAGTAGCGAGCGCACTTCATCGGGACTGGCGCCTTCAAAGGCCGTCACCAGCTTCTCCTTGGGAGTCATGATGCTGGAAACAGGGGCATCAGAGCTGGGCTCAAAACGGACATCACGCCGGGTCACAATACCCACCAGTTCGCCGTTTTTAAGCACCGGCACACCGGAGATATTGTGTTCACGGGTCAGCGCCACCAGATCCTGAATCGTAGCGTCAGCATCAATAGTGATAGGATCCTTTACCACCCCACTTTCAAATTTTTTCACAGCGCGCACTTCCATCGCCTGCTGCTCGACCGTCATGCTTTTATGGATAATGCCGATACCGCCTTCCTGCGCCAGGGCAATAGCCAGCCGTGAATCAGTAACGGTATCCATTGCGGCGGATACCAGCGGAATATGCAAATTGATTTCGCGTGTCAGGCGGGTTTGAAGCGACACATCCTTGGCGGTGACCTCCGAATAACCAGGCACCAGTAAAACGTCATCAAAGGTAAGCGCTTCTTGTGTGATTCTCAGCATGGGTGGCCGTATCCATCAAATTGAACAGGCGGCGCATTATAAGGTTTTGCTGAACATGGGTAAACCGGCATATGCTAACAAAATCACCTGTCAGATTGGCAATATGCCATAATACATCCTTGCTTCAACAAAGTCAGACAATGAACACCGACAACACCACCAAAGGCCCCAATCAGCGACAAATTTTCAGCGTATCCCAGCTAAATCGACGAGTGCGTCAATTACTGGAAACGCAGTTTCCGCTGCTCTGGGTTGAAGGCGAAATCTCGAATTTCAGCTGTCCCTCTTCCGGACACTGGTACTTTACGCTGAAAGATGACCTGGCACAGGTACGCTGCGCCATGTTCCGCGGCAGTAATAGCCGGGTTTTATTCCGGCCCGAACACGGCATGCAGGTGCTGATCCGCTGTCGGGTTGGTTTGTATGAAAACCGCGGTGATTTCCAACTGATTGCCGAGCATATGGAAGAAGCCGGCCATGGAGCCCTGCAGCGCCAGTTTGAAGCGCTCAAAGTACAGCTGGCAGCAGAAGGGCTGTTTGATGATGCGCATAAGCGAAAGCTTCCCTGGCTGCCAAAACGGATCGGTGTGATTACGTCACCAACTGGCGCGGCAATTGAAGATATTCTCAATGTGCTGAAACGCCGTTTCCCGGCCATCCCTGTCAGCGTATACCCCTGCGCAGTGCAAGGTGCGGCCGCGGCAGGCCAGATAGTACAGGCCATAGCAGAAGCCAACAACCGCGGTCGTTGTGAGGTGTTAATTGTTGGTCGTGGTGGCGGCTCACTAGAGGATTTATGGGCGTTCAATGAAGAATCTGTTGCGCGGGCTATCCATGCTAGTGAAATTCCCATTGTCAGCGCCGTGGGGCATGAAACCGATTTTACGATTGCCGATTTTGTTGCCGACGTGCGCGCACCGACACCCTCGGCGGCAGCAGAGCTGGTCAGCCCCGATACCATTGAATTCCAGGCCCGTTTTTCCATGCTTGAAAAACAACTCAAGCAAGCGGTTTTGCGCAAACTTCACAACCAGCAGCAGCAACTGGATTTACTGTCTCAGCGACTGCGCCATCCCGGAGAACGAATCCGTCAGCAACAGCAGCAACTGATGCACACGACAGCCCGTCTGAATCAGGTATTCAGCATGCAATTGCACTTGCGACACCATCAGCTCAGTCAGCTCGGCGCCAGACTCAACCGTCACCACCCGGGTGAGCGGTTGAAACAATCACAGCAGCTGACCATTGCCCTGCAACAACGCTTGAATCGGGCGGTCAAACAACTATTCTTACAAAAACGCTCCAGGTGGCAAGCAACCGCGCAGCTGCTCAATAGTGTCAGTCCGTTACAGACACTGGAGCGTGGATACGCCATTATCAGCGATGAAAACAGACAAATTATTCGCAAGGTTGCCTCCGTCAACCCTGGCGATAAAATAACCGCTCGTATATCTGATGGCACAATGCGGTGCCATGTCGAAAAAATCACTCTGGAATAGCCCTATGCACAACACATATCGCTTAACACTGATCAGTTGGGTTTTACTATTACTGACCTGTTCCACCAGCGGCCATGCCAATACCGATAGCGCCCTTCCAGCCACCGAAAAACCGGTTGAGGAAGCAAGTGTTGAGTGGGATTTATCCGACCTCTACCCCGATGTGGCAAGCTGGGAAGCAGAAAAAGATGCGCTGATAGAAGGGTTTGCCGAACTGGACGTTTGCAGAGGGAAACTGGGTAATTCCGAGAAAATTCTGAGTGCATGCCTCGACTCTGCCAGTGATATGTACCGCACATTACTGCGCCTCTATGTCTATACCTTTCTCGCCAAAGACATTGATCTGGGAAATTCCGAATACCGTGAGCGCGCATCAATGGCACAGAGCCTATTCACACAATTCAGCGAAGCCGTCAGCTTTATTGATCCGGAACTGGTTGAAATTGGCGAAAGGAAACTGAAACGTTTTTTGAAAAAATCGAAAGGTTTGAAACCGCACGATTTTTATATTCTCAATACACTGCGTATGAGTGAACACATCCTGTCTCCCCAGGAAGAGAGGATTCTGGCCGCCGCCAGCGATGCCTTGGGCACCGCCACCAATGTCTACGATGTGCTCACTAACGCAGAGATCCCCTGGCCAACCGCAACACTTTCCGACGGGTCAGAAGTATTGCTCAATTCCCAAGGCTATGCCAAATATCGTGCTGAAGGCAATCGCGATGACCGCAAACGGGTATTTGATGCATTCTGGAAAACCTTTCAGGACTACCGCCAAACGCTGGCTATTACACTGGAAGGTGAAGTGAACAATCATGTTCTCACCGCAAAACTGCGCGGTTACGACTCTGCTCTCCATCAGGCTCTGGCCGCCGACAATATACCGGAAGCGGTCTATCGCACACTGGTCAGCACCGTCAATGAGAATCTTGATACGCTACACCGCTTTATATCCCTGCGCCAGCGCATGCTGAAGCTGGAAAGCACACACTACTACGATATCTACCCTTCCGTAATATCCCTGGATCAAACATACAGCATCGAGGAAACCAGAGATTTGACACTGGCCGCCCTGCATCCTCTTGGTGAAGAATACCTCAACAAATTCCGCGATGCCGTATCGCAGGACTGGATGCATGTTTACCCCTCAGAAGGCAAACGAAGTGGCGCTTATGTCATGGGGGCAGCCTATGACGTACACCCTTATGTACTGCTCAATCACACTGACGATATTGAGTCGGTCAGCACCTTTGCCCATGAGTGGGGGCATGCCATGCATTCACTGCTGGCAAACGAAAATCAGCCTTTTACCAAGGCAGACTACGCCACCTTTACCGCGGAAATAGCATCCACTGCAAACGAAGTACTACTGTTTGATTATTTACGGGAGCATGCAAAAAGTGATCAGGAAAAGCTCTATTTCATCTTCAAGGAACTCTCCCGATTGCGGGGCACTTTCTTTCGGCAGACCCAGTTCGCAGAATTTGAGCTGGCCATTCACGAACAGGTTGAAAGTGGCGGTGCGTTATCCGGCGACAAGCTCAACCTGATGTATGGTGACATTCTGAAACGGTACTACGGCCATGATCAGGGCGTGATGATCGTGGATGATGCCTATACCGTCGAGTGGGCTTATGTGCCCCACTTCTACCGCAATTTTTATGTCTATCAGTACGCAACCTCTATTTCTGCCGCCTATTATTTAACCGACCGGATCCTGGCTGACGGTGAAGAAGCCCAGCAGCAGTATCTGGATATACTTCGCGCGGGCGGTTCGCAATACCCTTATGACATTCTGCTGAAGGCCGGTGTGGACATGGCATCAGCGGAAGTTTACGAAGCGGTTATACACCGTATGAACCGTTTGATGGATCAGGTTGAAGCCATTCTTGATCAAAAAAAGTAAGGGCTGACACGCCATTCCGAACCGGCAGGCCTTAGCGAAACAGCCGCTTACCTGCTTGCTCTTTTGCCGTATCGCGAGTATCTATGAGCAACAAGAAACCTGTAAAGACCATCAAGCGTGTGAAAACCGGGTTTCTGGAACGTCGCATGGAGCTTGCCCGGGCCGGTGTTTTTTCCGGCACTCGCGCGCTCACCCATTCGGCGGGAAACCTGTTTTACTCCACCGAGAAGCGCGAACAACGCAAGAAAAAAATGCTTTCCGAGCAGGCTCATTATTTCGTTAGCGAGATCAGTAAACTGAAGGGCAGTGTTGTCAAAATCGGTCAGATGATGGCTCTGTATGGCAGATACGTACTACCTGATGAAGTCATCGAAGCGCTCTCGACACTGGAAGAGCAAACAGTCGCCGTGAGCTGGCCTGGCATAGAGACGGCCCTGCGGGAAGCCCTTGGCGACGATATCCTCGCCGAACTTGAAATTGATCCGGTTCCCCTTGCTGCAGCTTCAATGGGACAGGTCCACAAAGCCAGCAGAATCAGTGATGGCCAGGCGCTCTGTATTAAAGTGCAGTATCCTGGCGTCGCTAAATCGATCGATACCGATTTCAATGCCGTTATCCGACTGCTCGGCCTGGCCAAGTTAATCGATATCACCACCGATATGCACCAGTGGCTAACTGAAATACGTACTACCCTGCATCAGGAAGTGGACTACTGTTACGAAGCACAGAAAACCAACCGCGTACGTGAACAGCTGGCTGCTGACAATCGTTTTGTGGTGCCTGAAGTATTCTCCCGCTACTCATGTAAAACCGTTTTAACAACATCCTTTGAATCCGGTATCTCGGTTAATGACACCGCCGCACAGGAACTGCCACTAAAGCGGAGAAACCATATTGGACAAGCCATGCTTGATCTGTTTTTTATCGAGCTTTTTGAATGGGGTGAGATGCAGACAGACCCCAATTTCGGCAATTATCGCTTACGTATCGATACCGAAAGCGAGTCTGATCAACTGGTACTGCTGGATTTTGGTGCCATGCGGGAATTTCCAGACGATTTTCTCCAACAATTTCGCGGCATGATTATTGGCGCGCATTTGCATGACAGAGATATGTTTGTCCGCAACGCTATTGCCATGAACTTCATGCAAAGCCATTACCCCGACACGGTACTCGACAACTTCGCTGAACTGGGCTTTGAAGTAGCTGAACCTTTGAAACAGGATCACAGCGACACACCACAGATGGCTCTAAACAGTCAGGGTGAGTACCGCTGGCACGCCAGCAAGCTGCCCAAGCGGGCAGCAAAAACAGCGGGCAAGGCTTCGCTGTCATCCTACTTCAAACTGCCACCGCTGGATTTTATGTTTATGATGCGCAAGCTGAGTGGCGTTTATACGTTCAACCTGGTGCTGAAAGCCGAGTTTAATGGCTACCCATCCCTGGCACCCTTCCTGAATAATGGTGATCAACAGTAGTCGCGCGCGAATTTGCTGTATTCAGCACCGAATTATCCAAATTGCGCCACATATTGCTTGGCGAAATCAAAATAATCCTTATTCCAGCTGAATTCACACACACCCACTCCCGGCACGCCATCAAATACCAATCTTGCACAACCGGTGTTAATCAGTGTTTTCGGGTCATGAGACGACTGTAAAACCCCGAACATGGTGTAATCAATCTGCGAGTTTCGGCCTTCTGTATCGGTGACCTTTACCTGAAACGTTTTTTGCACCATGTCATCACCATAAGTGAAGTCATAATCGATAGATGCGATATGACGCATGATGCCATCTTTATACAAAAATCCCCTTAACTCGGTACGCCCAAAACCCTGCATCTCAAAAAAGTGCATGGAGCTTTCCCCCGTTGTGGCATGCACCCACTTGTAATGCTGGTTCAACCCCCAGACGCGCGGCCCCCAACTGTGGTCACGAATCAGAAAACCTTCGTGATGAATGGCTTTTCCGTCAATTTCCAGATCGGCCACCAGACTGCCATGCTGCTCGGTACGATTGTCGCCGAAATAGGCCGGGTTGCCTTTCGGGTGCATACTGAACGGATACGCAGGATGATTCATGGTGATCTGACCATTGAATTTGATTCGTTCACCGGCCCACTGAATATCAACACGCTTATAGGGCTCAACCACTTGCATATGCAACGGCCCGTGGCGCCAGTCATCAAAATCCATGTCATCCGGCACCGGCCCCTCAATCTGTTCAACCACCTGCTCGGGAAAATCTGGCCCGAAAAAGCAGGCAATAGCCTTGCCTTCACCATTACCCAACATACTGGGGTATATAAAGCCGGCCATTTCGTGCTCGGGCATCAATACGATATGCGCCAGTGACTCGCGACTATTGGCTTCAAGTTTGTGTCGATAGGCGTTTTCAATGGGAAAATCAGCGAACTCCTGAGTTTGTGTCGGCATAACAAATAATACTCTTTTGAATAATTTTAAAACTGGAACGACAATCCACAGATCACCCGTTCAGCAACATCTCTTGTATGGAAGGGAGCTGATCCTGTTCTGGATCGAGTCCTGTGGCCTGAAACCAGACACGCTCACGCATAATCTGCTTTTCACCCGCTTCGAGCATAATCGGGTGAAGTTTCTCTCTGAAGCTTTGTGAGCCATCCTCATGACAGGCATAGATCAGTACATCAATCGCTTCACCTATGGCAGCCGTGTAGTGATTAACAGCCTCTGCGGTATGAGGCATCTGCTCCGGTACATCACCGACTACGACAATCAATGCACTTGTCGCAGTGTCAGTTTCAGACCCACCTTCAGCCGCAGCAATGAGCGCATTGGCAAGTGCAACGGACTCCTCCAGAGCGCGCATCTCATAGAGATAGGCCATATCCCACTGGCTGTTCAACAGTTTCAAATGACCAATAATTAACTGCGCCTGCTCCCGAGCCAAATCATTCGCGGGGTCAACCGCAGGTTGTACGATGGTCTCCATCGCTTTTATCAGGTTTTCAATTCGCAGCGATATATCCGGTAACATTGTTTTTAGCCTCTGTTCTCTAGCCTTTAGCCTCTTCCGCTCATTCGGCGTACAGCCTGTCGAGTCACAGTAACGTGCTCAACCGTCATGACACATAGCGTCGTATTCTTTGATCAACGAGACCATGTGACTCATGTGAACACCGCCTGCTGAACCCAGCCAGGTGATCAACAAATCCTGATGGTTATTGCCATTTTTTGCCGCCATTATTGCGCTGCTAAAGCCCATAAGTGCACATTTCCAGGCATTCATCACTTCGTAGTATTTGAGTACTCTGGTGTCGATCACGCGGCCGGACAACCGCTGATATTCTGCTATGAATTGCGCTCGGGGCATTAATCCACACACCAAGAATTCACCCTCATCACTCTTGGTGCCAAAAAACGGGTGAAGACTCCAGGCCAGATCTTCATGGAAATCGCCAAAATGCGCCAACTCCCAATCGAGAATTGCCGTGATTTTTCCGGAAGGCTCTTCAAACAGAAAATTGCCAATTCGATAATCACAGTGCAGCAGGCAAGGAGTATCACAAACAGGGGCGTTCTCGCGCAACCAGGTTTCGGTATAAGTGATAAGGGGCACTGGCTCCACTTTATCGATCGCCCAGGCTTTCGCCCAGTAGTTGATCTGATAGACCGCTGCTTCAGTTGTCCCTTCAACAGGCTTTACATAGCTGGGTAATTCGGCACCTGAGCCGTCCCATGCATGAATTTTGGCAAGCAGGTCAACGAACTGAGGGGCAATTTTGTTAGCATAGCTCCCGTAACCGATGCCAATTCCAGAGACGCCCTTGCCACTCTCAGCAGTTGGCGCGGTCACGCCGCTCACCAGACTGCAAATCACGCCGGGGCGACCCAAAAAATCACCCTCGGCATCAACAGCCAGGACCGCAGGCAAGGGAATGACACCCTGCAATGCGGCAATCAACTCCGCTTCTCGCAACCGACAGGTTTCTACAATACCCTCCAGAGGGTCCATTCGCAGAACAAAGCGCTCGGCGACAGGCAGCGCCTCGTGCTTGAGCGAGAAAGCAAATTGCTCTTTGGAAGCCCCACCAGACATACGCCCGACATCCGAAATAACAATATTGGTAAACCCCATACTTTCAAAAAGCCGGTGCAATCCGGCTTCGATCTCTTCGCTGCTTTTCGGGGTGTAGGGCCCGTTACTGCGGTTTCTGAGCTTGCGCTCATAGATGTAATTGATCCGTGGTTCCAACAAAGCGCATCTGTTTTTATTCATGCTCTGGCTCTTGAAAGTCTTGTTATTGCCGTAACGGGTACAACAAATGTACCACCATAAATACAAACTTGGCAGTCTAAACCCTAACAGTTATCTACGAAAATCCCCACCCCAAGAGAAACCGGCCTGAGGTTCTGCCGACTTCTCCTGAGGTTGATTCTTGTTTCAAAGAATCTATCGACCTATTTTAGTAGGTATACCCAACGGTAATACCGTAAGTCGCGGGTCGCCCAGCAAATCGGGCAATATCATCCGAGGAGGGAATAATAGTTGTCCAGTAATACTCGTCCGTAATATTCTTGCCCCAGAGCATGACTCTCCATTTACCATCTTCTGTTTCGTAGCCCAAACGAGCATCAATGGTTGTAAATCCATCAAGTTCATAAGGGTGAGAATCAACCGCTCTGCTATAGGGACCTGTTGGCCAAACGATACGGTCAGCACCTATTGCCGCATCAGAATCTGTTTGACCCGTGGCCCTTACTCCCATAAACAACTCTCCGCCACTACTCAACGGGATACGATAATCAATATCCAGGTTATAGGTCAGCTCGGGGGTAAATGGTATGCGATCTCCGGAGAAGTCGTTTGCGTCACCCAACAAGTTAGTGCCTTCGTATTCGGTGATCTCTGAATCCAGATAAGTGACAGCCGCGGAAATAGTTAACGAATCCGTTACCTGGTAAATCATATCAGCTTCAATACCGGCAATTTTTGATTCAGGTACGTTGACTAAAGTATCCAGAATCCCGAATGATGGATCGGGATATTTACCTCGCAACTGTTTGTCCGTGTAGTCGTTATAAAACACTGCAGCGTTAAGCTGCACTGAGCCATCCGCCAGTGTTGACTTGATACCTAGCTCATACGCCAAAACCGATTCAGCAACGACCGGCTCAAGTGCCGTATGATTGGCGGCCGCCAAAGCGGGATAACTGCCTGTCTTATACCCCTCGGAAACATTGACATATAACAATGAATCCTCGTTCAGGTGGAAATCTGCCCCCACACGCCAGGAAACATTATCCTCTTCCAGTGAATCAATAAACGGCTCACCTGGAATACCTTGGTTGTTAAATGCATAACAATCCGGCAAGCCGCCAACAGGGTCGAAGGGAAGATTGTTTGGATTAAAGGGGTTCGGTGCAGGCAGGTTGCCTAAAAAGTTAAACAGGTTAGCTGTACGCAATTCGCCCGCAGCATAAGGGCAGACTTCGGCATCAATACTTGAATCGGTATACCGAACTCCTGCCCTTAAAGTAATGTCTTCAGCAATATCTGTCTCGGTACTGAAGAAAACAGCGTAGTTTTCAATCTCCTGATCGAGCAACACATTACTGTCGTTATTAATAAACAGGTTTTGTGCGCTGTTATTGGTGTTATCTTCAAAGAACAACACCTGATCTTCAAACGTATTGCTCTTTTCATAATTCACACCTGCTACCCAGCGAAATGTACTATCCGGTGAATTTGCCAAGCGAACTTCGGTATTCCAGGTATCCAGTTCCCCCTCACTTTTACGCAGGTCAAACAGGATCAGATCAGATCCGTCACCATCGGTTACCTGATCCTGCTCAAAGTCAGCATAAGACGTCATTACCGTCAATGTCAGCTCATCATTCAAATCAAAGTCACCGCGCAGTACGAGCTGATAGAAAGTACGGTCTCCTTTTGGTGCGCTTTCAGGCGTCCAGTCTGCAGCACGCGGGTCTTCAGGCGAAAAAGGCGTAGTCAATTGCGCTTGCGCATTGGTATTCGGGTCTGCAAATGCGCCTGGGACAGTAGGATGAAAACCTATTAATTGCTGTGCCTGAGGGTCAGATTTATCTTTCCAGCCATTAACGTTCATCTTCAAGCGAACAGCATCGCTGGGTTCATACTCGAGTAACAGTCGCCCCGCGTAATAATCCTCTTTCCCATTTTCATCATCCCGTGTGTAGCTCTTCTGCCACTCGTCTGACTTCACCCCGGTAAACGCAACACGTCCCAGCAGGTCTTCAGCCAGAGGGCCGCTGACAAATCCATTGACCTCTTTCTTGTTAAACCGGCTGTAACTAATATCCCCACCAGCAGAAAAAGTATCTGTTGGCCGCGCAGCGATAAAGTTGATAGCACCAGCCGTTGAGTTCTGGCCGAACAGCGTTCCCTGTGGCCCCTTGAGCACCTCCACTCGCTCAAGGTCATAAGCGGAGTGGCTCGCCATTACCGGAAATGGCAATGGCGCTTCATCAATATACAAGCTCGCTGCCGGATACACGCCTAACGAGCTTTCATTAAAACCGACACCACGCAGCGTAAATATGGGCGTATTGGTTGTGCTCGGAGAGAACACCAACCCTGGCACCGTTGAAGCGATGTCCTCCAAAGACGTCAGTTTCTGTTCAGCCAAAATCTCGCCAGACACTGCAGAAATTGCCATACCCACATCATTGGCACTTTCCGAACGCTTATTTGCCGTTACCACGATTTCTTCCAGCGCCGCATGCGCCATACTGGAAGCCATTACAGCGGAACAAAGTGTAACCAATGCATTTAGTTTTTTGATTCGCATACCTACTACCCCTCAATAGTTGTTTTCATATAAAGGGCCCGTAAGCAAGTGCTGTTGATGCACCAATCACCCCCAACCCCTTTAATGACTGTCTTTGTTATTTGGAAACTCAAAAGAATCAGACAGCCAATGCGCAGAAGGTTAACGATCTAATGGGCTTACAGAAATAGACGGATTTCCGTCACTTTATAAATACTGAAAACAACTTAACTTGGGGATGTGCACCAACGTGCCGAATTGACAGAAAAATACTCATGGCCTAACCTGCCACGGAGCTAATCCATAGGTCAGCTTCAACACATTTCATAGCTGATATTAAAAAACGCCCTTTCATAGGGGATAAAAAATAGTTGCGTCAGCCGGTTTTTCCAGCTTGGGTATCCAGTGGGGTTAACAGATGATCCATAATTTTGAGCTGATGAACAGATCATATTCTCGCCAAATACTGACCAAGTCTGGCGCCAACGGTCTTTCACTGTTTATTTTGGATAACAGTGAGGGTTCTGCAAACCCAATATCTTTCCTGTTTCATAAACACGTCTCTCAAGAAGCTTTGCAGAGATATGCTCAAGGCCTTTATCGTTACGACCCACTGATTCCGAGAGAGGGATCGATATATCGGAATTGTTCACAATTTACCGGTATCGGGCTATGGTCCAGCACCCAGGGCCAGCAAGCGTTCTATCAAAATAATGCTCAAACAAAACCTTACTGGAAATATTTTTCAAGGCTTGGCTTTAATGAGACCGCCGTTAGCTTCAGCTCGATATCAAAGAATCTTTTCTTGATAATTGGACTGCATTCGCTTGGAACACGCCGACATCTTTGTATTGAAAAATCGCAGCCGGATATGGAGAACTGGTTGGATGAATGCCGGGAATCCGTTATTCATTTCTCTATCACAAAAACGCTCTCGAAAATTAGTGACCAAGAAGAGTCTGAAAAACTGGCTGCTCTAGACGAAATACTCACTAACCGGCAGTTTCAGGTAGTATGCGAACTCCTCAAAGGGAAAAGTAATAAGCAGATTGCTTATAGCCTGAAACTCTCCGAATACACCATTGAGAATTACTTAAAGAAAATTTATAAAATTTTTAACCTTCACAGTAGAAGCGCGCTAATTACATTGATTAAAGACCAACATTATTTCTCTTAGCGACACTACTTTTTCTTCTTTACGTGCTTCATCATACGGCGTTTTTTGGCGACCTGACGATTTGTCAGTTTGTTCTTCCTGCCGGCAAAGGGATTATCACTCGTGCGATATTCGATCCGCACGGGTGTTCCATGAAGATCCAGTGCCTTGCGAAAGGTTTTTTCCAGATAACGGGTGTAATGACTTGGCACTTCACTGGTCTGATTACCGTGAATCACAATAATGGGCGGGTTCTTGCCCCCGGCATGGGCGTAACGCAGTTTGATGCGACGACCGCGAACCAATGGCGGCTGGTGATCGGCAGTAGCATCTTCAAGAATACGAGTCAGGTGATTGGTACTGAGTTTATCTGTTGCCGCTGCAAATGCTTTTTCGATTGAACCATAAAGCTTGCCGACACCACTGCCATGCAGAGCCGAAATAAAGTGTACATCGGCAAAATCCACAAATCTCAAACGGCGATTCAGTTCCGTTTTCATCCACTCTTTTTTGTCACTGTCCAGACCATCCCACTTGTTGATGACCAGAACCAAAGCTCTACCTGCTTCCACAACACTGCCCATCAGGTGCATATCCTGCTCGACCAATCCCTCCTGAGCATCCATCAGCAATACCACAACATTGGCATCGTCAATGGCCTGAAGTGTTTTCACAATAGAGAACTTTTCAACGGTCAGTTTGACATTTTTGCGACGGCGAATTCCGGCAGTATCAATAATGGTATAGGGTTTGCCATCGCGCTCGTAATCAATATAGATACTGTCGCGCGTGGTTCCCGGCAGATCAAACACAACAACCCGATCCTCACCGAGCATACGATTAACCAGCGTTGACTTTCCCACGTTGGGCCGACCGATAATGGCTATTCTGGTAGCCCGGGGGGCATCTTCATCAATATCGCCAGAGGCTCCGTCTTCGATGTTAGGCGGATAACTGGCAAGCACCTCTTCCATCAGACTTTTTACCCCGCGGCCGTGAGTCGCGGTGATCGGAAAAATCTGCTCATAACCCAGTTCGAAAAATTCTGCTATAGCAACGTCCGGGTTAATCCCGTCCACTTTGTTGGCAACCAGAAATACCTTGCGCTGCTGCTCTCTGAGATGAGCTGCCAACTGTCGATCAGTTGCCGTTAAACCATCGCGACAATCCACAACAAACAGTACAGCATCCGCTTCATCAATAGCCTGCAATGACTGGGCAGCCATCGCCTCATCAATACCTTCTTCTTCACCGGTAATACCACCGGTATCGATCAACATAAAGCGATGGCCAGCAAATTCTGCTTCGCCGTATTTGCGATCACGAGTGAGCCCCGGAAAGTTGGCAACCAAAGCGTCCCGCGATTTAGTCAAGCGATTAAACAGTGTCGATTTGCCCACATTGGGCCTGCCCACCAGGGCAATTACAGGAATCATGAAAGCTCGTAATTAACGTGATTGATTAAGTAGATATGCAAAAATGCCGCCTTACAAAGGCGGCATTCTACATTAAACGCAACAACTGGCGCTGACTTTATTACACCGGACTAACGTTTCTCAAAAGCATAAGCCGTTATCGAGCCATCATTTGCAAGCACATATAACCGTTCACCATCAGTCACCATTGGCGCGTTAACACCACTACCGTCAACCTTGGCGCGAGCAACAAAGTGACCGTCAGTCTGTGACAAAAGATGCAGATAACCTTCGCTATCAGCTACAGCCAAATAGCCTCCCGCAACTGTCGGGGCACTCAATTTTCGATACAAAAGCTGATCATTCGTCCAAAGTACCTGCCCGCTACTGGCTCTGAAAGCACGAACGGTATCACCCTCTTCCACCATATAAACCTGCCCGAGTCCATGGGCCGGACCACGGTGACTGGAACTGTCCTGAAACCACAGATTACGACCGGTGCCGCGGCTAACAGCTGTCAGCCGCCCCTGAAAGCTCCCAACGTAAAGAACATCACCTTCCAAAAGTGGTTGACCGTCGATATCCACCATACGTTCCAGCTCGGTGCGACCCTGCGGGACGGCGATACGGTTTTCCCACAGCTGGGTACCGCTATCCGCAGACAAACCATAAATTTTACCATTGGCAAACGCAGCAATTACCGTGCTGCCGACCATCAGCGGGGCACTGGAACCACGCAGTGTCAACACTGGTGAATCAATTCTGAACTGCCACACCTGCTCACCAGTTGCTGCATTAAGCCCCAGCAATTTTGCGTCTTGGGATTGCACCGCCACAATAGAACCATTGCTGGCTGGGGCAGACAGCACTTCACTGGACGTAGAGGCTTGCCATTGTAAGTTTCCTGTCTCGGCATCAAGAGCAAAAATATCGCCTTCAGCGCTACCGACAAAGACACTACCATAACCGGCACCCACACCGCCGGTCAGTGTTGCCTCCAGCTCGGTGTCCCAAAGCTTCTTGCCGTTAGCAGTATTGACGGCAATAACATTGCCATCGCTATCAGCCGCATAAATTTTTCCTTCGTACAGCGCTGGCAATAAATTGCTGCCTATACCTTCAATACTGCCAACTCCGCCACTGGACCAGAGTTTGTCAATCTCTACTTCTTCATCAAAATCTACCAGTTCCGCCGGTTCGATCTCCGTCTTTCCATCGGTACTGAAATCCAGCCAGCTACAACCGGACAAAAATAATGAGCTACAACATAATAGCCCCAAAAAAAGACGTTTCATCAGTCATCCCCTTCAGATGATTCAGTTTCCAGCTGCACATCCTGGCGCGGCAGAACCTGGTTAATTTTCAGCTCAAGTATCGGGCGCGTGCGATCGTCTGCCGCGGTTGCTGCCAGGGCATCCTGATAGAACTTGTAAGCCTGCCCGGATTTGCCCTGCTGATAGTAGATATCGCCAAGCGCTTCCGCATAGGCTGCCGCCATAGCTTTGGTATCAGCAGCCTGAAGCAGATCGATGGCTTTGTCGTAGTTTTCTCTGGCCGCCTCAACCTTGGCCAACCGAAGTCGGGCAATCAGTGAAAGTCCTTCACTGGCATCATCCATGACCCCGTGCAGTTCGCTGGCTGCCGTATCGAGATCGTCTTTTTCTACCGCGAGTTTTGCCAGCATCAACGCCGCATAATGCGCATACTGACTGCCCGCATGCTGATCCTGCAGACTGACCGCCAGGTAGGTAACCTGAGCACTCTGCTCATCATTCAGGCTATTACCGGGAGTGACGCTGGCCGCTTCCATCATTTGATCATAAAGCGCAGAGGCTTTTTCCGCCTGCTGTTGTTGGTGATCCTGCCAGCCGTTCCAGCCGAAATACCCCAATAGAGCAATGGCAATGACAGCAAGAGTCTGCCGTCCGGATTCTTTCCACCAGCGCTTTAGCGCCTCGAGTTGTTCTTCATCTGAAAGATGTTCTGCCACATCCAGTCCTTAATCAAGTTAGGAAAATTAATTCAAGTAACACTTATATTGCGGAGTAGTTCAACAGCTTGCTCTAACGGTAATGTTTGCTGTGTTTGATCACTGCGCAGAAACTTGACTGTAACGGTTCCACAAGCAGCCTCATTTTCACCGATAATCAAACAAACGCTGGCGCCGCTTTTATCCGCTTTCTTCATCTGATTCTTGAAGCTGCCACCACCGCAGTGATTCTGTAATCGCAACTTTTTGCAACTACTGCGAATAATTTCCGCTGTTCGCATCGCCTCGACTTCAACATCGCCAACCGCAACCAGATAGGCATCTACCTGACGGGCGATACTATCCGGTACTGCGCCAACCGCGTCAAGCAGCAAAACCAGTCGCTCCAGCCCCATGGCAAAACCAACAGCGGGTGTCGGTTTGCCTCCCAGCTGTTCCACAAGTCCGTTATAGCGACCGCCCGCGCAGACAGTTCCCTGAGCACCTAAGGCATCCGTCACCCATTCAAAAACCGTTTTGCCGTAATAATCCAGCCCCCGGACCAGGCGGGGATTCACCTCATAATCAAGTCCTGTTGCATCCAGCAACTCACGCAACCTTGCGAAATGCAACCGGGAGTCATCATCGAGAAAATCTGCCAGCAAAGGAGCACTTTCCAGCACCATCTGGGTCTGCGGGTTTTTACTGTCCAGAATCCGCAACGGGTTTGTTTCCATTCGCCTCTGGCTATCAATGTCCAGTTCATCAACCCGTTCCTGAAGAAACACCACCAGGGCATCGCGATAGCGGGCGCGGGACGCCGCCGTTCCCAGAGAATTAATCTGCAGTGTTACCGCATGATCAACACCCAGTTCCTGCCACAAACGCGACGTCATCAACAGTATTTCTGCATCGATATCCGGCCCATCAAGACCAAACACTTCAGCGCCAATCTGATGAAACTGGCGCAAACGCCCCTTTTGTGGGCGCTCATAACGAAACATCGGACCGCAATACCAGAGA
The DNA here is from genome assembly GCA_024234435.1 of Pseudomonadales bacterium. Lineage (NCBI taxonomy): Bacteria > Pseudomonadati > Pseudomonadota > Gammaproteobacteria > Pseudomonadales > Pseudomonadales bacterium. The sequence goes on from JACKOF010000003.1 coordinate 18,908, forward strand.
CGCTGAATCTGGTTGTAAGTCAGGCCATTTTCCTCACAGGCGCGTACACAGCCTGCGGTCCCTTCCGGACGCAGGGTAACACTGTCACCATTGCGATCATCAAAAGTGTACATTTCCTTTTCAACAATATCGGTAACCTCACCGATAGAGCGCTTGAACAGTTCTGTTGATTCGAGCACAGGAAACCGAATTTCCCGATAACCGTACCGTCCAAGTAATAACGATACGGACGATTCCAGGTATTGCCAAAGTGGTGAGTCGTCAGGGAGCAAATCGTTCATGCCCCGTATGGACTGAATTTTTTTCAAGATTATTATTCCAGCTGTTTAAGTTATTCGTCAGTTACAGAAAATTCGTCCCGACTTGAAATCAGGCTTTGGCTATCAGGTTTTCCTGCTCTGCCGCCTTTTGCGCGGCTTTGTCACGGATCAGCTCCTCGAGCCGGTCCACCAGATTTTCTTTGGGCAGTTTTGTATGTGGCTGCCCATCGATGTAAATCAGATTATTGGGAGTTCCTCCCGTCAACCCCAGATCTACTTCCTTTGCCTCACCCGGACCATTCACAATACAGCCAATCACTGCCACATCCATTGGCACAGTAATGTCTTCCAGGCGTATTTCCAGTTGATTCATGGTATCAATGACATCGAAATTCTGGCGCGAGCAACTGGGACAGGCGATAAAATTAATTCCCTTGCTGCGCAGTTTGAGGCTCTTCAGCATATCCCAGCCTACTTTCACCTCTTGTACCGGGTCAGCGGCCAGCGACACCCGCAGGGTATCGCCAATACCGTCCATCAGCAGTAAACCAAGCCCTATTGAAGATTTAACAGTGCCGCCACGTAACCCACCCGCTTCGGTAATTCCCAGGTGTAGCGGATTATCAATCATATTGGCTATTTTTCGATACGCAGCAACCGCCATAAAGATATCCGAAGCCTTCAGACTGAGTTTGAAGTTGCTGAAGTTGAGACTGTCGAGAATTTCCACATGCCGCATTGCAGATTCAACCAGTGCATCAGGGGTTGGCTCGCCATACTTTTTCTGCAGATCTTTTTCCAGCGACCCGGCATTGACGCCGATACGAATGGGTATATTCAGGTCTCGCGCCTTGTCAACTACCGCCTGAATACGCTTTTCACGGCCAATATTCCCGGGATTAATACGCAGACAATCAACACCAAGATCGGCAACTCGCAAGGCAATCCGGTAATCAAAGTGGATATCCGCCACCAGCGGTACATTCACCTGTTTGCGAATCAAACCAAACGCTTCAGCTGCCTCCATGGAAGGAACCGATACCCGCACAATATCCGCACCAGCATCCTGTATTTTCCGAATCTGAGCCACCGTTGCTGCAACATCAGTGGTCTCTGTATTCGTCATGCTCTGGATGGAAATAGGCGCATCACCACCCACGGCTACATCGCCAACCATTATCTGGCGTGATTTTCTGCGCTGAATTGGCGACTCGAAATGCATGTTTTTTCTGATTCCCACTATTTCTGACTTAAACTGTTTCCGGCTATCACATCAACTACCAGGTTCACTACAACTGACTGGCAAACAAAATCCGGCTTACTTTCCAACCACCCAGCGTGCAACATGATCTTGCTGACTAACCGGCACAGGAACAGGGCTCCCCTGATAACTTACCCGCGCATCCATCGCGTTGCCCAGCAAGACTTCAAAAGGCGCTTTGCCCTGCAGTTCGATAACACTGCCAGCCGGCTTCAGATCCGCCAGCAGAACATCGTGATGAGCATCCACAACCTCAACCCAGCTGTCTTTACCCAGGGTCACAACGAGTGTCTGTATAACAGGCATAACCTCTTCAACAGGCAACATCGTAATGGCTATGGTGTCCGTCTCCGGCTCTTTCGCGGTTTGCTGGACTATCGTACCGTCAATCAGCTCCCCCTCCATCAATTCACTCTCGCTGATTAGCTCGGTCTGAGGAACCTCAATCAATCCGACTCCATCATTGCCCTCTTCAGCGCCAGGCTGGTACACCTGCCTGGCGTCACCCGGTTGAATAACCCACATCAACAATAGAGCCAGCACAATAGCCGTTATCAATATCAATCTGTGTCGATTTGCAATCCACCGGCGACCAGCTTCAACTAGTGAAATATCTTCTACCGGTACAGCTGCCGGGAGGCTATCCCCATGATTTTCGGCAAGTATTTCATAACCGGCGACAACAGGCTCCGGCGCAATATCCAGTATTGAGCAATACCGCTTGATGTAGCCTCTCACATAGACCCGCGAGGGCAACTGTTCGTAATTATTTTCTTCCAGTGCAGTAACGCGACTGTTGGTCAGACCGAGCTGCATAGCAACATCTTCAATCTGCATCCCTCTGTCAATTCGGATGCGACGCAACATTTCTCCCGGTGTCTGTGACCCGGGCTTACTATTAGCCAGCTGTTGACCAGAGCTATTCTTTGTACCCATTTTTCAACCAGTTCTGATAGCGCAGGTTTTCTTCAGAATCAGGGAACAGGTTTTTCAGTGCCAACCCCTGACTATCCCGAGCGTCCTTGTTGCCAAACATGTGCTCCAGCTGTACTCCCAACCACAAGCCTCTCGGTGTAGGCCGATCACGATGACTGTTATAGTGGTTCAAATACTGTTTCGCTTTTGCATATTCTTTTTCCGAGAAGGATATTGAAGCCAACTCCAGCGAGGCTGGGGAAAACTGTTGATTTAGCGCCAGCGATTTTAGCAATGCTTCAATTGCCGCCCGATTATCACCGGTACGTGTTGCACACAGGCCAATTTTGTAAAACAACTCAAAGCGGCGTACATAGCTAAGGTCTTCGGCGCCTTTTTTGAACTGCTCGCAGGCTTCTTCAGCCCGCCCTTGTCTTAAAAGAAACGAACCATAGTTATTTCTGCCCCTGGTGAACCCGGGATCGTAGCCCAGTGCTTTTTTATAGTGTTTTTCAGCAATATCAAACTCCCGCTCACGCTGATAAAGCAGCGCATAAAGATCGTGAACCTCTGGAGAACGACTATCAATTTCCTCAGCACGGGCAAGGTGTTCCCGTGCTCGTTCATGGTTGCCAGAACGCATATAGTTAACGGCAAGCTGCAGACGGTTTTGCAACTGCTCATCCCTGCTGACGCTTACCTGATTAGTTTTTGCCGTACTGGTACAGCCGCCTACCATACTGACTAGCAGCAGCATAGAGAAGAAACGAATCAAAGATCCTGTCATAAGCGCCACTTTCTATGCTCCCTGTTGATGCACAAATTTAATTACCTGCTGCCCGTCACCACGAAGGCGGTAGCGCTCACTGCGCCGGGTTCTGTCATTAACCTGTCCGGCCAGTTGACCGCAAGCAGCCTGAATGTCGTCACCACGCGTGGTCCGGACGGTAACAGTATGCCCGGCTTTTTGCAGAATTTCCCGAAACCGGTGCAGAGCATTATTCGAGACAGTCTTGTAATCAGAGTTTGCAATCGGATTAAAAGGAATCAAATTAATCTTGCAGGGAATATCGCTGAGTAATTCAGCCAGCTCTTCGGCATGTTCACGGCGATCATTAACGTGATCAATCAACGTATATTCCACGGTCAGCTTGCGGCGATTGTCCGGCATTTTGTCCAAATAGTTCTTCGCCGATGCCAGCAACATCGCAATCGGGTAGCGCTTGTTAACAGGCACCAGTTCGTTGCGAATTGCATCATTCGGCGCATGCAGGGAAATAGCCAGGGACACATCAATGATATCACCCAGCCTATCCAGTGCAGGCACAACACCTGATGTGCTCAATGTCACTCTGCGTTTTGACAGCCCATATGCCGAATCGTGCAGCATCAGGCTCATGGCATCGACCACATTATCGAAATTCAGCAGCGGTTCCCCCATCCCCATCATCACCACATTACTGATCACACGATCAGCCTTGGGAGCCAGTGAATCAAACGATTTCGCAGCAATCCAGACCTGACCAATGATTTCAGCCGCAGTAAGGTCACGGCTAAAGCCCTGTTTACCCGTTGCACAAAAGCTGCAATCCAGAGAGCAGCCCACCTGGGAAGACACGCAGAGCGTGCCCCGCTCTTTTTCCGGAATAAACACGGTTTCAATCACATCGCCACCGGAAACACGAATTAGCCATTTACGGGTGCCATCCGCAGAATCATGCCGACTGACAATTTCCGGAGCACTGATTTCGGCAACGTCTGTGAGCTTTTCCCGAAGAGACTTGGAAAGATTGGTCATCTGACTGAAATCTTCAGCGCCCAGCTGGTGTATCCACTTGAGCACCTGGGTTGCACGGAACGGTTTCTCCCCTATTCCGGCAAAAAATTCCACCAGCTTTTCAGCAGAAAGCCCCAGAAGATTAACTTTATCCTTCTGGGGCTCTGCCAACTGTTGCGACTCGACAAATTCGGTCATAGGCTTCCAGTCATAAAACAGGCACTGTTATCAGTGTCCACCACCGTCTCAGGCGCAGACGCCATCTGCACCAAAAAAGTAATCTACTTCGCGGGCAGCGGATGCAGTTGAGTCGGAGCCATGGACAGCGTTGGCATCAATTGACTCTGCAAAATCAGCACGAATAGTGCCTGCTTCGGCTTCCTGCGGATTTGTAGCGCCCATCAGTTCGCGGTTTTTTAACACTGCGCCTTCACCTTCCAGCACCTGAATCATAACCGGACCAGAAGTCATGAATTCGATCAGGGCCGGATAAAATGGCCGCTCTTTGTGTTCAGCATAAAACCCGCCTGCCTGTTCCGTCGTCAACTGCTGCATTTTTGCTTTAACAATTTTCAGTCCAGCACTTTCAAAGCGGCTGTAAATCTGGCCAATTACATTTTTTGCAACAGCATCGGGCTTAATAATGGAAAGCGTTCTTTCAATAGCCATTAAGGGGTCTCCATAAAGTTCGGCGGGTCATTCATAGCAAGATCGCACAAAGGATCAGGCTTACACATCAAAGCGCCGGGATTTTACTTCTAAAGACAAAGAGTTACAAGGAACTCTCAAAGAGATTATGAATGATTCAAAGGCTTCAGGCTGCAAGCATTCGCCTGAACCGGTCAACAGGAACAGGCATGCTGAAATGTGCGCCTTGATAGGCGTCACAACCTACCCTGCGCAATACATCCAGCGCCTCTTTGTTTTCAACACCTTCCGCTGTCACGCTCAGACCATATTGACGTGACACCGCCATAATAGCCTCCACCATACCGCGACTTTCCTGATCCCTGTAGATATTGCGAATGAATTCTCGATCTATTTTTAATTGGTCAAAGGGCAGGCGCTTCAGATAGATCATTGACGAATAGCCAATACCAAAATCATCTATTGAAAAGGTCGACCCCAGTTTTTTAATAAGCTCCATTTTATGGATAGCTTCATCCACATCGTCAATCACCAGATTCTCGGTGATCTCAAAATTCAGATATCGCGGATCAATGTTGTAGCTTTTCAGGCTGTGATCAACAACCTCCAACAGCTGAGGATCGCGGAACTGGCGGGGGCTGATATTAATTCCCAGACGCATATGGTCTTTCCAGATGCCATCATCAATAAAACTGCGAATATATTCACATGCTGTGCGAATCACCCAGTGCCCAACGTCAATAATCAATCCGGATGACTCGAGAACGGGGATAAACTCTGCGGGCATGTTGGTAATCTTGTCAGAATTAATCCAGCGAAGCAGCGCTTCCCCGCCTCGCAACTCACCGGTTTCGATACAGATCTGCGGCTGGATATAAAGCGCGAATTCCTGATTATCAATGGCCTTGCGAAGACGGGTATTCATACCAATCTGACGCTGCGCTTTTTCCGTGATACAGGGATCAAAAAACGCAATACTGTTTCGCCCCTTGCGCTTGGCCTCGTACATGGCAGTATCGGCAAATTGCAGCACTCGCTCCGCACTCAACTTGCTATCACTGATCAGAGCTATACCGATGCTTGCTGTCAGAATGACCTCGTGCCCGTCAAGAAAAACCGGCGCCGCAACAACTTCCCTTACTCGCTCTGCTATGTCCTGAGCATCCCAGGCTGCCTGGGATATACTGTCCGAAATATCAGGAATAAACAGGACAAACTCATCACCACTCATACGAGCGAGAATGTTCCTCCCGGTGACCAGAGCAGATATTGCCCGCCCAACCTTTTTAATTACCTGATCTCCAACACTGTGTCCCCAGGAATCATTAATATCCTTGAAGTTATCCAGATCAACCATTAAAGCGGCGCCACAGATTTCTCCACTTGATCCGGCACTGAGATAGTCACCAATTGTTTCAAGCAGTTTCTGACGACTGGGCAGCTCAGTCAGGCTGTCAAAGTGATAATCTCGCGCGGGGGATGTCTCCACATTCGGGCTGTTCTGACGCTCAGAAGAAGACTGAGCAGAAACCTCTTCCGTTAAAATCGGCGGATTGAGTTCCGCCTCCATCCGGTCATGCGATGTGACAATCTCCAGGGTTTCAGAGGGAGACGCCAGCTCCGACAGAGCCATATCCGCCATCGTTTCATCAGTAAAGGAGCCGGGAGCAAAAATTTCGTCCGCAGTAGCGAGGCCATTCTGTGCTGTCCCAAACTCCGCGTCTAGCTCAGGATATTCTGACTTTTTTTTTGTATCTTCAGGGACGTTGATAAAGGATGGAATATCATCCGTAAGCGTTTTGCCCGCAGTTGCTGGCGAATCCGGAGAGGGCGTAACGGACAACGGCTCATCTGGAGCCAAATTAACCGTCATCCCAGACGAAGCACCTCTGACCGGAGGCTGCAACTGATTCGACTCGGAGGCTGACATCTCAAGCGGCTGACCCTGCGGTTGGAGGGTTACTATCATTTCCTTGGCATCAGCGCTGGCGTAAATGACCGTCAAATCGATCGAAGTTCTATCACCGCGATCGACAGGACACTGCCAATTCAGCTCAGTTTTACCATCGCGAACAGCTTTTTTTAGCTGTAGTTTAAGATCGACAAGCGCAGTTGATTCATTGCCTGTGATTTCATCAAGAGATGCGCCAACCAGTTGATTTTGCTGGCAATCAAGGATGCTGAGGGCGCGAGGGTTGGAGTCAATGCAGACCCCGTATGCAAAGAACAGGGTGCCGTAGGGTGCTTTATCGACCAGCAGTTTGTAAAGCTCTTCTTTAGAGCTCATTGCTACCCCTTATTGTGTTTATTCCCCTGTCCCTGCCGACATTCTAATCGACTTCTTCAATCCATGCCATCTGTATTGCTTCAAGAATTTTCTCGCCACAACGGTTGGGATCATCATTAAAATCATCCAGTTGCAGCACCCAGTTACGGAGATCAACAAAGTTCACCTGACGCGGATCCACGTCATCATACTTTTCAGATAATTCTATGGCAATATCCAGCACATCTGTCCACTTCAACTCCATAGATCAACTCCTCCCATGAGGCTAATATTCACCCGGCAATTCTAATGCTTTTCGGAAACCATGTTTATTGTGTACTTGGGAATTTCGACCACCAGATCTTCGCCAGCAACCAGCGCCTGACAGCTCAGACGCGACTCCGGATCAACACCCCAGGCCTTATCGAGAAAATCTTCCTCCAGCTCATCCGCTTCTTCCAGGGAGTCAAACCCCTCTCTTACGTAAACATGGCAGGTTGTACAGGCACAGGACTTCTCACAGGCATGCTCTATGTCAATATCGCTGCGCAGTGCAACATCGCAAATGCTTTCTCCTGTTTCCGCCTCGACTACAGCACCTTCAGGGCAGATAGTTTCATGCGGTAAAAAAATGATCCTGGGCATTACATGTCTCTCTCAATTTCATCGAGGCTATGACCTGCCAACGCTTTTTTGATACTGGCATTCATTCGGCGTGCTGCAAATTCTTCACTGGTTTTAGCAACCACATCAATTTGTCGGGCGATTTTGCGGTGCTCCATTGTATTTTCGCGAATGGCTTTGAGATCATCCAGCGCCACTTCCAGGCAATGGTACTCTTTCTCGTCGAGAAGGGCGCGGCCATCTTTCATCATTGCTGCCGAAAGGTCTTCAATGATTCTATCAGCTTCTACTTGCTGCTCACGCAATGCCCTCGCCTGCATATCTTCTTTGGCGTGTTCATATGAAGCCTTTAGCATGTCTGTGACCTGCTCATCGCTCAACCCGTAAGACGGTTTGACTTCGACATGCGCCTCTACATTGCTGTTAAGCTCTTTTGCAGAAACATTCAGCAATCCGTCTGCATCGACCCGGAAAGTCACGCGCACTTTAGCCGCTCCCGCCACCATCGGCGGAATACCACGCAATTCGAAGCGGGCTAACGAACGGCAATCCGAGACCAACTCTCTCTCTCCCTGCAACACATGAATAACCATCGCCGTCTGACCATCCTTGAAAGTAGTGAACTCCTGCGCCTTGGCTACAGGAATCGTGGTATTGCGATGAATAAGTTTCTCGGTAAGACCACCCATGGTCTCCAGCCCCAGAGACAGCGGAATCACATCCAGCAGCAGCATTTCACTGTCCGGCTTATTGCCAACCAGCACGTCTGCCTGCAGTGCAGCGCCGAGCGCCACCACACGGTCTGGATCGATATTGAGCAAAGGTGGTTTCCCAAACAGCTCCGCGACCTTCTCGGCCACACGAACGGAACGGGTGGAACCTCCTACCATGACAACATTATCCACCGCTTCCGTATCTACTCCCGCATCCCTCAGAGCCCTTTTGCAGGCACGCAGTGTTTTGTTAATCAGCGGATCAATCAGCTCGGCCAATTTGCTTCGGGTTAAACTGCCACTCCAACCATCAAATTCAACCACCACCGCTTCACGATCCGTAAGTGCATGTTTGGCTTCCGTCGCCACATTCAGTAACCGGCGCTGCTGCCGAGGTGATAAATCTGTATTCAGCCCGGCTTCAGCTCGGATCCATTCAGCAATGGCTCGATCAAAATCATCTCCGCCGAGTGCAGAGTCACCCCCGGTGGCCAGCACCTGAAACACGCCTCGGGAAAGACGCAATATGGAAATATCAAAAGTGCCTCCACCCAGGTCATAAACCGCAATAACGCTTTCGTCGCCAGCTTCTCGACTGTGCTTCCGGTCCAGACCATAGGCAATTGCCGCAGCAGTTGGCTCATTGAGCAAGCGCAACACTTTGATCCCCGCAAGGGTGGCTGCATCCTTTGTCGCCTGCCGCTGAGACTCATCAAAATAGGCGGGCACAGTAATAACCGCACCGTCCAGAGGTCCGGCAAGTGCCTTTTCACCACGGGCAACCAACACCTTGAGAATCTCGGCAGAGGCCTGGACCGGACTGATATTGCCCGCCACAGTCCTGAAACTGGGCATACCGCCATCATCGGCATCTAACTCATAAGGCAGCTCAGAACCCAACAGTTTCACATCGTTAATGCCTCGCCCAAGCAAGCGTTTTACCGATATCAGGGTATTGAGCGGGTCTTCAGCCGCAATTGCGCGCGCCTCATAGCCAACATTGAATCGCTCATCGCTTTTCACGTGCACAACAGACGGCAACAGGTGTCTGTTTTCCTCGTCAGGCAAGGTTTCCGGTGTACCGCTCCTCACAGAGGCGACCAGCGAGTTGGTTGTTCCCAGATCGATACCGACTGCCCGGCGACGCTGGTGGGGCTCCGGTGATTGCCCCGGCTCTGATATTTGTAATAAAACCACGTTAAATACTCTGTTTTGGAATCCGGCTAACAATCATCCAGATCATGTTCCCGCTGTTCAATCTCCGCAAGCAACTTACTGTAAAACTGAAGCCGGGCTACAGTTTCTCTGGCCGATTCATAATCGGCCTGCTGGTAACTGTCAGCAAACACCACTTGCAACCTGTCAAAATGATCATTTACTTGCTGATCTATAACACTGAGCGCCTGAAAGGGGTCTTCAGCCTGCTCAACTTCTGACAGCGCTTCACGCAGCTCCATTTGCTGCATCAGAAAATCCATATCAGAAGTTACTGTGGTGTTTCCCGAACTATCTATACCCTTCAATTCAAGCAGGTATTGTGCTCTCGCCAGAGGAGATTTCAGTACCGAGTAAGCCTGATTGAGATCAGCGGTGTATTGCACGGCAAGACGCTGCTCAGCCCCGGAGCTACCAGCAAAATGGTCAGGATGAAGTTGCTGCTGCAGCTTCAGATAGCGTTCATTCAACAGCCGCAGGTCCACTTCATAGGAAACCGGCAACTCAAACATTTCATAAAAATTCTGCGGACTAACCACCATCAACTACCGGTTTTTCTGCGCGACCACTCAATACTGCAGACCCGGCTCAAACATGAAAGCTTTCACCACAACCACACTCTTCTTTCATATTTGGATTGTTGAACTGAAAACCTTCATTCAGGCCCTCTTTAACAAAATCCAGCTCTGTGCCATCGAGGTAAGCAAGGCTTTTCGGGTCGACAAACAATTTTGTTTCGCCGCACTCGAAAACAGTATCTTCCGGCTCTTTCGAATCCACGAACTCCAGCACATAAGAAAGCCCCGAACAGCCAGTGGTTTTTATGCCCAGGCGTATGCCAACGCCTGAACCACGGTTAACGAGATGCCTTACAACATGTTCTTGTGCTGCCGGGGTCATGGTAATGGCCATAACTGTCTCCTGCTGTACCTGATTACTCCATACAGCGCGTTAAAACGCTGCTACTACCTGTTTTCTGTTTCGTTGCTTTTTTGCTATTGACCGCGCTTCTGACGGATATCCTTGACAGCCGCCTTGATCGCATCTTCAGCTAGCACCGAGCAATGAATCTTCACCGGCGGCAAAGCCAACTCCTCAGCTAACTCGGTATTTTTGATTTTTGCCGCTTCATCGAGGGTTTTACCCTTTACCCACTCCGTCAGCAGTGAGCTGGATGCAATCGCTGAACCGCAGCCGTAAGTCTTGAATTTGGCATCTTCGATAACACCATCTTCGTTTACCTGAATTTGCAGGCGCATAACATCACCACAGGCGGGAGCACCAACCATGCCCGTACCGACGCTATCGGATTTATCATCCAACTTGCCTACGTTACGTGGATTCTCATAGTGATCCAGAACTTTTTCGCTATATGCCATTTTCGCTTCTCCTCAGCCACTCTCTCATCGAAAGCCGACTATAATGTCTCTCAACCAACTCACTGTTTAGTGGGCCGCCCACTCTACCTGGCTCAAGTCAACGCCGTCTTTAAACATATCCCACAGCGGCGACAGTTCGCGCAACTTATTCACCGCATCCCGGATAATGGAAACCGTATAATCAATCTCCTCTTCCGTTGTAAAACGGCCAATCGAAAACCGTATTGAACTGTGCGCCAATTCATCATCCAGGCCCAGAGCGCGAAGTACATACGAAGGCTCAAGACTTGCCGATGTGCAGGCAGAGCCCGAAGAAACCGCCAGATCCTTTAACGCCATAATCAGCGATTCACCTTCGACAAAAGCAAAACTGACATTCAGATTGCTGGCTACTCTCTGACTCAGGGAACCGTTCAGGTGAACCTCTTCCATCTCCCGCACACCATCCCACAGCTTGTTGCGAAGCTTCAGCAAGCGTGCATTTTCTTCAGCCATTTCTTGTTTGGCTATACGAAACGCTTCACCCATGCCAACAATCTGATGCGTCGCGAGAGTGCCCGAACGCATTCCCCGCTCATGACCACCACCGTGGGTCTGCGCTTCTATTCGAACCCGCGGCTTGCGACGCACATACAGTGCGCCAATACCTTTTGGGCCGTAGATTTTGTGGGCGGACAATGACATCAAATCCACTTTCATGGCTTCCATATCAATCTCTACCTTGCCCGCGCTCTGGGCCGCATCAACATGGAAAAACACCTTGTGTTCCCGACAAATTTCACCAATTGCAGTTATGTCATTAATGGTACCAATCTCGTTATTGACATGCATCAGTGAAACAAGCGTAGTATCTTCCCGTATCGCCGCAGCAACGGCTTCCGGCTGGATGATGCCGTCACTGCCGGGATCAAGGTAAGTCACCTCAAATCCTTCCCTCTCCAGCTGTCGACAGGTATCCAGAACAGCCTTGTGTTCAATTTTGGAAGTAATCAGATGTTTGCCTTTTTTCTGATTAAAGTGCGCACAACCCTTGATGGCAAGGTTGTTTGCTTCGGTGGCACCAGATGTCCAGACAATTTCCCGGGGATCTGCATTCAACAGGTCGGCAACCTGTCGACGAGCCGTTTCAACTGCTTCTTCCGCCTGCCAGCCAAAGCTGTGAGAGCGAGAAGCAGGATTGCCAAAGTTGCCATCGGCAGTCAAGCATTTCGACATGACGTCCGCCACCCGGGGATCAACCGGGGTAGTTGCAGAATAATCAAGATAAATTGGCAGTTTCATCAAATACTCCAGTTAATTCAGGATACAGCGGGGGCCTGTAAAGCGGTTTTATTAACCAGCTCATTTTGCCTCAGAGCCACCAGTTTCACCTCATGCTTGTTCATCAGGCTGTGCAGTGTTATTTCATTAAGAAAACGGTGAATCTGCCGACTCAAGTCATCCCAAAGATGGTGTGTAAGACAGATTTCGCCATTATTGCAATCACCCTTACCCGCGCAACTGGTGGCGTCCACTGATTCATTCACAGCGTCGATAATTTCCGCCACACTGATCGCATCACTGTCGCGTTCAAGCCGATAACCACCACCAGGCCCCCGAACACTATTGACCAGTTTGCGCTGGCGCAGTTTTGAAAACAGCTGCTCCAGGTAGGAAAGAGATATCTCTTGCCGGGCAGAAATATCGGCCAAACTAATCGGTCCCTCATCCACATGCAGGGCCAGATCAAGCATTGCCGTTACAGCGTATCGTCCACGAGTTGTCAATCGCATTGCGCTTTCTCTCTGACTTCTAAATATTGTCACATACCCTATTATGGTAAAAACCTAGTATTTTAGTCAAGTAATATGTTTCAGCAAGAAATACACGGTTTTGAAGCTCACGCAGCATTTCCCTGCAACCCTGCCGGTCACAGGTCTTTGAGTTTTCTGGCCGCATTTTTTACCGATGTCAGCACGCCTCTGAGAATAGACAGCTCCATTTCATCGAGCCGAATTCGCCCGAACAAACGACGCAGCCGGGTCATAGTTTGACGCGGGTTATCCTTGTCGTGAAAACCGATATCCACCAGGGCTTCCTCAAGATGCTGGTAAAACATTTCCAAATCCTGAACCTTGGCTGGCGGCACATCCCAATCATTTAGCGAAGGCAACTTTCCATCAGCATCGGCAAGGGAAGCCATTCGCGTTTCATAACATAACACCTGAACCGCCGCCGCCAGATTCAATGAGCTGTATTCAGGATTTGATGGAATATGCACATGATAGGTGCATTTGTGCAATTCATCGTTGGTTAAACCCCGATCTTCACGGCCAAAGATAATGGCAACGTCGTGCTCGGCCGATTCCTGCCAGACCCGTTCACCACACGCCCGAGGATGCATAAGCGGCCAGGGTATGCGGCGCCCTCTGGCACTGGTGCCAACCACCATTCCGCAATCACCAATGGCTTCATCCAGCGTCTCTACGACTATCGCATTATCCAACACATCCAGTGCACTCGCAGCACGCCACACCGCACGATCAGCGGGGTACTCTTTAGGTGCTACCAGGTACAAACGGGACAACCCCATATTTTTCATTGCCCGGGCAGCACCACCAATATTACCCGGATGCGACGTATTCACCAGCACAACTCGAATATTGTCAAAACTACCCATACTACCGAGACCTTAAACCAATATTAAAACGATTGTTTATACCGAAGCAGGTTTTCCTGATCGGATACTGCCGTAACAGCAAGCGTAAAAGGCCGCGGATTTTATCAGGATGCGAACACAAAAGCTCTCCCATGCACAAAATCACTCTGTTACAATGCCGCGCTTCTTGCCTCGGCTACAACTACGGCAACTTTGATACGGCAATATACGCTCACAACCTTTCAGGAATCAGGCTGACAATGGAACCCATGGTAAATATCGCCCTGCGCGCTGCACGCAAGGCTGGTGAGATGATCGCCCGCGCCTCCGATCGCACCGATTTGATTAAAATCGATGAGAAAGGCCTGAATGACTACGTCACAGAAATTGACCGAGCCTCGGAAAAGGAGGTGATTTACCACCTCCGAAAGGCCTATCCGGACCACTGCATCACCGGTGAGGAGTCAGGTTTTCTGAAAGGCGAAAACAGCGACTACGAATGGATTATTGATCCGTTGGATGGAACAACCAATTTCATCCACGGGATCCCTCATTTCGCCGTCTCAATAGGCTGTGTATACAAGGGTCGGCTGGAGCACGCCGTTGTACTGGATCCCATGCGCCAGGAAGAGTTTACCGCCAGCCGCGGTCGAGGAGCCTATCTGAACGGCAAGCGTATTCGGGTGAGCGGCCACTCAAAAATGGCTGGCGCCATCGTTGGCACCGGCATTCCGTTTAACAGCCCGTCGATTGATCACATGGAACCTTACCTGAAATGCCTGACTGAACTGGCAAGCCAGTCTTCAGGCATTCGTCGGTTGGGGGTTGCTTCGCTGGATCTGGCATATCTGGCTGCCGGTAGATTGGATACATTCTGGGAAATGAGCCTGAAACCCTGGGATATCGCCGCAGGACTCCTGCTGGTCAAGGAAGCGGGTGGCCTGGTAAGTGATTTCCAGGGTGGTGACCATTATATGGAGAGTGGCAATATCGTCTCCGCCACACCAAAGCTTTTCAAGCCGACGCTTCAAGTCGTACAAAAGCATCTCGGATACTTGAAGTAGGCAACTTATAACCGGTTCGACACTCACTGCTGGAAGTATGATCAAGCCATTTCTCAATGAAGCGATAAAAAAATTCATTCGATGCTGGCAAATTCGTGCAAACTGGGCTATCTATTAAGGTCTGGCAGATGAGATTATCAGGTATTCCGTCATCAGTATGACTCATCGCCCGTCAGATTTTTGCCGGTATCCTCAGAATCAGAAAAGGTGTACATCTTACGTTTAAGGAAGGCATAGAGCATGGAAGAAAAAGCAGCAATAGCAAAAAGGTTTCTGGAAGTCCGTAAAAACATCAACAAAGGCATCCCCCCTGCGAGTGAAGAGGAGTTCGCCGCTATTTATACACAACTGATAACCGGCTTCTATGGCACAATAAAGGCGACTGGCATAGGTTCCGAGCTGGGTATAATGATCAACTCTTTCGATAGTAAAACCGGGAATACCCGTCTGTTTTTATTTACACCTGCCAGGGAAGATCAGAATTTAAACTTCGAAACTGCAGCCACCACACCGGTAATGGACAAAACCTCACCGGATACATTTGGCGCAACGGTTTCTTATAGCTTCTAAGCTTTTTTAATATCCGGTTACCAGGCAATATCCGAATCATAAAAGGCATGGCCACCCACTGTCGACAATGGCGGCTCAACCGTTGGCAAGTCACCCTCGGAGGAAAGCAGCCCTTACTTCGTCAGCAATAATCTGCACCCCTTTTTTTATGCTCCCCGGGTCTTGAGCATAAGAGACCCGGATACACTCCTGCCTATGCTGCCAATCATCCTCAAGCCCCGGGAAAAACTGACAGCCAGGCACGACCAGCACACCTCTACTTTTAAGGCGTTCATAAAGCTCCATACTGGAAATGGGCATACCCTCAAACCAGAGCCACAGGAATATCGCCCCCTCTGGCGTGTGAATGCGGCAGGGCAAATCACTCATTGCATCGCGAAACCAGTTAAGTGTCTGCCACGCACGCTCCTGGTAAAACGCTGCCAGCGTTTTACGCCCTATTGTGAGAATTTCGCCGCTGGCAAACAATTGCTTCGCAATAGCGGGGCCAAAATTGCCGCAGGCGAGACTCAATACCGTATTGGCACGGCTGTAAGCCTCAACAATTTCTTCGCTGGCCACGATGATTCCCGTTCGGGTGCCTGGCAAGCCCAGTTTGGACAGACTCAAAACAAGTATCGTATTTTCATTCCAGAACGGCGTTGCATCGTTAAACAGAATACCAGGGAACGGCAGCCCATAGGCGCCATCAAGAATAAATGGAATATCATGTTCTCGAGCCAGCGTATCAAGACTGGCAATTTCGTCATCTGTCAGTACATTACCCGTCGGATTTGTCGGCCTCGATGCCGCCAGCGCTGCGATACCAGAAGTCAGTTTCAGATTTGAAAAGTCCACGTGATACTTGAAAAGATGATGTTCTATTTTTTCAATCGTCGGTCTGCTGGCAGAGAACATACCCGCCTCCACACCAATATCGCTGTACCCGATATACTCAGGTGTCACAGGCAAATGGATGGTTTTGTTCGAACCGTCAGTCTGCTTGCCCGCAAACATATTAAACAACACAAAAAAAGCACTCTGACTGCCATTGGACACGGCAACATTGCGCTCAGAGAGCTGCCAACCAAACTCGCGCCTCAACAGCTCTGCAACCTGTCGGCAAAATTCGGACTCCCCTTTGGGTGACTGATAGACACCAAACAGCTGGTGGCGTTGCTCGGGATCATCGAGAACTTCCTGCAGTCTGCGCTGAAAAACCTCTTCAACCGCCGCAAGCCGGGCCGGGTTACCACCGCCCATAAAAATCATTTGCGGGTTTTCACTGAGCGCATACGACAGGTCATCCATTAGCTCCACAATACCGGAGCGCCCCGCAAATTTTTCACCAAATTGAGATAACTTCACACTATATTTTCACTTGATTAACGGCCGTATTCATACATTCAGCCTTTACTTTCTCGTTTCAACCAACCGGATTGGCAATGGCCTTGATCTCGAGGTACTCCTCGAATCCAAAACGCCCCCACTCCCGGCCATTGCCAGACTGCTTGTAGCCGCCAAACGGGGCATCTATGGCCTGTAATGCCCCGTTGATATAAACCATGCCCGTCTTCAGCTTACGAGCCACACGATGCGCCCGTTCGAGGCTCCCTGATTGAATATAACTTGCCAAACCATAGGGCGTATCGTTGGCAATACGAATGGCCTCCTCTTCCTCACCATAGGAAATCATCGAAAGCACCGGCCCGAAAATTTCCTCGCGTGCAATGGTCATTCGGTTATCAACGTCGGCAAAAATGGTAGGCCGAACGAAATGCCCCTGAACCATACCTTCCGGCTTTCCCATACCACCTGCAATCAAGCGGGCACCTTCATCAATACCCTGCGCAATCAGCGACTGAATTTTTTCAAACTGTTGCCTGCTGACAACTGGACCAATATGGGTTCCTTCATCCGAGGAATGCCCGACAACCGTTGACTCGGCTACATTCCTGGCAATGTCTATTGCCCGCTCGTAACAGCTTACCGGCACCAGCATTCGCGTTGGAGAATTGCATGACTGCCCGCTATTGGCAAAACAACTGCGAACGCCGTGCGTGACTGCTTTTAACAAATCAGCATCATCAAGAATAATGTTGGCTGATTTGCCACCCAGCTCCTGGGTTACCCGCTTCACCGAGTCGGCAGCAGCCTTGGCCACAGCAACACCCGCTCTGGTGGAGCCGGTAATCGAGATCATATCCACACCCGGGTGTACCGCCAGCGCCTCGCCCACAACAGCACCCGCCCCGTCAACAAGATTGAACACCCCGGCAGGAAAATCCGCTTCATCAACCATCTCGGCAAACAGGTGTGCGCTCAAAGGCGCCAGTTCACTGGGCTTCAGTACAACGGTGCAACCGGTGGCCAACGCCGGAATCACTTTACAGGCCACCTGATTGATGGGCCAATTCCAGGGTGTAATCAGGGCGCAGACGCCAACCGGTTCTTTCAGTAGCGTGGTATTGCCCAGCTGAGACTCAAACTCATAACGACTCAGAACATCAATGGCCTGCTGCAGGTGCGCAACCCCCCGGGCAGCCTGGGTCGATCGCGCGAAAGTGATTGGCGCGCCCATCTCGACGGAAATAAGCTCGGCCATCTCGTCATAACGCGATTGATAAATAACCAGCAGTCTTTCGAGCAACTGAAGACGCTGCTCTCGACTGCTTTGTGAATAACACTCAAAGGCATTACGAGCAGCAGCAACGGCTCGGTCAGCATCTGCCACCGAGCCAATGGAGATCAAACCGACCTTTTCCTCTGAAGACGGATTTTCCACTTCAAAGTCAACCGCAGACAGCGGCTCAACCCAGCCACCATCAATATAAAACTGGCGACAATCTTTCATCATGATTTGCTGCCCTTAACCACTATTCGCCAACAGCCATTTCTTCCGGCAAGCTGGCGACCACATGCCTTAGGCTCCGCACTGACTGTGGCCCAAGCAACACTTGCTGGAATTTTCCTCTCCGGTCAATTACCAGTGTTTCCGGCAATACTCCGCTAGGGGTTGCATCAAAAACAGCCCGAGGGTCCTGCGTCAGCTGGGCAAAGGTAATACCCATCTTGTCAGCCTGCTCACGAAGTTCATCACCCGTTACACCGTCAAAGTTAACACCGAGTACCACCACCTGACCTGAAAACTCTTCCTGCAGCGCATTCAAAGCCGGAATTTCCTGGCGGCAGGGCGTGCACCACTCGGCCCAATAATTAATCAGCACAACCTTGCCCAACAGCCGGGAAAAGTCGATACGACTGCCGTCAAGTGTCTCATAGCCCGGTGGCGGCTCCTCGTCAGGCGTGCAGGCCACTGCTGCCAGCAACAGGACGCTCAGAAACAGTGTGCCCGCCCGTTTTTTACAGAAGCTCATTATTGCACCTCCTGTTCATTTACCCGTGACGGGTTCAAACCACCAAACAATTCTGCCAGGGTCGGTGAAAACAGTTCATTCAAATTCTGGTCAGCATTTTTCATCAGCTGAATCACACGGCTGCTCCAGGGATATTTCTGTAGTGACTCGGTAGCCTTCAAACCGGGCTGTTCAAATGTGCCCAGACCGGCGAATGACATCACATCAATCAATTTCAACTGACCCGGATCACGGGTCAACACATATCGACCCGAACTGGTTGCCACCAGCACATTCTGCTTCAGCAACATATCGCGTATCTGGCGCCAGTGCTGTTGTTCAATGCCCTCATCAAACATATCCTTGTCAGCAACCGACAACCCCTGCTGTTGCCGCTGCCAGCATTCCCATAGCACCACCAGCACAGCAATCAAATCCGGATAATCATACCCCCGCCAGGCACCCTTGAATGTTTCCATGGCCCTGACCAGCTCCGCTCCCGCCAGCACAATAATCCACATACAATAAATCCATATCAGAAAAACCGGCACTACAGCAAAGGCTCCATACACATTGGCGTAGCTGGAATTTGCTATTAGCATACCGAACGCCAGTTTTGCCAACTCGAAAAACACCATGGTGACAAAACCGCCGACCACAGCGTAACGCAGTGATACCTTGCAGTTTGGCACGGCCATAAACAACAGGGTGAATGCCAGCCAGGTCAACAACAGGGGCAAATACTCGAATACCAGTGCAACAAGTCCAAGACTGTCAACTTCATCCACTATCAACTGAAATGAAACCAGGTAGGTTCTCATCATCAGCCCCATACCCAGCAGCAACGGGCCAAGGCTGAGGATACCCCAGTAAAGCAAGAAGGCTGAGAGTCCCTTGCGACCGCCCGAAGCACTCCAGATGGTGTTAAATGTCTTTTCGATATTTGCCAGCATCAAGTAAGACGTTAGCACCAGAATAACCGCTCCCAGCGCAGACAGTTTGCGAGCCTGATTGGAAAATTCGGACAGGTACTGCTGAATCTCTGCGCCACTTTGCGGTACAAAGTTACTGAAGATCAACTCCTGAACCTGAACACCCAACCCCTGAAACGCAGGCACCAGCGAGAACATCGAATACATCAATGTCATAATCGGTACAACCGCAAACAAGCTCATATAGGTCAATGCAGCGGCGCTCTGACGGCAATCATCGGCGATAAAACCTCGCCACAAATGCTGTAAAAAATGTCCCGCAGCGGATAGCTGCTGTTTTGCATCCATACGGTTTACCCTGTACCTGTTCTCTGTCATTAGTCTCTGTTGTTGGCTCCCTACCACCTTAATATTCTGCCTCACCTTTATTCGAAGACAATATTCCGGCTAGAATGGCACCCTTCCCAACATTGTATGACATACCGAGACCATGGCCACTATTTATCACAACCCACGCTGTTCGAAATCCCGCCAGACCCTACAACTGCTGGAGGATAATAATATCCAGCCCGAGGTTCTTCTGTATCTTGAAACGCCACCCAACGCCAAAACGTTAAAAGACCTTCTCGGCAAATTGGGCATTTCTGCGCGCCAGCTGTTACGCACCGGAGAGGACGCCTACAAAGAGAACAACCTTGGCGACAAAACCCTCAGCGAAACAGATCTGATTAACGCCATGGTCAAGCACCCAAAACTGATTGAACGCCCTATCGTCGTCAACGGCAATAAAGCGGCTATTGGTCGGCCCCCGGAAATGGTACTGGAGTTATTTTGATGGCCTCGCCCTACGTGCTCGTTCTTTACTACTCGCGCACAGGCAGCGTGCGCAACATGGCCGAACACATTGCCACCGGTATAGAAAGAGCCGGAATGGAAAGTAGGCTCCGCACGGTACCTGCAGTATCACCTAACAATGAAGCCTGCGAACCCCTCATTCCTGAAACCGGTGATATCTACTGTACAGAAGATGACCTGACGCATTGCAGCGGCCTGATTCTCGGCAGCCCTACCCGGTTTGGCAACATGGCTGCACCCATGAAATTTTTTATCGATGGCACAGGAAGCCAGTGGCTAAATGGCAATCTGATTGGCAAACCTGCCTCGGTATTTACATCCACCAGTTCCCTTCATGGCGGCCAGGAAACGACCCTGCTGTCCATGATGTTGCCGCTGCTTCATCACGGCATGGTGATCGCCGGACTACCGTACAGTGAACAGGCGCTGCACCGCACCACCACTGGCGGCAGCCCCTACGGGCCAACGCATGTTGCCAAAGGTGAAGGCGATACCGCAACAATGCTGTCAGGCGATGAAATAGAACTCTGCCACGCTACCGGCAGCCGAATTGCCGAGCTGGCAAAAAAACTAGGCTAGGCTTTGCCTGCTGCGCGGTTATTCAATGAAACATATTACCAATCTATACCAGAAGCTTAACACCGCCCGCCTCGTAACACGGGCCAGTTTTGTGTTGCTGATTCTCGCTCTGATTGCCAACAGCCTCTACACAACGCAATCACTGGAATTGACTGGCAGCCTGACACTGCTCGTCATAACACTTTTGCCGTTGCTGATTTTTATACCCGGAATCATCAGGGAACATTACAAAAGTCTCTCCATGCTGTGTTTTGTGACACTGCTCTACTTTATTGTTGCAGTGACCAATTTATTTTCCCCAACCCGAAGCTCGTTTGATATTGTCGAAACAGTACTCATCGTTGTGTTATTTAACGCAGCCATGTTATTCAGCCGCTGGAAACAATATTCGCTCTACCAAACAAGCGACGCGACGAAGCAAGATTGAAAACTGAAGGGAAACGTTAAAGGAAACTAACATGAGTGAAAAACCCGGTGTAATTCGACGCATATTTTCCCTGATTGGCAAGATAGCCAGTGGTATTCGAACCCTGTTCAATCTGATCTTTCTGATTGTCTTTCTGATTATCATTGCAAGTTTCTTTCAGGAAACAGCACAACCACTGCCGGAAAAGGCAGCATTGAGACTGGCACTTGGCGGAGTACTGGTGGACGAAAAAACCCACTTGCCACCACTGGCCCAGCTGATGAACCCGGATAACCCTGTGGACTCGGAAACCCTGGTCAGCGACCTGATCAAAGCCATAGAAAAAGCGGCAACTGATGACCGGATTACCTCTCTGGTTCTGGAGCTGGATTATCTGGCGGGCGGAGGCATCAGCAAACTGGAAGAAATCGGCGCGGCACTGAACATGTTCAAGACCAGCGGAAAACCCATTATTGCCGTGGGTGACAACTTCAGCCAGGAGCAATACTTACTGGCCAGTTTTGCCGACGAAATCTACCTGAACCCGATGGGCACAGTGTTACTCACCGGCTATGGCAGCTACCCGAGCTACCTGAAAGATGCGCTCGACAAACTGAAGGTCAATGTCCATGTTTTCAAGGTCGGCACCTACAAGGACGCCATCGAACCTTTCACCCGCAACAGTATGTCCGAAGCTTCCCGCGAACATACCTCGGAATGGCTTAACAGTCTCTGGAATGTTTACACCAGTCGAGTTGAGCTGTCCCGCAATCTGCCCACCGATGCCATCGACGACTACGTCAATAATTTCGCTACCAAACTCGCCGCCAATAATGGCGACACAGCCGCGTTAGCCCTTGAAACCGGGCTGGTAGATCATATTGCCACACGTCCCGAAATGCTCAAACGGCTGCAACAAGTAGCAGGCAGCGACCACGACAAGGGCTATCAGCACATTGATTACAAGCACTACCTGAACATTCACCGCTCACTGACGATGTCTGCCAACGCCCTCACCCCGGAAAATCCATCGAAGCCCACCATTGGCGTTGTGGTCGCCAAAGGCACTATTATCGACGGGTTTGACCGGGACGGCAGTATTGGCAGCGATGACTTCAGCGCGCTGCTGCGCCAGGCACGCGATGAAAACCCTGCCGCACTGGTCATTCGTATCGACAGTCCCGGCGGTAGTGCCTTCGCCTCCGAGGTGATTCGCAACGAAATCGAACTGACCCGCAATAGCGGTATACCTGTCGTTGTCTCAATGGGCTCAGTTGCCGCTTCCGGGGGCTATTGGATAGCCACTGCCGCCAGTGAAATATGGGCCACTCCCACCACCATAACTGGCTCTATCGGTGTATTCGGCATTATCCCGACACTGGAAAACTCACTTGAATCACTGGGCATCCACAGTGATGGCGTTGGCACCACCGTGCTGGCCGATTTTTATCGCCTTGACCGGCCTATGTCTGACCAGGCAAAAGCCATTGTGCAGCAAAGCGTGGAAAACATTTATGAACGCTTTCTGAGGTTGGTCTCCGACGCACGAAACAGCTCGCCCGAAAACATTCACGCCATCGCCCAGGGGCGGGTGTGGACCGGCGAAAAAGCCAAAGAAATCGGGCTGGTAGACAACCTGGGCAGTATGAAAGACGCAATAGCAGCCGCTGCCAGGCTTGCTGGCACCAGTGACTACAATGTACGCACGATCAAGCCTCCACTCAGTTTTCAGGAACAACTGATTGAGGCCTTGTCAAAAAGTGAAGTCAGCATCACGGCCATGAACTTGACCCGACAGTGGTTGCCGCAATCCTGGGTGTGGCCGTTACAGTCCACCTCCAAGTCCATTGAACAGGCATTGCAACTGTTCTCGAAACTAAACGACCCGAGAGGGTTATATTTGCAGTGTTATGAATGCGCTGACCAATAACGGAAAATCATCAAAACCATGCAAAATCAGACCGGTTCACCTATCTCGGAGTTTTTAAGGGATTTTCAAAAAATGGAGAGTGCTGGCGGCATTCTCCTTTTTATATCAGCTGTGCTGGCATTAATCTGCGCCAACACCCCGCTCGTCGCCTACTACGAACTGTTGCTGTCAACACCTGTAGAAATACGTGTTGGCGCATTGGAAATTGCCAAACCCCTGCTACTGTGGGTAAACGATGGTCTGATGGCGCTGTTTTTCTTCCTCGTTGGCCTTGAACTGAAAAGAGAACTGGTAGAAGGCGAGCTGGCCGATAAACGCAATATCATTTTACCAGGCGTTGGTGCCATCGGCGGCATGTTGGCCCCCGCCCTGATTTACCTCTACTTCAATAGCGAGAATAGCGTTGCGCAAAAAGGCTGGGCAATTCCTGCAGCAACCGATATCGCTTTTGCGCTGGGTGTGTTATCGCTTTTGGGTTCCAGAGTACCCGTATCACTTAAGATTTTTCTCACCTCCCTGGCTATCTTCGATGACATCGGCGCAATTATCATCATCGCCTTTTTTTACACCTCTAAAATTTCCGTTACCGCATTAGTTATCGTGGCCTTGTGTATCCCCATCCTGGCACAATTTAACCGCCGCAATGTCGTTTCCAAAAGCCCTTATATACTGATTGGCATCGTTATGTGGATCGCCACACTGAAATCAGGCGTGCATGCCACCCTCGCCGGCGTCGTACTCGCCATGTTTATCCCCATACGCGATAAAAATGATGCCAGTATCTCCCCGCTGAAATATCTTGAACACGACCTGCACCCCATTGTCGCCTTCTTTGTATTGCCTGTATTTGCCTTTGCCAATGCAGGCATCAACTTCACCGGTTTAACTGCCGATCAGGTTTTACACGGTGTGCCAATAGGCATCGCTCTAGGGTTGTTCTTTGGCAAGCAAATTGGTGTTTTTGGACTCTGCTGGCTAACCATAAAACTTAACCTTACCCGTCTCCCAAACGGGATGAACTGGCGCTCGCTCTACGGCACAGCAGCCCTTTGCGGCATTGGCTTTACCATGAGTTTATTTATCGGTTCACTGGCATTCGAAGAAACCGGCGTCAACCTGTTCTTCGACGAAAGACTGGGCATTATCCTCGGTTCACTGGCCTCGGGGCTGGTCGGTTACTTTCTGCTTCGCAGCAGTCTTAAAGAACGCGTCTAAGGATGATGACAACTGAATAGACTATTGGATCCAATAACGTTGCCAGTCGTTGACAAAAAACCATCATGTCGAGGAAAGCCACTGGCAGATAGCCAATAGCAACCACTAAAATTATGGGTAGTGTTCAGTTGGCAGTGAATGACTGCGCACATAGACAGAAACGGCAAGAATCTAAACGAATATTTTTAATTGATGTGGTGTCACTTGAACCATTAGAGTCTTACATAGGGACTATGGATGCAGACGTTGATGCCATGACGCACGCTCTCGACGATGAATCGCAAATTGAAAAATATAAGACGACATTCAGACGCGGAGTAAAAATGCTAAGTAAACACGCTCTCTTTCACCACCCAAACGTCTTCTTTAAAAACGGTATTGTCAGCTTGCGCTTTTCATGTATGGCCAACTGTTCCAATGTATCGAGCTTACTCATCAGTTCGCTCATACCCCTGCCAGAATGTGTGATTAAATATCTGACTGGCTCATCGGCAAACTCCATACCTCGGCGCGCAGCCCGGAACTGGATGACGATGGCTTTCTGATCATCATCCAGTTCGGGTAGCTGGAAGACCGGCCCCCAGCCCAAACGCGACTCCAGATCGGCAAGTGTCAGCCCCAGATGATTCGGCGGATTTTCGGCACCCATCAGTAATTGACCGCCACTGTCGCGAACCCGGTTATAAAGATCAAATACTGCCTGCTGCCACTGAGTGTCACCCGCCAGACTCTGTATGTCGTCAAGACAAATCAGGTCCAGTTGTTCCAGGTTGTCAAACAATGGCTGCGGCGGGAACTCCAGCAGGTCTCTGAGAGGAAGATATTGAGCCTGGCGCTCCCGGCTTCTGGCATGCTGACAGGCTGCCTGCAACAGATGGGAAACACCGCTTCCCGGTTTACCCCACAATAAAACAGAACGCTCACTCAGTGGCACGTTGCCACCTTTAAGCAACTCAATAATCTGCTGGTGGAGATGACTCTCGACACAACAAAAATTATCAAACGTCGCCTGATCATTAAGACGCACAGGCAGGCTTAACTGCTGAGGTTCAGCGCCAGACAGACCATTAGCCATTACCTTGAACTCCAGCGAAACCGATACTGGTTAACAGCTGTCACACCGTAGGACTCGACCTCTGAAAACCGGGGGTCGCGCAGCAGTGTATCGAGTAGTAATTGCACGTCTCCGTCAACCAGTAACTGTAATGACAGGCGGTCACTCTCAACAGACTGGATCTTCACTTCTCGCACCACCTCGAGCGCCTCAAGATAGGCCCTGACATTGTTGAAGTCGTTAAATGACACAATATTTTCCAGCAACAACACTACCGGCTCGTCACGAAGCTGGGGAATGAATGCGTAATTGGCTGCCATATTATCCACCGCGTGATCAACTGCTCTGGCGATCAGCGCCTCTACTTCCGGTTCGGCAAAGCCTTGTAGCCGTGTCTTGCCCATACTGTTTAGCCAGCTTGTGCCACGCCACTCACCCTGCGATGTCTGATAGAGCCGGATAACCAACCAGTTTTCCGATTCGTAGCGCGCGGCAGCGCTCTTTAATACTTCGTCATTGAATTGCCATGCCTGATCCACCGGCACTGCCAGCCGGTCCTGCAAGTCCAGCAGTGGCCATCGGAGTGGCGCACTGCGGCGCGCCATATGGAACTCCAGATTCCGGGCCATTTCAGGGTATTGTTCTGCCTCAAGAAAGTGTTTGCCTGCATCAGCAGTATCAATCACCAGCCAGACCAGCAGCTCCGGCCGCGAAGCAGGCCATACCTGCAGTTGCTCTCGCCTCAGCAACCTGTCTACCTGTGGCTGCGCATATCGGACCGATAACGCAGACACCGGCTGGTCAGAACCCGGCACCACAATTTTGCTGTACCCTACTTCGGAAACATAGCGCCGGGCCCTGGCAAGGGCTTTCTGAACCCCGGCCTGTTGTAAAACAAGGCTGCTGCCTGAAACTTTGACCAGCACTTGCGATAAGCCTTCTTTCACGGCCATGTCTCGAGCCGCCTCGCTTTGGTCAGACACAGGCACCTGTGCAAGATAAATATCCTCAACCTGCACGCTATAGCCCATCATCGGGATCATGAAAATCAACAACACAGCCACTTGTGACAGTCTGCTGAATAAAAGTTTTGTCATGGAAAATAATTTATCAGGAATCATAGGCGGATTGTAACAGCAGCTTTCAAAATAGTGGGAGATTGTGTGCTTTTGTCGATCAGTCGGGCTAGAATACGCGCCTTTCCCGGCGCATCAATAGCCGACCTTACATTAACTGCCAACTTTGACCTTGATATGTCTGACAACTCTCCTTCAAATACAGCAAATGCCCCTTCTCGAAAATCTTCACCTGCTGCTTCCTTAAGCTATAAAGACGCAGGTGTTGATATTGACGCGGGTAACGCCCTTGTTGACCGTATAAAAAACGTAGCCGCTAAAACTCGCCGCCCTGAAGTGATGGCAGGACTGGGTGGCTTTGGCGCTCTGTTTAACTTGCCCACCGGCTATAAAGAGCCCGTATTGGTATCGGGTACCGATGGTGTTGGCACCAAGTTGCGACTGGCGATGGAACTGGGTATACACAACACCATTGGCATTGATCTCGTCGCCATGTGTGTTAATGATCTTATTGTCTGCGGTGCCGAACCACTGTTTTTCCTCGACTATTATGCAACCGGCAAGCTCAATGTCGATATGGCTGCGGCCGTCGTTGAAGGCATTGGCGCTGGGTGCCAGTTGTCTGGCTGCTCGCTGGTAGGCGGCGAAACCGCTGAAATGCCTGGCATGTACGAAGGCGACGACTATGATCTGGCCGGATTCTGCGTAGGAATCGTGGAAAAATCCGAATTGATTGACGGCAGTGCTGTTCATGTGGGCGATACCCTGATAGGTCTTGGCTCAAGCGGCCCTCACTCGAACGGTTATTCACTGATACGTAAAATCATTGAAATTTCAGGCACAGATATTCACAGCGAAAAACTCGGCGATACTTCCTTGGCAGAAGCTTTGCTGGCACCAACCCGGATTTACGTAAAGTCCCTGCAAGCGCTGATCGGTCACGCCCACGTGCCAGTTCACGCCATTGCTCATATTACTGGCGGAGGCCTACTGGAGAATATTCCCCGTGTTCTGCCCGAAAATGCCAAAGCGGTTATCGATGTCACGTCCTGGCAGCAACCTGACGTATTTAACTGGTTGCAGGAAAAGGGCAATGTAGATGCCACAGAAATGTACCGTACGTTTAACTGCGGCGTAGGCATGATTGTCTGCGTACCTGCCAATGTCGCAGAAACGGCCCTGGAAGTATTCAAACTGACAGGTGAAAAAGCCTTTATTATCGGCTCTATTGAGCACGCAAAACCTGATGAAGAACAGGTTATTCTGCAAGGTTTGTAAAGCACCATGAAGACAGCGACTTCACTACAGGATAAACCTCGCATCGTGGTTCTTATTTCTGGTAGTGGCACTAATCTGCAGGCATTTATTGATGCTATAGCAAACGGCTCGCTACATGCTGAAATTTCTGCCGTTATCAGCAATAAGAACGGCGTCAAAGGCCTGCAGCGCGCCAATAGCGCAGGCATTCCCACCGAGGTTATTGATCATCGCGCATACGAAAGCCGTGAAAGTTTCGATGCACAGCTCGCCGATTGCATTGAGCGTTACCAGCCTGACCTGGTCATTCTTGCAGGGTTTATGCGTATTTTGACGCCGGGGTTCGTCAATCGCTTTCTGGGCAAAATGCTCAACATACACCCCTCTTTGTTGCCCAAATATCAAGGCCTCAACACCCATCAGCGGGCTATTGAGGCTGGCGATAAGGAAGCCGGAACCACCGTACATTTTGTCACGCCGGAACTCGACGGCGGCCCCATTATCGTGCAAGCGCGCGTACCTGTAATACCGGGTGATAACGTCGATAGTCTCGCCGCCAGAGTACTGCTGGAAGAGCACAAGATCTATCCCATGGCGGCCGAGTGGTTCTGCCAGGGTCGTCTCGAATTAACAACGTCAGGCGTCACGCTGGATGGAAAAAGGCTACCCACCAATGGTTGCAGCTATGCTTAATCCGTCCCCAAACAGAGTCGGACAGGCGTAAATCGACACGAACATCATCTGCTTTAGCGATTGAACGATCCCGCCAAAGATTCGTCCAAGAACCCGACATCTGATTTATAATAAGACGAGGTCCGGCTGTGACCAACAGACTGAACCCATCAAATACTTTATCACGCACACCCAAGGGAAAGAGTATGTCGCGCTGGTTTTCTCATCTCCTGCTATTGGCTGTTTCATGCCTGATCAGTCTCCACTCCCCCGCCTCAGACTTCCAACTAACGCCTTATCAGCTGATCTACCGCGCTTCCTATAACGGCATGCCAATTGATGCCGACAGGCAGCTGCAACAACGGCCTGACGGCTCGTGGGAACTGGCGACCACTGCGAGCAACTTTCTGGCCAGCATTCGCGAGCAAGGCACCTTCGGCATTGATAAAAATGGCAGTATCCGCAACTACGGTTACCAATACAAACGCAGTGTTTTTGGCAAAAAGAAAACCGAAGATCTTGTGTATGATCACGCCAACAATACGGCCACCTACACCAGCGACAAGAAAACGCGCCAAGTTTCACTCGAGAGAGATTACCTGAATCGGTTGAGCTATCAGGTACAACTGCGCCGTGATCTTGCCAGTGGTGCCAAACAACTCGAATATCAGGTTATCAGCCGGGGACGACTCAAAACCTATCTCTTTGAAAAAGCCGGTGAGGAAATCCTGGAAACCCCACTGGGAGCAGTGAGGGCCATTCGCGTTGACCGGATTCGGGAAGACGATGACCGACAAACTGCTCTCTGGTTTGCTCCTGACCTGGATTATTTACTGGTCAAACTGTGGCAACGAGAGAAAGATGGAGAAGAATATGAAATATCGATTAAAGACGGTAACAGCCAGGGTATTTCACTGACAGAACACCTAAATAAATTATCTAAATCAATGAATTATGAAAAAATAGCCGTAAAATAAATCACTCGCAAGACAAATCACCGGTAAGACAAACAACCAGTAATGGGGGAAAGTTATGACCGAGTTTACTGATCAGTCAATTGCAGACACCGAAGACACCAGACCACAACCCTGCCTCGCCGGTCGAGAGCCCATTGAGGTTGAAGTCAAAGCAAATAAATCCTACTGGTGGTGCAGCTGCGGGCAAAGTAAAAAACAACCCTTTTGTGATGGTTCTCATAAAGGAAGCCACTTTTCTCCTCTTGAGTGGGTGGCAGAAAAAAACGGTAAAGTCGCTTTCTGTACTTGCAAACAGACGCCAAACCAGCCACTTTGCGATGGTACTCACTGCCAGTTCAACCCATAACAGTCGCAACTGCTGCAATAAACTACTCTTTGCTTCTAAACAGGTACCTGTATATGAACAACTTCGATAAAAACATGGCTGAACCTGAAAAACAGGCTCGCAAAGGCAGTCTGGTGATTGCCTCCCTGATCGTTGTAGCGCTAATCGGCACGGTAATTTTCGCTTTCATGAAACCCGATGAGGAGCCCGAAGACGTACCGGAAAGTCAGTTGAAGGAAGGCTGGTACGATGAGGTTCTCAGCCATCTGCCGCCAGAGCCCGAAATACCCGAACAGGCCCCTGAGGAAACTCCACCAGCTGCACCAGCCATCGTACTGCCTTCCCTCGATGACAGCGATGCTCTGGCACAGGAACAGATAACCCAGCTTAACCCTTCACACCAGCTGTTACCCTGGCTGGGTATTGAACATATTATTCGCCGCGCTGTTACTGTTGCTAATGGACTTGGGGAAGGTGTTATTCTCGGCAAACTGTTAAAAGTTCCTGGCCCCAAAGGGCAGTTCCGTGCAGATAAAACAGCAATTAAAGCTGGCGATAAGACAGAACCGCAGTACTGGATCAGCAAAGATAACTACCAGCGTTACGAATATCTGGTGAATGTGATTACCAGTGCTGATAAAGCCCGGCTGATTGACACCTACCGCTTGCTCCACCCACTCATGGAAACCGCATACGGCGAGCTGGGTGTGCCCGATCGCACTTTCGACGAAGTGGTCATCAACGCGATGGATCAGATTCTTGCAGCACCAAAACTGGATGCTCCGGCTCAACTGAAACTGACATCCGTCACCTACACCTTTGTTGATCCGACACTGGAGTCATTGCCACCTATACAGAAACTGCTGATTCGTATGGGGCCAGAAAACACCCGAAAGATACAACAGGCAGTACAGGAACTGCGCGCACAGATATTAAGCAAAGGCGGCGCACTCGGGCAAAAATCTGACCAGTAAACAAACCCTGCTCACAACCTGTTTCATGAATGCGGCTTGACCAAGCAGGAAGACAGAACGATCAGAACCTCTGTCTTCCTGCTGTCATACCTCTGACACAGCCATTTCATAACCAACGCTTAACCTGTCACCATCGTTACAACCGTGGTGATAAACATGGGTTCAACCTTCCTTCTGGCAGTCAGCCTGATCAACCACCTCGGTATCACGCTTGCACACACCCCCTCAGGTATTCGGCAAACAAAAATAAAAGGGAAACTCTGGTTATCACTGCTCATTCCCGGCGCCGCATTCGGTTTCGTCCAGATTAGCCTGCAAATGCCCGGCGGATATAGCAACCGGATAACCAACAACTACCATCTGGCTACACACCCCGTTCATATCCAGGGTGTGGACAAAAATGCTTCCGGCATCACGTTTAACCCCGATACCGAAACGCTGTTCGTTGTCATTAACTCACCCGAAAAATTACTGGAGCTGGATCGCAACGGCAATGTTTTTCGCCAGATTGCTCTGGTCGGTTTTCACGATACTGAAGGCGTCGTTTATTTAGGCAATCAGCAGTTTGCCATTATTGAAGAACGCCGCAACACGGTAGTATTAATCAACATTAACGATGACACCTCCACCATTGATCGCCACAGCCAAAGAAGTCTGTCACTTCCTCCTGCCGGAATCGGAAATAACAAAGGGCTGGAAGGCCTTGCTGCAGATCGCGTCAACAACCGCCTCTATATTGTCAACGAAAAAACCCCCAGGCAGCTGCTGCAAATTGACGGTTTCATAGACAACAGTTTGCAATTGTCTGTCTCCGAACCCTGGCGTCTGGAAGACAGCGCAATCAATGGTCGGGATTTTGCCGGTCTGCACTTTAACAACCAGAAAAACAGCCTGCTATTATTGAGCGAAGAGTCCAGACGCGTATATGAAGTGGACACTACCGGTAATCTAATTGAAGAAATATCCCTCAACAAAAATTCTTCAGGCCTGACAGAAAACATTCCCCAACCGGAAGGAATTACACTCGATAACCAGGGCAGCCTGTTCATTATCAGTGAACCCAACCTCTTCTACCGCTTTGACCGTAGCTGACACGTCTACCTGAATTCAAAGCGGGAAACCGGCGACTCTGATTCGACCCTATTCATTTATAAATCAAGCACCCTAACCACGGCTGTGGGTGGACACGGCTCATTAAACTGCCTGGATGCCTTATATCGCGCTCGGAACATCATCCCACTGCAGGCAGAAAAACCAAGTCGCTCAAAATATTGACTGGCCAGCAATGTCTTACCCTGTATGGGCATGCCTCATGGCAAAAGAACGGACAAGCCCTAAACTGATAATCGTATTCTTGTTTTTCAACAGCAACGAAGTGAGCAAGATAATCTTTACAGTCACTGACGGGAAGCTGGAACACCTAGTAACACCAGGATTCCCGCCAGGCCTGATAAAAGTGCTTGCCTCTATTTCAATATACTGCTCCTGTGGAGCCATAACACTCTAATAGCAGACGACAACGCAGGTAAAACAAGATCCTGGCTCCACAGTCGTTCCCCTGATTGTGTTTACCAGGTACCGTTGACACCAGCCATTAGCGGCAGCAGCCAAACCATAAAGCCAACCACTAATAAAAGCCAAATAATGATAATAATGGCAGCGGCTAGCCGGTTTTTCGGCAACTCTCTGGTTTGCTCCTGTGCTGCCTTCTGGCACTCCAGCCAAATATTTTGAGGGATAAGCCTTATTGCCAGCCAAATGCCTATTGGCAGCAATAGAATATCATCCAGATACCCAATTACCGGAATAAAATCTGGAATCAAGTCGATGGGGCTTAAAGCGTACGCCAGCACCATAACAATCATGATTTTTGCCAACGCTGATACCTTTGGATGACGTGACGCCAGATAAAGCGCGTAAGTATTTTTCTTTAAAGCGCTTGCCCACTGCGCCCACACCCCACGCCTCATCCAAACTGTCTCATGTACCTAACGCCACGCGCAGCCAGACCACAGGGTTCAGTGGACGGCCATAAGCCCAAAACAAATGGCTGCACGTTGTTATAAAACATTTAGTTTTTCACTGAAATGATAGCTAGCAATAGTAAGGCCTTGCCTAAAATAAAATTTATGGGCCTGATCTCTATGCGTACCCGAATCCAGATGGAGGTAATGGCACGCTGCATTGACAGCCTGGTCTCGCAACCAAGCCATCATTACTTCTCCATACCCTTTTGAACGCACGGTACTTGAAGTGACCAAATCATCTACGTAAAGATGCTTACCCATAAACAAATTTGAAGAAACCCGATATCCGGCTACAGCGACAACTGCCCCGTCACCTTTAAGATAAGCCAGTTGATAGCCATCCGCTTCCATATCTCTAACCTGTCGCAGGAATTCTTCGCGTTTAAGGTGTGGGCGAAGCTCCGCCATCACATCAAAGCAGCTTAATATCTCCTCATCTGTTATTGCCGTTTTTGGCACAAAACCTCCTTTTATTCAGCGTCAGTATCACGCCCTGAAAGGGCTGATTTCCAGCTCATCGTGCAGCCTGTTCGAACAACAAGCAATCTGACAAATAAAAATCATCTCATAATTTTTATCTCTAACACCGATAGCAAAAGTCGACGGAAAGGACATCCACCCAATTAACAGAGGGTATTCAGCTGACGCCGCAAATACGACCCGGAACGGAGAGGTGGCCCGGCCAGCTTTGCTGGCTATCGTGGTTGCTTGTTATGTGATTGCTATCCGAAGAAGCACCCATGCTTGTCCTCACTCACAACAGCCAAAAAATCTTCTAAGAACTCTACTTCAGGAACCGGCTGATAGGAATGCCATTTTAAATCTTGCCGCTGCCAGTAAATCTTCCATATCTTTGCTTTTTTCACATAAGTGGCTTTGGCAAACGGGATTTGCATTATTTTTTCTGGATTACCCCATTCCGGCCTTATTTCGAACATCTCGACACTCTGATTTTCGATACGATAACCAAAATCAAGCTGATTCCTTACGTGAGGTGGAGGCCGCTTAGCTTCCATAAATTTCTTTACTTCACGCTCACATCTTTTTTCTTCAAATTCACTTATTGCCATAAAGTTATCTCGCTCTCTACTTTCAACCTAGCGTCGCCATAATTTGTGGCGCGTCTTCTGCGCCATCAAATTGATGGCTTTCTTACGAATTTTCCTGAGCGTGGCAATCATAAACCTTGTCCCCATACATAGACTCATAAAGGATATAAATCCTAGATTTCGAAAGCGCAGCCACAATTTTATTATGCTGCGGCTTTGAAGTGCTATCGGGAAATCTGACCAAAAACCCTTGAAAACCTGGAGCAAGAAACGACTCCAATTGGGGGCAGTAAAATTCTACCCGTTCGTTTTCTAGTCCTAATCCATTCAAAAGGTCCCAATAGTCTTTTTTGGTTCGAACATAAAACTCTTTATCGTTGACTACCCATTTATAATTTAGAAATTTGGCCGGACCCAGTCCCACTGATTTAATTAAAACAGCTATATCTGAGTTTATCCGGGTATCAAATTCCACAGTTACGTGTGGCAAAACACTTAATTTGTTGTGCTTTCTTTGCAAGTACCCTTGCCAAATGCTCACTCCCAAAGCTGAAAGGGCAATAATGGCTGAGTTGACGGAAATCCATAACTCCATTTTTCTCAATTAGCTCCGTATTCGTAACGATTTAGCTCAGCGGCATCGCCTTGAGCGAAGCGATTGCGATGTCCGTCTGCAGCGACTTGTTCATTGCAAGGTGGGTGGGCATCCATAATTTTCTTTACTCCAATCTCGTTCTTATTAAGCTCGTTCGCAGCAGTAGTAAAGAACACTGACCTTGCAGCTGTAACGGACAAAGGGGTAGTGATAGTCAGGAAATCTTTGCCGCGCCAGCGGGTCACGGTAGCTGAAAAAGTATTCCTTATCTATCATCCTTATCCTATTGTTGTGTAGGTTATTTCTGTATTAGGTTGTCCGTTTTTTTCACGGTGATCATTGGAATACAGCTAAAAAATTTGTGTGCCTTTGCCTGGCAGCAATGAATAGTCCGTTAATGAGACCTTCGGCCTCATAATAATGATTGCCGGGCGGCCCGTGCAATATATTAGAGCGGCCCATATTTTCAACTTAACCAATTGATTATTAATCGTTTTTACAAGTAGGCTATATGCTTGTTTTTGTTAAGCTGGCCTTTCATATCTCTTCCCTGTTTTTTTGGAAAAACAATGGTGCACGCGTGCTGATACGGTATTTTTTAAATACAGACTTTAACGATGGCTGATTAACCCTTTCCCTGGTTGAATTAGAGGGTCTTACTGGCACTGCACGACAGCCGCGGCATGCTTGATTCTTGGCTTTACTGGATTAAACGCGATATCTTTTTTCATGGCAAGAGCCGCCCCATCTACTTTGGCTGCAGCAGGTAAGGAAGGAGGCTCGACTGTCTACCACCGTTTAGAGCACGCCTGAATCAACGGTTTTCGCCCACGAACAGGTTCGGTAAACTGCATTTCATTTATCCAGGGCAGCAAACAATATGTATCTCACTATCAAATACGCCCATATCGGCTTCGCGCTGATCAGCATCAACCTGTTCGTTTTCAGGGCCGCACTCTCGATAATGGGAGCACCTTTACTGCAAAATCGCTGGTTGAAAGTGTTGCCACATCTCAACGACACGCTGCTGCTGTCGGCGGCCATTTATCTAATGATCGCTGTCGGGCAATACCCTTTTGTGAATCACTGGTTGACGGCCAAGGTAGTCGCGCTGCTGGTGTATATTGGTCTGGGTATGGTGACGCTGAAATACGCGAAGAGCACTTTGTCAAAACTGGTCTTCGCGCTTCTTTCTATCAGCGTATTCGGTTTTATTCTCTGGGCAGCGGTCACCCGGCTGGGATCGATATAGAGCCGGTTTAAAATGCCTAGGATTTTATCAATCAGTGCGACGATTCCATAGTGCAATAACTCGATACGGCGCAAGACGCATCTGGAATGAGAGTCCGAGACCTATCAATAAGACAGCAATAAGCCAGGCGAGGAGCGAACAATGACGGGCACAACACCGTAATGCGCAGGTAGTGCCGCGATCATTCAGGCCTGAGGCAAAGTAACCCCCGTTTGCCCCTGATACTTCCCGCCTCGATCAGCATAGGAAATCTCGCAAACTTCGTCTGATTCAAAAAACAGCATCTGTGCCACCCCTTCGTTGGCATAGATTTTTGCTGGCAGGTTAGTCGTATTGGAAAATTCCAGCGTTACATGCCCTTCCCACTCGGGTTCAAGCGGCGTCACGTTAACAATAATGCCGCAACGGGCATAAGTTGATTTACCCAGGCAAATGGTCAAAACACTGCGAGGAATCCGGAAGTACTCAACGGTGCGAGCCAGTGCAAAAGAGTTTGGTGGAATAATGCAGTATTCCCCTTTCACATCAACAAAAGCATCGTTGTCAAAATTTTTGGGATCAACTGTTTTGGAGTGGATATTGGTGAAAATTTTGAATTCATCAGCACAACGTACATCGTAGCCGTAACTGGAAACACCGTAGGAAATCACTTTTTGACCATTGGGGTCAGGCTGGCGAACCTGACTGCCCTGAAAGGGCTCAATCATGCCGTGCTCTTGCGACATACGGGTAATCCACTTATCGGATTTGATAGACATCTGCTCGCTAACCTCAAGTTGTTATCTCGGAAAGAGCGGAATCATACCCTGTTGCACAAGCGGGAAAAAGGGTTCAGACACACCGTCATCGACAATTAATCAAATCTCGCCTTGCGTGGCATGCTTATGCCCGGAATCAGCGATAGCCATACCTTCAATGCGGTTCCAAAATCCATTGCATTCCAGATCCGGGTCCAGTGCCACTTCAGGCGCTGTTGTCAGCGCAGCTCTGAATTTTTCAACCACTTCAAGTGTTTCAACAGATTCCGGACTGATTCTGATGACATTCACCAACCCCTGCATTTTCAGTACTTCGTTAATCAGGTTATAACAATAGCCTGACTGGGTCTGAATACCGTTCAGCACAAACACCTTTTGCCCTTCCTGACTTTTTACTGTGCGGCCCTGCGGATAATTGATACAGCAAAGCTCGCACTGATCTTTTGGGCGGTTTTCGGATCTCGCGGTAAAGCAGCGGGCAGAATAAGCCAACGGCAAATGGCCATAGGCAAAGACTTCTACTTCAAACTGATCGCGAATGCCCTGATCTTCGCATTCACCGAGCAAGCGCTTCAGCCAATCACCTGACAGCTCCACAGGCATTACCCAGCGTTGCATTCCCTGACGCAACAGAATATTTAGCGTTTGCACGTTGTAACAATTGATTGCTGGGCCCACCACAAACGGCAGTTTTCGTTCGCTCATTAACTGCACCGCACCCAGATCATTGGCTTCAATCATAAACTCGCCGTTATCGCAGTAGCGTTTCAGTTGCGACAGCTCCGAAGCGGCCTCCAGCAGTGTCAACGTAGACAGCACCACCTGTTTGCCCGCGGATGACAATTCCCTTCCCAATTCAAGCCATTGATCAAGGCTGATCTCGCGTCTTTTTGAGCACACCGTTTCGCCCAAATAAACAATATCGGCACTGGCGTTTTTGGCCTGATTGTAAAAATCTTCAATCTGGTGGCGGGGCCAGAAGTAAAGGTTAGGGCCAAGGGAAAACTTCATCATGGTTGAGTCTCTAGTGCGATAATACGAAAGCTCGATAGTGACAGGTTATTGCCACTGTCGATGATAGGCACCCAGTGTTGTCTGACTGCCTTCGGAAAGGTTGCCCAATGTGGTCATCCATGAATCCCTGGTCGCGAAACTGCCAGGGTTTGAGCGGTACGCATCCAGCGCCGCACGCCAGGTTTTGGCAACCTGCTCGACGTACGCTGGCGAGCGCTGCCGCCCTTCGATTTTCACTGACACCACGCCACATTCTGCCAGCTCGGGAATCAACTCCAGCGTATTTAAGCTGGTTGGTTCCTCCAAGGCATGATAGGTCTGCCCATCCACCTCAAACCGCCCCTTGCACAAGGTTGGGTATCCCGCCTTCTCATCTTTGCTGTAACAGTCAATCAACACATCGTTTAATCGCGATTCCAAACCACGCTCGGTTTCCTCCCAGCGCACAAACTGGGCTGGCGAACAGGCACCCACGGTATTTGGCGATTCGCCGGTCATATAGGATGAGAGATAACAACGGCCTTCTGCCATAATGCACAAACTGCCAAAAGCGAAAACCTCCAGATCTACGTCGGTATTTTTCGCCAGATATTTCACCTGTTTCATGGAAAGCACGCGTGGCAATACCACGCGTTGAACGGCAAAGTTACTACTGAAAAATTCAATGGCTTTGAGGTTGGTCGTCGAGGCTTGTACCGACACATGGCGTTCGATATCCGGGTATCGGTTCGCGGCGTAATCAAGCACCGCTATGTCAGAGATAATCAGCGCATCCACACCGCAACCCGCCGCTGTATCAATAGCACTTTTCCATCGGTTCCAACCACCGGGGTGAGCGAAGGTATTTACCGCCAGATGAATTTTTTTACCGCGATCATGGGCGTACTGCACAGCTTTCTCCAACTTTCGACTGCTGAAGTTCAAGCCGGGAAAATGGCGGGCATTGGTGTCATCTTTCATGCCGAGATAAACGGCGTCGGCACCACTATCGATGGCGACCTGCAAGGCAGGAAGATTACCTGCCGGACAAAGGAGTTCCATGAAAATACGTCTTAATAAAATCCGCGATTCGGCATTGTAAGCGGCAACTATATCGAGGCTCCTTGACCTGTGTTAATTCCAATTACTTTTAAGTCGATATACTGACACCCAACCCTGTACCCAACCTGTTTTCTGGTGAAATAAAACCGTTATGCCCCTGCCAATCAATCTACCGACAACCTTACCAATGGTGTTAGCCCGTCCGTTGGTCAACAACGCCGCCCGCATGTTCAGCCTGCCAGCCAAACTAGTGCCATTCACTGCGCACAAAGCCGTACTCGACCATGTACTACACACGCTGTTTGCCGAAGCCCTGGCTGACGGGGATTTTGAGTTTCTTGAAGGATACTGGCTGGAGCTGGAGGTTCGGGATATGGGCCAAAGGTGGTATTTCACCAACGTGAGAAACAAGCTGATGATTCGAAAACAACGCTGCGGCAGCGATGTGCGGTTTTCGGCAAACCTCAACGATCTGGTGCTTATCGCCGCGCGTAAAGCCGACCCCGACACGCTGTTTTTTCAGCGTCGTTTGCGGATTGAGGGCGATACCGAACTGGGGCTGGAAATCAAAAACCTGATCGACGGTATCGATCTGAACGCTTTGCCGCTATTACTCAACAAGCTCATGGGACAATGCGCCGAAATGATTCATCAGGTTGAACTTGAGCAACAAGAACAGCCATAGCGCGCCCTTTCGATATTCGTCGGCGCAAGACACCGCAACGCCGAACAACCGGTGATTAGTTAAGCACCGCGATCATCCTGTGCTCGATCAAACACAGGATGACTAATTCAGGCCCTAGCTAATTTCTATCTGTGGCATCTGATTGCCACCAGCGTGCTCCAACACCGCTGCCACCCGTTGGGCAATTTCCAAATAACGCTGGCTTTCTGCGGAGTCCGGGTCGGCAACAACCGACGGTGAACCACTACCCACCTGCTCGCGAATGGCGCGTTTTAAGGGCAGGGAACCCAGCAAGGTGGTTTTGTACTCTTTTGCCACCTTATCACCACCACCCTCGCCAAACACATGCTCTTCATGACCACAGCTACTGCACGTATGGGTCGCCATATTCTCCACAATGCCAATGATGGGAACATTCACCTTGGCAAACATCTCAATCCCCTTACGGGCATCCAGCAGCGCGATATCCTGCGGAGTGGTAACAATGACAGCACCGGAAAGGTTCGCTTTTTGCGACAAGCTCAGTTGAATATCGCCGGTACCTGGCGGCATATCCACC
The DNA here is from genome assembly GCA_024234435.1 of Pseudomonadales bacterium. NCBI lineage: Bacteria > Pseudomonadati > Pseudomonadota > Gammaproteobacteria > Pseudomonadales > Pseudomonadales bacterium. Next base: position 58,805 of record JACKOF010000003.1, read on the forward strand.
ACCAGATAGTCCAATTCGCCCCACAGGGTTTGCGTTAACATTTGCACCAAAGCGCTGCCTGCCATGGGGCCTCGCCAAACCATCGGCGTTTGATCGCTGGCAAGATAGCCCATCGACATGGATTTCAAACCGTGCGCTTCAATAGGTCGAAAATAACTGCCATTCTCAACTTGTGGCTTGGTATCGGGGGCAACCCCCAGCATCATCTGCACGCTGGGGCCATAAATATCTGCATCGAGAATACCCACAGCTGCACCGGTTTTGGCCAGCGCCAGCGCCAGGTTTATGGCCGTTGTTGATTTGCCGACACCACCTTTACCCGAGGCGACCGCAACAATATGTTTAACATTGGCCAATGTGTTAATCATTTGAGACTCTGACATTCTATAACCCTGTGAACTAATGAAATAAAAAGGGAAAACCTATATAGTTGCGCCCCTTACCACCTGAACTTTTTTACACAAAAATCGAACAGGCTACTCGAAACCGTACAGCCCATCGCAAGCCCAAACCGAGCCTTATTCAATATGTCCGAAACGCGCAAAATTCTTGTTACCAACGCACTCCCCTATGCCAATGCCGCTCTGCACCTTGGCCATATGCTGGAATACACCCAAACCGATATCTGGGTGCGCTTTCAGAGAATGCGCGGCAACGAATGTTACTACATGAGCGCCGACGATGCTCACGGCACAGCTATTATGCTGCGCGCGGACGAAAAAGGCATCAGCCCGGAAGAACATATTGCCGCCATGAAAACGATCCACGAGGACGATTTTCGCGATTTCATGATCAGTGTGGACAACTATCACTCCACTCATTCCGAGGAGAACCGCGAGCTCTCCGCGCTAATCTACAACAAACTGGTCGCCAATGATCACATTGCAAAACGAGAAATTACCCAGGCCTATGACCCTGAAAAAAATCTGTTCCTGGCAGATCGCTACATCAAAGGCACCTGTCCTAAATGTAAAGCTGAAGATCAATACGGCGACAACTGCGAAGCCTGCGGTGCCACCTACTCGCCCACCGATCTGATCAACCCGGTTTCAGCTATTTCCGGTGCGACGCCTGTCGAAAAAGAATCGACCCATTACTTTTTCAAGTTGCCGGAATTCACCGACTTTTTAAAAACCTGGACCCGCGCTGGCCATATACAACCCGAAATAGCGAACAAACTCAGTGAATGGCTAGATACCGGCTTGCAGGAATGGGACATCAGCCGCGACGCGCCCTACTTCGGCTTTGAAATTCCCGATGCCCCGGGCAAATATTTCTACGTGTGGCTCGACGCACCCATTGGCTACATGGCCAGCTTTAAAAACTTTTGCGACCGTGAAGGCGTTGATTTCGACAGTTACTGGAGCAAAGACAGCACCGCCGAGGTGTATCACTTTATCGGCAAGGACATTGTTAATTTCCATGCCCTGTTCTGGCCTGCCATGCTGGAAAGCGCGGATTTCCGCACCCCAACCAAAGTATGCGTACACGGTTTTGTCACGGTAAACGGCAAAAAAATGTCAAAATCCCGCGGCACCTTTATCAACACCCGCACGTATCTCGATCACCTGGAACCAGAGTATTTACGGTATTACTACGCCTCAAAGCTTTCCAGAACGGTTGAAGATATCGATCTGAACCTGGAAGACTTTATTCAAAAAGTAAATTCCGACCTGGTGGGAAAAGTAGTCAACATCGCCAGCCGCTGTGCCGGGTTTGTAAAGAAACTCAATGACGGCATGCTGGCAGAACAAATTGCCGAACCTGAACTCTGGCAACGGTTTATCGATGCAGAGCAAAGCATTGCAGACCATTATGAAAATCTGGAATTTGCCAAAGCCATGCGGGAGATTATGGCGTTGGCCGATGCCGCAAACGAATACATCGCCGCCAAAGAACCCTGGAAACTGGCCAAAGAAGAAGGCAAGCAAACGGAAGTGATTGACGTTTGCTCTCTGGGCATCAACATGTTCCGCGCACTGATTCGCTTCCTGAAGCCCGTACTCCCGGCCATGACAGAGAAAGCCGAACTGTTTCTGAATGACAGCCTTGACTGGACTGCACCGCTACAGCCTCTGTTGAACCATAAAATTGAGAATTTCAAACCGCTAATGCAGCGTATCGAACCGGACAAGGTAGCCGCCATGATAGAAGCGTCAAAAGAAGAAACAGCGGCCAGCACTCAGTCTGCCTCAGCACCCGCCAGCGGACCACTGGCAGATGAACCTATTGCTGATGAAATCGGCTTCGACGACTTTATCAAAGTGGATTTACGCGTTGCCAAAATCATTAGCGCCGCCCATGTGGATGGTGCCGACAAACTGCTGCAACTCACTCTGGATCTTGGCGGTGAAACCCGCAATGTCTTCTCGGGGATCAAATCCAGCTATCAACCGGAAGACCTGGAAGGACGACTGACCGTTATGGTCGCCAACCTCGCGCCGCGAAAAATGCGCTTTGGCATGTCCGAAGGTATGGTACTGGCGGCAGGTGATGACGAAGGTATTTATCTGTTGTCGCCCGATAGTGGTGCGGAACCCGGGCAACGGGTGACTTAGGGCACTATTGCCTCTGGTGGCATCTGGTACATCTGGCTGATTTTAACTGTTAACAAGGTGGATACTTTGCTCGGCAAGTCCGGCACCTACTTCAGAGAAGTAATTAAACACCTCATCAATACCGGCTTCTAACAGCAAGGCCTTTTGGTCTTTATACTTGGCTATGCTGGCCGTTTTTCCCTGATAGCCAACCTGACGGAGCAGCTTTGCCGCCTCGATGCTATCAAGGTAATTTGGCATTGAAAAGATAATCAACCGTATAGATTCGAGATTAATACTTGCCCAGAAATCAGGGTCTTCTGCATCGCCCACAATGACACGACGGCCAGCCTGTCGCTGCTCCTCTATTCGCTCTTTGTCAACATCAATGCCACATACATTCTTTTGCAGATGCCCATGAAGGGCATCATAAGCACCTGAGCCCACACGCCCCATACCCACGACCAGAACACTGGCGTTGCCAACATCCGGAAAAGGGTCTTCAGGCAAACGTTCAGGGTGTTCAAAATGCTTAATGTAGCTGTTCAGACGTGAGTATAATCTGTGGGCATTGGCATTAATAATGCCGGAAAATACAAACGACAGGGAAACAGCAAGCGCCATGATAACCAGCCACTCCTTGGCTAACAGGCCGTATCCGACACTGACCGAGCACACGATCAGGCCGAATTCACTGTAATTTGCAAGGCTCACAGCACTCAGGAATGCGGTGCGGCTTCGCAGTTTCAGGCGCGTTGTCCAGACAAAGAACATACCGGCCTTAATGGGTAACGCTATTGCCATAATCAAAGCGACGCCGAGCATGTCGACCGTTGGCAGTGCCGTAAACCCAATGGAAAGGAAAAAGCCGATCAGGAAAATATCTTTAAAACTGAGCAGAGACTTTGACAGTTCTACAGCTTTCTCGTGTCCGCTCAATAGCACACCGATCACCAACGCCCCCAAGTGTGCCTTTAAACCGACTAATTCAAACAACTCTCCAAATGAAAGAGCCAGGAAAAAGCCTGCCAACGTCAGTATTTCACCGTGACCGCAGTGAATAAGTACTCTGTCGAGTACCGGGCGCAACAGTGGTAAAGCGAGCAAAACAAGCGCCCACGCTGATGGTGCTTTGCCTGAAGCGAGTGTGACAAAGATAACTGCAGCAATATCCTGAATCACAAGAATACCAATGGCTACTTGTCCATGGCGCGCACGCAACTCACCCCGTTCTTCAAGAATTTTTATCGCGCAGACAGTACTACTGAAACTCACAGCAAAACCGATTAAAGCCGCAGATTGCCAGTTCAGGTCAACAAAGTACTTGAACCCTAAATAGCCAAACACAAGACTGTTAACCGTGGTTAATAACACGATGGCAGCCATATGACCGGAAGCACCGGCCCATATTTCCGTTTTGAACAAACTGCGGATATTCAGCTTCAGACCAATGGTGAAGAGCAATAAGGTAATGCCAAGATCGGACAAAGTCTGGAGTGAGTCATCAGGCTGAACGCCAAGAGCATGAAGACCAAATCCAGCTGCCAGGTAGCCGATGAGAGGTGGTAACGTTATCTGTTTAGCGAAAAACCCGAAGACAAAGGCAACTGCAATCCAAATATAATCCATAAATTAATGTAAATTCCCGAATAATTAATCTGAAGCGTATAAGTGAGCCAGTATAAAAGCATCAAAGCTGTAACAGGAATTATTTTTAATTACCCTATAATCGTGTGGTCCTTCAGGGCCGATCTGATAATCTGGCGAAACTAAAATCTGTACAGGCTCATATTACTCAATATCTTCAACCCTGCAGGCCATCATAAAAGGTAAGTCTTGTGAATTTACTGTTTAAACGCGTAAGCATTGGTATCGGTATCATTGTCGTCATTATTTTTGCTGTAATGGCGCTTGCTGCTCTGCTGCTTCCTTCTGTTTTACCTGAATTGATAAAGAATAAGGCTGAAGAACGGGATATTTTATTCACTGTTGAAGAGGTGAATATCCATTGGTTTAAAGGGGTTGTTGAGGTTAATGACATTGCATTGGGGCAGATGAAAAATAAGCAGCCGCAAGCAAAAATCGCCGAAGTGGTTATTGATGTCGATATGCGTTCACTGTTATCGGGTGAATTGGCTATTGAAAATTTCCGCGTGGATGAGGCCAGCCTCCCCATAGCCATAAAGGACGGCAAGTTTTACCTGGCGGGAATCAACCCGCTCTCTCTTACATCAGCGCAGCCCCAAAGCGAAACAACAAAAGGGGGCACCGACAAACCACTGGTGTGGCGCCTTGAACGCGCAAGACTGAATAATATTGCGGCACAACTGGACCTTAACGGCCATCAGATACCACTGAATCTGGATGAGTTGAATACAGGTGCGATTGATTCTCGCCAGTTGCACAAGGGCACACCGATAAATTTGCTGCTGATGGCGCATGAGGCGGAGCTGGATTTAGCGATTCAGGTAGCAACGCTCGGTGACAGATTCAAAATTAATGGTGCCGTTTCGCTGCACGATTTCAAAATTGAACGATGGCTGCCCACGGCCGCCGCCGCAGACATCACCTTGCCCTCATCCATCAAAGAAGCCAAAGGCGATATCCGGCTTAAAACGAATATGAATATTAGCCTTAATGACAGCATCCCCGACATCGTCCTGAATAACATATCCGTAGCCCTGTCTGAAGTGAAGCTGCCCGCGCTTTCTGAATATTTGTCAGTCATTATTGATGCTGACATTACCACTGAGGAAATACAGTATCGTGTCAATCAGCTGTCGTTAGCGGGTTTAACGCTGAACTCAAAAAACATCCACCTTACCGAAAGCTCCACTGAGCCAGCCGCAGACATTAGGTTTTCCGAGTTAACCCTGACTACAGATCGTTTCTACTTGCATCAACCAGAACACGGCACCCACTTGATACTGCAAACCAAGCTCGGAGAATACGGCTCCCTGAATATCAATGGCCGTTTTTCAGCCAGTAACGAACCGGATAAATCAAGAACCCTGAACACCAAAGGCACCGTAAAAGTCGATCAACTCGATTTGGTGCCCTTTAGCGGCTATGCCAAACGTTATCTTGGCCGCCATATCGATAGCGGTGCCCTGAATCTTGATATCGACACTCAGATTGAGGCCGATAACATAAACGCTTCTGTAAGAATCGAAGCCCACCAATTGTATCTGGGAGGGGAATATCACACCACAGACAGCTCGATACTGGACGAGCTGGGCATGCCTCTGAATACTGCACTGAGCCTGTTAAGGGACAGTGATGAAACCATTACCCTTACACTGCCTCTAAAAGGTGACATGGATAACCCTCAACTCAAGATCGGCAGTATCGTCAATAAAGCCCTGTTAAACGCGACCAAGAGCGTATTGATAACCCAGCTTGGCCCTCTGGCTGTGATATCCGCTGCTTCGAAAACACTCGATTTTGCCGACAGCCTGAAGTTAAAACCCATACTGTTTGCAGCCGCATCTGCCGAAGTTGGCAGCACGGAACAGGAAAAACTCGATGCCCTGAAAAACCTGCTCATAAAACGCCCGTCATTAAAAGTGACCATTTGCGGTTATGCTGTAACTACGGACATCATGGGCCGAGAAGCCCAGCCTCAACCAGAGCAATTAAACGAAGCGCAAACACGGGAACAGGCGCTGACCCTGGCCCGGCAACGCGGTGAAATCGTTAAACAAACACTGGTAAAAGAAGGTGTTGAATCAAAACAACTGATTGCCTGCGCAGGCAAGATCGATAAAACAGCCAACGCGCTTCCTCGTGTAGCACTTTCGTTTTAGGCAACCGCTGATCACATTCCTCTGCCTCTTATCTTCAGGGATCATCAAGGCCCACAAATCAGGAGGACTGGTCGCCGACAAGCGCCTGTTGCTTGCAACCTTCTCGGCCCTGTTGCTGAATGGCCCTCGACAATGAATAGCTGTTTACTTGACAGTTCCCGTCAAAGTTTCTTTCACCCGATCACCTGCTTGTGTAAGCAGCCCTGCGCTACTGCAATCCCAGGTGCTTTTTTCACCCACATCTTTAATCGTCACTTTTTGTCCCGAAGTCAGGTTCTCGCAAATCACTTCTTGTAAAACCGTATTGATGACACCACCACCAATTGGTAATTCAAAAACCATGGATGTCTGGAATTTGAGGTTGGATTCCGATGTATGCCTTTCAGCGTAAAACATATCAAAATCATATTTCTGACCTGGTGTTAAAACCAGCGTATCCAGGTTAACCGAGGCGGTCTCAGCTGCATGCACCCCACCCAAATCAATCACTAAACGCTTATCAATAAACACCCAGAGATCATCGTCGCCCGTAAATTCGAATACCTGCCCGGGCTGATATATAAAGGTGTTATGTATAGACATGGTGAACGAATAATTATGCTCGCGCCCCTGATTACCTAACAACTGGCCATCAATCGGAAAAAAATTATTATTTTCATAAGCATAGATACCACTGCCGGGAGTTGTCTCCAAAAGAGTTAACGACATACTTCTGGATTTGTTAAATCCGGGTTTATCGTGAAACCACAAACCATATGACCAGTCACTGTGAACCGTCGCCGTCGGGAACCGGGCGACAGGTTTAGGGGTGCCATCTTCGCCTAGAATCTTATCAACCAGGCCTCGATCTCGACTGATCGCGCGTTCAAAATCCAGGTGTGGAATATAGCCTTTTGGACAGGTATTTTTATCAAAACCCACACCACAAAAATCACGAATCGTTGCATTAAGAACAACGGTTTCACCTGTTTCGGACGCGCCTATTTGAACAGCCATTAACGATATTAAAGTTGTAAAAATGAAATGCTGTATTTTCATGAGCAACCAGCCATTCTAAAGTGATTTCGGGTAATATCAGGAGTACAAATATTGGGAGCATGCATCCTGCTGTTGTTTGCGTTTTTATATCAACAAATCCTTTCAGATAGGTATATAGCAGCTTATTGAGGCATCATCAACGGTCTTAATTTGAGGAACGCTGGTTTACTGGCCCCGAAACAGTTCAAAGTGCATCCCGACTCTGGCATGATTCGACACCAAAATTGATAAAAATATCATTACAGTAAAGAGAGTAGACACGATGGCATTTCAAGCGACTATTATTTTCACAAAATTTGGCTGTATCGCCGCAATGATCGCAATGATTCTGGGGTTGGTATCAATCATCCCGGACCCTTACTCAACCTACTGCATTGGTTTCGGTATCTTCGTTCTGACTGCCCACACCGGTGAGTACATCGCCGTTAAAGCCAAGGCTGCACCGGAAATCAGCAACCAGCTATCGTTTTTTCAAACCCTGATTTTTGGGTTCAGCTACTGGCTGCCTCTGATCAAGGCTTTAAAAAAATAATCGATAACCAACAGGGAGTGTTGTGATTTTTTTACCCTATAAACTTGATACAAGCATAAACAGGCTACCAATTCTTACCCTACTGGTTTGTATTCTGTGTGTATTTGTTTACTGGCAGCAGTACTCTATAGACAAAGATCACAGCAAAGCTGTCGAAAAATTCTGCTACGACAACATAGATAAGGGCGCGATTGCTTTCCTTCGCAAAATTGCCCGAACAGAATCAGGCAATCAATGCCCGGAAATATTTCAGGCTATTCGCACAGCGCCAAACACTCAGCTAAAAATTGAAGAACTGTCAAAAGAGGCAATACCCAGCACTCTATTTTCATCAAACGCGGACAATCTCAAATATGTCCACAACCGACTGACGGAACTGTTTAAACAATACGATTCAACCGTCCCCAAAAGCCTGACCAGCACATTAGCTTACGATCCGAAAAATCCAAGTTTTAAAAAAATGCTGACTTCAACATTTTCTCACGCAGATATCATTCATTTGGCTGGCAACCTTCTATTTTTTTATATTTTTGCCGCATCAGTTGAAATTATTGTCGGAGGATTCGTTTTCTCAATATTTGTTTTAGTCACCTCTGTGGGCACCAGTCTGGCATATAGCCATTCCCTGTTTGGCATAGAGAGTACTCTGCCAACCATCGGGCTTTCAGGCGTAGTAATGGCAGCCATGACAGCACTGGCCGTCATGCTGCCAACCATTAAAATCCGGTGCTTTTTCTGGTTTCTTGTTTATATAAGGGTATTTCGAATCCCTGCACTATCCCTTGCTGCATGGTATATAGGTTGGGATATTTATGGAATGAAACAAGCAGGGAACGATTCCTACATCAATTATGTAGCCCATGTCAGCGGTGCAATTATTGGAGGTGTTTTGGGCATTTTTTGCATATTTTTTCGAAAAGAAACCCTTAACAAAGCCATCGCGGGCTAGGAGTGCCAGCATATTCCCCCGGCTAGACCTGAACGGCGTATTCTCCGCAAAGGCCCAAAACATTCCCTTCGGTCATGGGGCTGACTCAGCGTAGCAAATCCACCCGCCATAAGACTAAACCGGCCGAATACAGGTCAGCAGCCGGTTTTTAACCATCAATGCGACTCCAGCACCAAGTTAACGCGAACGGGTGTTGAACTAAGATTCCTCCGGGCTGATAATAGCGCGTTGGCAATTAGCCCTGACCGGGCGCTCAAGTGAACCATTAATTAGAAATACTGCACAGGAACCTGTTCTACCATGCAGGAATTTGCCGTTATTTTGATCAGCACCATTTTGGTGAACAACTTTGTGTTGGTTCAATTCCTTGGTTTGTGCCCGTTTATGGGGGTCTCCAATAAGCTGGAAGGCGCTATTGGTATGGCCGGGGCGACAACCTTTGTACTCACATTGGCAGCCATGTCGAGCTATCTGGTCAACACCTGGATTCTGATTCCACTCGATCTTGAATATCTGAAAACCATTTCTTTTATCCTGGTGATTGCGGTGGTCGTGCAGTTCACCAAAATGTTTATCGAGAAGAGCAGCCCACTGCTCTATCGCGTGCTAGGTGTGTTTCTGCCATTGATCACCACCAATTGTGCGGTACTGGGTGTCGCCATGATCAACACCACCAAGGCGCACAACCTGTTTGAATCAACCCTTTTTGGTGCCGGTGCCGCGCTGGGGTTCTCACTGGTTTTGATTCTGTTCGCAGCCATGCGTGAGCGATTGGCCGTTGCCGATATTCCCGCACCCTTCAAGGGTGCCGCCATTGGCATGATTACCGCGGGCCTGATGTCGTTAGCCTTTATGGGCTTTAGTGGCCTCGTCTAGGGCTAAGGACCAATTTTGCTGGATTTTCTCATTCAACAACCGCTATTAGCCGCCCTGTTTGCATTGGTCGGGCTGGCCGTAGTATTCGGTGCGGTACTTGGCTTCGCCTCCATCAAGTTCAAAGTGGAAGGCGACCCGATTGTCGAACAAATTGACAACCTGCTGCCGCAAACCCAGTGCGGACAGTGCGGACACCCCGGTTGTCGACCCTATGCTGAAGGCATCGCCAATGGAGAGGAAATTAACAAATGTCCTCCCGGCGGCCAGGCGACCATTAATGCTATTGCCGACCTGCTGGGGGTGGAAGCTCCTGAGCTGGATGCTGAACACGGTGAAGAGAGTGACGTTAAAAAGGTTGCGTTTATTCGTGAAGATGAATGTATTGGCTGTACCAAATGCATCCAGGCATGCCCTGTTGATGCAATTCTCGGTGCAGCCAAGCAAATGCATACCGTTATTGCCGATGAGTGTACCGGCTGCGATCTCTGCGTAGAACCCTGCCCGGTAGATTGCATCGATATGATTCCGGTAGCAACCTCTATCAGCGACTGGAAATGGGTGCTGCCTCCCAGTAGTGTTGAAATGATTGCCAGCGATCGTCGCCCCACCAACAAGGAGCAGGCGGCATGAGGAAGATTTATCCATTGACCGGCGGCGTACATCCACCAGAGAACAAGTCGCAGTCATTGCAGCTAGGTATTGGTGAATTGCCACTGCCAGAAGCAGTTGTGATCCCAATGCAACAACATATTGGCGCACCCGCTAAACCTGTTGTCTCTGTAGGCGATCAAGTACTGAAAGGCCAGATGATTGCCGAAGCTGGTGGCTTCGTCAGTGCCGCCGCACACGCCCCTACTTCGGGAACGGTCACTGCTATCGATTTGCACCCGGTTCCCCACCCTTCAGGTATGCCACAAACCTGCATCACAATCAAAAGTGACGGCCAAGACCAGTGGCTAGAACATCGGGGTGTTGGGAATTACCTGCAAGCCGAGCCTTCCGTTTTATTGGCAAAAATTCGCGAGGCGGGTATCGCCGGAATGGGTGGCGCAGGCTTTCCCTCTGCGGTAAAACTGGGGCCTAATAAACCCATCCATACACTGATCATCAATGGTACCGAGTGTGAGCCTTATATTACTGCTGACGATATTCTCATGCAGACATACCCGGAAGAAATTATTGAAGGCATCAAGCTGCTGGCACACATTCTCGGCCAGCCAGAAACCATTCTGATTGGCATTGAAGATAACAAACCAAAGGCCTACGAAGCGTTAGCAACTCACTTAGAGGGTTCTTCCAGTATTGAATTGGTAGAATTCCCCACACGCTACCCTTCCGGTGGCGAGAAACAGCTTATTCAGATATTAACCGGCAAAGAAGTGCCCAGCGGTGGACTACCCATGGATCTGGGAATCGTTTGCCAGAATGTCGGCACCTGCCACGCTATTTATCGGGCCATTGCTCATGGTGAGCCGCTGATTTCCCGTATCACTACTGTCGTTGGAGAAGCCTGCCAGACCCAGCGTAATTACCACACACTCATTGGCACACCCGTCAGTCATGTATTGAAAAACAGTGGCTTTCAGCCTGAAAAATGTAGCCGACTGGTCATGGGCGGCCCCATGATGGGTTTCACTCTGGAAGATACCCGTGTACCCGTGATCAAAACTACCAACTGCCTGCTGGCAGCGACACCAGAAGAACTGCCCGCACCACCACCGGCTCAAGCCTGTATTCGCTGTGGCCTGTGTGCCGAGGCCTGCCCCGCTAGTTTGTTACCACAACAACTTTACTGGTACGCGCAGTCACAAAATCACGAAAAACTGGAAGCTCACAACCTGTTTGACTGTATTGAGTGTGGCGCCTGCTCTTTTGTATGTCCAAGCAGTATTCCTCTGGTGCAATACTACCGGGCAGCCAAGGGTGAAATCATTCAGCACCGGAAAGATGTGATTAAATCCGATCGTGCCCGTCAACGTTTTGAATTTCAACAAGCCCGCAAGGATCGCATCGAAGCAGAAAAAATTGCCAAGAAAGAAGAGCGTCGCAAAGCGGCCCAGCAAGCCAAGGCAAAAGCAGGCACCAATACGGGCAAGGCCGACGATCTGATTCAGGCTGCGCTCACCAGAGTTGCCGAGAAAAAAGCAGCTGAGACACCCGAACAGCAACGCGCAAAAGCGGAACGTTTGTTAAAAAGTGCAGAAAACCGGCTAGAAGTCGCTGCAAGCAAGTTACAGGAGCTGAACCAGAACGGCAGCCCCGAACAACAGGAACAAGCCAAAGCCAAAGTGGAAGCCGCGCGCCTGAAACTTGAAGATGCGAGAAGCAAGCTGGCCGGGTTATCGGAAGCTTATGATGAGCCTGTGGTGCAGGTTACACAACAGGCTGAAGTAACACCGCCACCTAAAAAAGCCGAGCTAAACCCTGAGCAGCAGCAATCAAAACTTGAACGCCTGGCTGCCAGTGCAGAAAAACGCCTGAAAGTAGCCGAAGACAAGCTGATCACGCTGGAAGGCACTGGCACTGAAGAAGAGAAGCAGCAGGCACAGAATAAAGTCGAAGCCGCCAGGTTGAAGTTTGAAGAAGCCAAAGCCAATCTCGTCGAGCATACAAAACTCACTGTGACAGAAGGGGAATAATGTCATGTCACTGCTCAAGATTACATCCCCTCACGCCCACGGCCCGCAGAAAACTGCCCGCCTCATGCAACTGGTTATTCTCGCCACACTACCCGGCTTTGCCGCCCTGAGCTGGCATTTTGGCTGGGGCACGCTTATCAATATCGTTATTGCCAGCACCACAGCTCTGAGCTGTGAAGCGGCCATCATGCGCCTGCGTAACCGACCGGTACTGTTCTATCTGAAAGATTACAGCGCATTGGTCACCGCTATACTGTTAGGACTCGCACTCCCTCCCCTGGCACCCTGGTGGGTGGTCGTGACCGGCTCGGCTTTTGCTATTGTGATCGCCAAACAACTCTACGGCGGCATGGGCTACAACCCCTTTAACCCGGCTATGGTTGGCTATGTTGTGCTGCTGATTTCATTTCCTGTACAAATGACAGCCTGGCCTGCACCTGCCGCACTATTGCCAGAAGGTACCATTACTCCGGGGCTATGGCAGTCACTACAAATAGTTTTTCCGTTTCTGGGTGACAGCACCATCGACGCATTCACGGCAGCAACACCACTGGAAGTACTCAAGCATAATTCCGGCTTGCTAGTTGAACAGCTTTACCAGACCGAACCGGTATTTATTGCCGGAGAATATGCAGGTGCAGGCTGGGAATGGGTGAACCTGTGCTTTCTGGCAGGAGGTATTTTCCTGCTCTACAACCGTGTATTTACCTGGCACGCGCCGGTCAGCATGTTGGTATCACTTAGCCTGATATCCGCCTTGTTTTACGACGGTGGCAGCTCTTCAAGTCACGGTTCACCACCGTTCCATTTACTCAGTGGCGCCACCATGCTGGGCGCCTTCTTTATTGTCACAGATCCTGTCAGCTCTGCTACCAGCAAGCTCGGCAAAATGATTTATGGCGCCTTGACAGGATTGCTGGTTTTTCTGATTCGCAGCTGGGGAAGCTATCCCGACGCTGTGGCATTTGCGGTGTTATTAATGAATTTCGCAGCTCCGCTGATTGACAACTATACTCTGCCTCGCACCTATGGACACCAACAACGACGCAAAGCCACGGAGAAACCCGATGCTGATTAGCTCAATCCGCTTCAATAGCATAATGCTGGGTATTTTTGCACTGGTTACTTCTTCCATTCTGGCAAGCACTCATCTCGGCACAAAAGAACGTATTGCGGAGGCACAACGCAAGGTCGCACAGAAGGCTCTGCTGGAAATTGTCCCAAAAGAGCGCCACGATAATGATCTGTTGATGGACACCCTCACCATTCCGGACCATTTTCTGGCAACGCTGGGTATTGACTCGGGCGACATCAAGGTTGCCCGCAAAGACAATCAGCTTGTTGCCATGATTGTTCCTGCCACAGCCCCCGACGGCTATAACGGCGATATAAAAATGATTATCGGTATCAACCTGGACGACAACACCATTGCCGGTGTCAGAATTGTTGAACACCGGGAAACACCCGGACTTGGTGATAAAGTCGACACGAATAAAAGCAAATGGGTAACGGGTTTTAATGGAAAATCCCTTGCGAACCCGACGATCGACAAATGGAAAGTAAAAAAGGATGGCGGCGAGTTCGACCAGTTTACCGGCGCTACCATCACCCCCCGTGCTGTGGTACAACAGATAGCCAAAGTCCTCCAGTATTTCCAGGAAGACAAACAGAGGTTGATCAAGGAAGCGATGAGTAAAAACACCCTACCCGATACTGATCTACCCAAACCCGGAGAAATAATCTCCAGCCAACCCGACGCTGAGACAAAGGAGCCAGACAATGGCTGAGCTGATCCCTGTTCGCGAGATCACCCACAACGGCTTGTGGAAAAACAACCCTGCCCTCGTTCAGTTGCTGGGCCTTTGCCCACTGCTGGCGGTTACCGGTTCGGTTGTCAACGCCCTGGGACTGGGACTGGCTACCATGGCCGTACTGGCAGGTTCGAATATTGCAGTCTCGCTGATCCGTAAACGCGTCTCCGACGCCGTTAAGATACCGGCATTTGTCATGATTATTGCTGCTTTTACCACTTGCACAGAACTGCTGATGAAAGCGTTTACCTACGAGCTTTACTTGATTCTCGGTATCTTTATTCCACTTATTGTTACCAACTGTACCATTCTTGGCCGTGCTGAAGCTTTTGCCAGCAAGAATACTGTGCCCGCATCGGCACTGGATGGCCTGATGATGGGCAGTGGCTTCGCCATCGTATTACTGGTGGTGGGTGCTATCCGTGAAATTATCGGCAGCGGTACACTGTTTGCCAATATGAATCTGATATTTGGGCCAACGGCAGAGAGTTGGAAGTTACAGCTGTTCGGGGATGGCTACAGTTTTCTGGTGATCATTTTACCGCCAGGCGCATTCCTGGTCACCGGGTTTCTGATCGCGCTGAAAAATGTGATTGATACCAGGCTTCAGCAACGACAACTGGCTCAAAGGATACCGGTAGAAAAAGGTAGCAAGCGGGTGCGGACCACGGGGCATATCTCGTAGAGTAGCTCACCTCGACATTTTCCCAGCAACGGGTAAGGGCCTCAATGACCAGGACCTTAACAGGCAAGCACAAAAATAAGTCACACCAAAAATTTCAGTTGTTCTACCTGATACTGGGGCCAGCTGTCGCTCTGCTCGCCTACCACCTTGTGCCCGACCTGAGTGTAGGGCTTGACGGTAAACCCATTGCGTTTGGCACTGCCAGCAAAGTCACTGCAGCCCTTACTGCATGGATGGCTGTCTGGTGGCTCACAGAGGCGATACCGGTATACGCTACCGCCCTACTGCCAATGGCCATTCTGCCACTTAGTGGCGCACAGAGTATCCATGTCACTGCAGCCAGTTACGCTCACCCGATGATTTTTCTGTTTCTTGGCGGCTTTATTCTCGCGCTTGCACTGGAGCGATGGGAGCTTCACAAGCGCTTCGCCCTGAGAGTCATCCGCACAGTTGGTACCACGCCAAAAGTAGTTGTCGGCGGCTTTATGTTTGTCTCCGCACTGCTAAGTATGTGGATTACCAATACCGCCACTACTATGGTGATGTTACCCATTGCACTGAGCATTATTCATTTGCACCCGGATGACGACAGCAAACAGAACTTCTCCCTCTGCCTGCTGTTGGGTATTGCCTACGCCTCATCCATCGGTGGTATCGGAACTCTGATCGGTACAGTGCCCAACATGTTTACCGCGTCTTTCATAGCGGATCATCTGGGTACACCAATCAGCTTTGCCCGCTGGATGCTGATTGGTGTACCCATGGTGATCGTTATGGTTCCGTTAGCCTGGCTGTTACTGACCCGGTTTATTTACCCACCCGGATCGCAACCCATTGCCGAGTCTCAATTTGACTTGAGCACAACTCACTGGTCAACAGGAGGCAAACTGACCCTGCTTGTTTTTTTACTCACTGCCGCTGCCTGGATCACCCGCCCATTACTGGTAAAGCTACCGGGGTTGAGTGGGCTCACCGACAGTGGCATAGCCATTATTGCGGCACTATTGTTGTTTGTTATTCCAGCCAACCTTCCCGCTAACGGGCGAAAATGCCAGTTTCTGGTCGACTGGCAAACTGTCGAACGTCTGCCCTGGGGGATTTTGTTACTACTCAGTGGTGGTATTGCGCTGGCCAGTGCAATAAGCAGTTTCGGTATCAGCGAACTACTGGCCTTGCAGCTCAGTCAACTTGGTAACGTACAACCCGTCGTAATGACTTTGCTGGTGGTGACACTGATTATCTTTCTCACTGAAATAACCAGTAATACAGCGACAACCACCTCACTGGTACCGATTCTTTCAGCAATGGCTATTGGTATGGGTATAGACCCCTTAAGCGTCATTATTCCGGCTACTCTTGCAGCCAGCTGCGCCTTTATGCTGCCGGTAGCGACGCCGCCCAATGCCATAGTATTCGGCTCAAAGCTAATTCAGATTCCACAAATGGCAAGGGCCGGGATATGGCTTAATATCACGGGTATTTTTGTTATCAGCCTTCTCTGCCAGCTGCTTTTACAATACATTCATTGAAATTTTATCTTACTCTGCGGTCACCGGAACCGAATAGGAGTCAGTCGCAGGGTCAACCTGCTTCGCTGCTCGAACAGGCACATCAGGCAGGAACTTCGATGCGCCGTATACCGCCAGTGCACACATGACCAGCGTCAACATTGTCGCAGCCCACACGATGCCTTCGCTAAATTCAGCCTCGGACAGGTGCAAGGCAATGATAATCGGCCCACCAACACCACAGTTTGCGCCCATCATGGTAATGGGAAATAACAAAAACAATCCCATCAAAGCGGAAGGGCTGGTCGTTCGCCGCCACCACAACACCGCAACAAGCGTAAACAGCACGGTTTGAGTACCTTCCAGCACCCCGATCACCAGAGGATAGTTCCAGATCCTCATCACATAGGGGCCATAATAAGTGTAAACACCTACACCGGTACCAATCACCTCGAAAACACAAGAGGCTGTAATTTCTGCCAGCCAAACAAGGAAAAAAGTTTTCGCAGAAAGCCGACCTTCGTAAATCATTCGCCCTGCATACAGGCAAGCCGTGGCATAAAGAATAATATAACCGCTATGTGACCAGTTTGGCTGCACAATACCGAACGCAGTGAAGTGAGAGAACATGGCCCCCGGCTGACCATTATGTACATCGAAAAACCACAAATCGAAAGCAACGTCGTAGAGTGGCTCAACAAAAGCCCCCAGCCCTGCAGCTAAACAGGCAAGCACATAAAAAGGGGTACGCTGCTTAACGCCCATTCGCCAAGCGACAAGTAACATCACCAAAACAATAGCCCAGCTACCCCACGTGAAAACGTGTTGCCACACCAGATTCAGTTCACTCATCATGACTTCAGGTGACATTCGACCCATCATAAGTCCTCATCTAATTTACACAGCCGAAACTATAGGTAGCTATAGGGTTCAATACAAGAGACCTGTCACAACACCTTTTGAATGGCTTTATCGTGGCTCAACCGCTCGAGCGAGCATTGCTTTTCTTATCATCTATCCCAACACTGACTGCATAGCGCTGGCTGGACAATGATCGTTCAGTCCGACAATAGCTCCACTTTATAACCATCCGGATCTTCCACAAACGCCAAAACAGTTGAACCGTGTTTCACGGGACCGGGCTCTCTCACTACTTTGCCGCCACTTTGCCTGATTTTTTCGCAAGCAGCATAGACATCTTCAACACCAATGGCGATATGACCGTAGGCGTCACCCAACTGGTAACGACTGATATCCCAATTGTGGGTGAGCTCCAGCACCGTGGTTTCATCTTCTGGACCATACCCCAAAAATGCGAGGGTAAACCGGCCATCGGAATAATCCTTGCGTCGCAGTAACGTCATGCCCAGCACATCCGTGTAGAAGGCAATGGAAGCATTGAGATCCACCACCCGTAGCATCGTATGTAATAAGCGCATGGCTTTCTCCCCCACTCACCCGGTAAAACTTGCCCGACGCCTCAAGTAAAAGGCCGGGCATGTGCCCGGCCTCTACAATCCTGAATGCTACTAATTGGTAAATACCGGTGTAGCAATATACTCCCACAGAATGACGGTAGCTGTCAGCACCACCACCACATAAACCAGAGCAACCGCAAACGCTGCACTGGCGAATAAAAAACCCTGATCCTCAGGTATATTGACCACTTTTGGCAAGCCGATATACACCAGCCGAATGGCGTAACCGCAAGCCAATGTTGCCAGCAGTATATCCAGCCACCAGATTGGATAGGCGGCGGCAATCCCGGCCAGAAATATTGGCGTACAGCAATAGCCCATAAAAGCCACGCCCACATAATACTTCACATCAGACTGGTAAGTAGAGGACATCCAGGACAACATGCCACCCACGCAGACTACAGCCCCCATTAACGCAAAGTAGAACAATACAGCCAGAGGAATGGCACTTTCCGGCGTTATGCGAACAGGTTCATCGCCAATAATGGTCCAGCCGACCTTGGTCGTACCGATATAAAAGGCGATTGCTGGCAGCATGCCCATAAAAATAAAACCAAGCAGAGATTTCCTGGCATCTTTGGAGCCTAATTTAGCAATATCATCCCAGGTTTTTTGCGGGTCATACAACAACCCAATCGCGTGACCTAACATATGAATTCCCGTAACTTATTTTAAATGAGTTATCTTTTAATGTGAGTGAGTTATCAGTAATAGATAAACCGTTTTGAACTTTATATCATTTCAGCAGCGCGTTCCAACTGACTTGAATCAAATCGGCGTATTGTTTCCACGTCACCTGTACTTCAGTGGCATCCATCCCGCTATATGGCACGATCAAGCTGTCATTCATGACTATGCATCATGTGTAGATGCTCTGCTGAACCCGAATTTTGCCAACCGTGGTTCGTATGACCACTGTGATCGACAAAATAAACAGACCAGAGTGTCCAAAGACCGAATAAAACCAGAATCAACGCCATAGGCCAGCGCAAAGAGCGCCTCTGCAGCAGCGAACGCAACTGTTGAGAAAAAAGCCCCCCCAGCAACATGGCAGGCAGGGTACCTATGCCAAAAGCCACCATGACAAAAAAGCCGCTCACGGGGTCAGCCGATGCCGCCGCATAAGCCAGCGCACTGTACACCAGTCCACAGGGCAGCCACCCCCACAACAGACCAAAAGCAAACCCTTTGCCGGTGCTTCGAACCTGAAATAACCCGTTTGCTACAGGTTGTAGTTTTCGCCAGAGTTTTGCTCCCAGCCACTCAAGGTGCGTGAGAATTTTCCACCAATCCGCCAGATAACAACCCATTAGAATAAGTAACACACCCGCAATACTGCGCAAAACAGGCCCAAGTGCGAGATACTGGCTGCCCAGCTGACCTAACCATCCAACTGCCATTCCCGCCATCCCATAAGACGTAATGCGGCCAATGTTATAACTCAGCAGGATCGGCCAGCGAGCCACTTTTTCCCCGGTGGTACTTTTTTCCACGGAAAATCCAAGTGCAGTCACGATACCGCCGCACATGCCGGCGCAGTGTCCAGCGCCCATGAGACCAATCAAAACCATGGCACCAATTGAAAGAGCTTCGGAAGGGTTCATCACTGTCCGCTTGTCCGCCTATCGCTGCTCGTCAGGGTTCTTTTTATTATCGTTCTGTTTCAGCTCGCCTTTCTGTGGCTTGTCATCATGATCAAACAGCAGGCGCTCCCCCTCTCCATCAAGGTCATCATACTGGCCACTGTTAACAGCCCAGAAATAAGCCACCAACGCAATCACGCAGAAAATCAGTGATACCGGTATCAACAAATATAGACTTCCCACTTCATACCCCCCGACTGAAAAACAGCCGCCAATGACAAAACGTCTAATAAAATCACCCTCAGATGATATTCCGCCTCAATCGCAATGCATTCATAACAACCAACAACGAACTCCCGGACATGCCTATCGCTGCAGCCCAGGGCGGCACCCAGCCGGCCGCTGCCAACGGTAAGGCTGTCAAATTATACAGCAGTGCCCAACCGAGATTTTGCCGGATTACCCGTCTGGTACGACGCGCCATATACAAGGCCGTTACCAGTGTCTGTAGGTTACCTGACAATAAAATACTGTCGGCGTGAATCCGGGCAAGATCCGTGGCGCCCCCCATGGCAACAGACACATCAGCACCACTTAATACCGGCACATCATTGATTCCGTCACCGACCATTACCACACGTTGCCCGGTGGACTGCAGTGCCTGTAACTCTGTTAGCTTGCTTGCGGGTGACATGTCACCACGCCAGTGTTGTATCGATAACTGTTCCGCCATCACTGCCACCGCTGCGCTGCGATCACCGCTGAACAGCGAGACATTGACTGTTTTTTCAAGACTGGCAATCGCCTCTTGCGTGTTGGGCCGCAACTGATCCTGCAGAACAATCCAGCCTTGAAGCGAGGACTGGCTGGCAAGTAATAATGCCGTTTGCCCGGCGACCAGATCGGGAGCAGCGGGCAACGCATGATGCAGGGTTTCTGCAACAAATTCTGCTCGACCAATAGCCCACTCTTCGCCGCCGATTTCACCACTGATACCCTGGGTTACATGATGCCTGACATTCTCAACCACAGGCATATTGCCAATATTGAGAAATGCCTGAGCTATGGGATGCCGGGAATCCTGTTCGAGCGCGGCGGCTACCGCCTGCAACCTTTCGACACTGCTTGAAGTCAGAGGCATAACGGTCGCAATCGTCATACTGCTCAAAGTCAGGGTGCCAGTCTTGTCAAACACGGCGTGATTGACACTGGCCAGCGATTCGAGCGCCCGCCCATCAGTAATCAGAAACCCCCGGCGTCGCAATTCACCGGAAGCCACTGCCAGCGCTGCGGGCGTTGCCAGGGAAAGCGCGCAGGGACAAGTCACCACCAACACAGAAAGAACCACCCAGAGCATACGTCCGGGATCATGCTGCCACCACCAATAGCCCACTGCTAATGACAGCAGCAACACAACCGCGACAAAATAACCCGCCACCCGATCAGCCAAAAACACCTGCGATGGTTTCTGGGCCTGGGCCCGTTCCACCAGGTGCAACACCGCAGAAAGGCGGGTTTGCGTACCGACCGCCTCCACGTCAATGATCAACGGATGCTCACTGTTAATCGTCCCGGCGCTGACCGTGTCACCCCCTTGCTTGTGCACCGGCAAATACTCACCGGTGAGCACTGCCTCAACCACGGCACTTTCACCGCTGACTATTTGACCATCACAAGGAATGGTATCCCCCACAGCAACGCGGATCCGATCACCCGGTCTGAGGCTTTTTACCGGCACTGAAACAACATCATCTCCGTTTAATCGGGTTGCCACCGTCGGCAATAGCTGACCCAGCCCCTCGGCACTCAGTTCATTACGATGCCGGACCCGCATTTCCAGATAGCGACCGAGTAACAGGAAAAAAGTGAACATCGACACGGAATCAAAATACACTTCGCCCGTGCCAGCAATGGTAGCCCAGACACTGGCACTGAACGCCAGCCCTATCGCAATAGACACCGGAACATCCATGGTCAGATGACGCATCTTCAAGCTCCGCATGGCCGCTTTAAAAAAAGGCGCTGCAGAAAAGAAGACCACCGGAGAGGTAATAATCAGGCTCACCCAGCGAAGGTAGCTTTCCCACTCCACATCCATGCCCTGAAAAGAACCAGCATAGAGACCCACCGCTATCATGCCAGCCTGCATCATCGCCAGACCGGCAATACCCAGCCGTTGCAGAAAGCGACGATTCTCTTTGCTTCGAATAGCTTCGGCCTGCTCGTCGGTTACCGGGCGAGCCTGATAACCAATAGGCTCGAACGCTGACAGCAGACAACTCAGTTTTGTTTCAGACGAACGCCACTCGAGCAATGCCCGATGGGTTGTAACATTGACACTTGCCGAGATCACCCCCGGAATCTGTTTAAGGTGGTGCTCAATAAGCCAGGCACAGGCAGCACAGGTAATACCTTGTACCTGAACAGAAATTTGCCTGCGATCCTGGTCCAGAATAACAACAAATTCCTGTTGTACCTCTTCCAGGTCATAGGCTTCCAGAGCCGCTTGTTGATCACGCTCCGGCCTCTCGGAAAGGCGGGAACGAAACTGATAAAACTGCTCTAGACCACCATCCCGAATAGCAGTCGCTACTGCCTGGCAACCCGGACAACACATAGCCCGTGTTTGCTGGTCAATAATGACGGGGTAATCAACGCCACCGGTAATTGGCAAGCCGCAGTGATAACAGTCACCACTTTTCATGAGGTATGCATCATCAGCCAGCAGCTCATTGAGGCGCGAGCGTCACCTGATTGGCTTGAGAAAAGTCTATCTCACCATTAAGTCGCCAGCTTTGATCCAGAGGCATAATCCGCAGGTAATAGCGGTTATTCAAGCGTGCTTCCAGATCCGCACGGTAATAACCACTACTCACGGTACCGAGTTCCAGCTGCTGGTCTCTTTTTTCATCGGTGGGATGTAGTAACAACAATGTCAGTGGTCCATTAGCGGTCAGCTGACCGGTAACCTTCACCAGGATTTCACCGGTTTGCTGATCAATCACCAGCTCTGCACTGAGCCCAAGCTCCCGCGCCTTGTGATCCTGCTCCAGAACACGATTGATGGCCATGCCTTCACGATAATAATTGTCATTCACCAGAGTATCGGCATTTTCAAAGGCAACAAACACCATTGCAATCCCGGCAACAACAATGCTGGCGGGCAATGCAATTAAAAACCAGGGCCAGAATTGCCGATACCAGGGAAGGGTATCCAGATCTGAAAGTTTACTCAATTTGTTACCTAACTGTTGCTTGTACTGGGTTCAAGCCCACCCGATTAGAGCCGGTTGGCACGTTAACCCGCATGAGAATAATGTGCTAACGCCGCATGTGTGGACCAATAAATCGGTTTTCTTCGATTGCACGCAGTGTCGGACTGTCAACAGACTCGACCACAAAAGTAACATCAGCATTGGGCGAGTTCATCAATCCGGGGTCAAGTAGTACACCCACAGGCATACTCAACACTTCACCCTCTGCTACGTCTACTTCCACCGCACCACGGTATTGGAAATCGTACTCACCTTCAACCGAAATACGGTAACGGTGATCTTCAACATCCATATTATTGATTTTCAGGGTATAGATATTTTCCACCAGCCCCATACGGTTTTCCCGATACAGGACGTTGCGATCACGAATAATATCCACGACGAGAGGTGTTCTGGTCACAATGGTGTAATCGAACGCCAGTATCATGATGACCAGCACCGCCAGATAGCCAATCATTCTGGGACGTATGATATTGGTTTTGCCATGCTCCAGAGCATGTTCGGTAGTAAAAGAGATCAGCCCTCGCTCATAACCCATCTTGTCCATCACGGTATTACAGGCGTCAATGCATAACCCGCAGTCTATACATTCATATTGAAGGCCATGCCTGATATCGATCCCCGTTGGGCAAACCTGTACACAAAGCGAACAATCAACGCAGTCTCCCTTGCCCTCGGCATGATGATCCTGCCCCTTTTTACGGGCACCTCTGGGTTCACCACGGGCTTCGTCGTAAGAAACGACCAGCGTGTCGTGATCAAACATCACCGACTGAAAGCGAGCATAAGGGCACATATACATGCAAACCTGTTCGCGCAAAAAACCGGCATTCATAAATGTCATCACCGAGAACAATAAAGTCCAGAAAGCGGCTGCGGGATGTGCACTGAATGTAAACAGGCTGGGAATCAGTTCTCTGATCGGGTTGAAATAACCGACGAATGTGACACCGGTCAGAAATGCCAGCGCAACCCAGCTCAACCACTTTCCTCCCCGGCGGCGAACTTTGTTAAACGTCCAGGGCGCTTTATCGAGTTTTATACGCTGGTTGCGATCACCTTCAAACTTGTCTTCAAGGCTCATGAACAGCATGGTCCAGACTGTCTGTGGGCACGAAAAACCACACCAGACCCGACCAACAAGTACCGTAACCGTAAACAGGGCAAAAGCGCAGATGATCAAAGCCCAGGCGAGCAACATGAAGTCCTGTGGCCAGAAAGTGATATTGAATACGTAGAATTTACGGGATGGCAAGTCAAACCACACCAACTGACGGCCATCAAGATTAAACCAGGGAATCAGAAAAAAAGCGCCGAGCATGGGGAACCATGTCCAGCGCCGCAGATTCCGGAAAAACCCGGGGAGTTTCCGGGTTTGAATCTTTTCACGAGTCTGGTAAAGATCCAGTACCCGAATAGTTTCTTCGCTATTTTTGGCTTTGGCAGGGTCAACCTCATGTACTGCGGATTCACCAGCATCCTTCATCATACGATGACGCCTCTACTTCTGTTAGCGATTTTTAGACAAGCTGTATACGTACCCGGTCAGCAGGTGAATTTTATCCTCGCGCAGTAACTTGTCCTGCGCAGGCATCACGCCTTTACGGCCATTGCGAATGGAATGCCTGACCGCAGCAGGTGAACCACCATAGAGCCATGTACCATCTGTCAAGTTCGGCGCACCCAACGCCTGCAATCCTTTACCGGCAGCGCCATGGCAAGCTGCACAATAGGTAGCATAGGCCTCGCCGCCTTGCTCCGCCTTTGCTGCATCATGCTCGCGACCACTGAGTTTGAACACGTATTCGGCTACGTTATCAACACCTTCCGCACCAATAACATCACCCCACGCAGGCATTGCGCCCTGGCGACCATGGGTAATACTGGCCTTGATAGCCTCCGCAGTACCACCGTATAGCCAGTCGTTATCCGTCAGATTCGGGAAACCGTAGCTGCCACCACCATCCGACCCATGGCACAGGGAACAGTTGTTATTAAACAATCTGCTGCCCATCTTCATGGCTTCTGGATTGGCAATCAACTCTTCCGCTGACATATTGGAAAACTGGGCGTAGATAGGTCCGTACTTGGCATCGGCCTCGTCAATCTGCTCCTGCCACTGACCAACAGAAGACCAACCCAGAATACCTTTGAAGCTGCCAAGCCCGGGGTACAGTACCAGATAGATCAATCCGAAAATTACCGTCCCCACAAACATGTTAAACCACCACTTTGGCAGAGGGTTATCCAACTCTTCAATGCCATCATAAATGTGACCGGTTGTTTTTGCCTCACCATTGTCATCACCGCTTTGGTGAGTTTTACGGGTCGCAAACAGCAGCCAGGTACAGCCAGCAATGGTGCCCAACGTGATAACGATGATCCAGATACTCCAAAAAGTCGTCATAGTTCTTTCTGCCTATTTTTACTGTCCTTCTGGGGCGCGGACTGACCATCAACAAATGGCAACTGCGCCGCCTCTTCAAAATCTTTCTTTTTATGGCTGCTGAAAGCCCACCAGCAAATGCCCAAAAAAGCGAGCATCGCCATGATGGTACCGATACCTTGTAAAGTACCCTGGTCCATTAGCGTTTCTGCTTCAGCAAGGTGCCGAGCTGTTGCAAGTAAACAACCAGGGCATCGATTTCTTTCACATCACCACCGGCAAAGGGCTCTGCAGCCGAGGCAATATCATCATCCGTATAGGGAACACCCACTGTACGCAAGGCTTTCATTTTTGCGGCTGTGTGTTCACCAGTAACAGTATTTTCGAATAACCAGGGGAACGCAGGCATATTCGACTCAGGTACAACGTCACGAGGGTTGTACAAGTGCGCACGATGCCAGTCATCACTGTAACGGGCGCCAACACGGGCCAAATCCGGGCCTGTGCGTTTGGAGCCCCACAAAAACGGGTGTTCATAAACATGCTCACCTGCTACTGAATAGTGTCCGTAGCGCTCGGTTTCCGCGCGCATTGGCCTCACCATCTGGGTATGACAAACGTGACAGCCTTCCCGAATATAGATATCACGTCCCTCAAGAGCGATCGCAGGTAACGGTTTCAGGCCTGTTATCGGCTCGGTCGTTTCCTTTTGCCAGAACTGGGGGATCACCTGAGCCAGCGCACCAAAACTGATAGCCACAACGATAAGTACTATCATCAGGCCGATATTTTTTTCAATAATCTCATGCTTCACTGTGATGATCTCCCTTAGGCTGTTTCAGCAACAGGGTTGCTTGCCGCTTGCTTGTCAGACTTCACGGTACGCCAAACGTTGTAACCCATGATTAACATCCCGACGAAGAAGATTGATCCCCCCAGCAAGCGGACGTAATAACCGGGATAGCTGGCTTCAATAGATTCCACAAAACTGTAGGTCAATGTGCCGTCAGTGTTAAATGCGCGCCACATCAGCCCCTGGGCAATACCGTTGACCCACATCGATGCGATATAGAGAACCGTTCCAATCGTTGATAACCAGAAATGCAGGTTGATCAGGTTTTCGCTGTACATCCTGGCACGGTTAAACAGTACTGGAATCAGGTTATACATGGCGCCGATAGAAACCATCGCTACCCAGCCCAGAGCTCCGGAGTGAACGTGGCCAATGGTCCAGTCAGTGTTATGCGACAGCGAATTTACAGTCTTGATCGACATCATCGGACCTTCGAACGTGGACATACCGTAGAACGATAGCGACACCACCAGAAATCTCAGTGTTGAGTCGTTACGCAGCTTATGCCAGGCGCCTGAAAGCGTCATCATGCCGTTGATCATGCCGCCCCAGGAAGGTGCCAACAGAATCAGAGACATCACCATACCCAGGCTCTGAGCCCAGTCTGGCAGCGCTGAATACATCAGATGGTGCGGACCTGCCCAGATATAAACGGCAATCAATGCCCAGAAGTGAACGATCGACAGGCGGTAAGAATAAACAGGGCGTTCTGCCTGCTTTGGCACGAAATAGTACATCATGCCCAGAAAACCAGCCGTCAGAAAGAAGCCGACCGCATTGTGGCCATACCACCACTGCACCATGGCATCCATGGTTCCCGCGTAAGCAGAATAGGATTTCCAGAAAGTAACCGGTATTGCCGCACTGTTGCCCAGATGCAAGACCGCAACGGTGATAATAAATGCACCAAAAAACCAGTTGGCAACATAAATATGCTTGGTTTTACGCTTCATGATAGTCCCAAAGAAAACCACTGCGTAGGACACCCAAACCAGCGTAATCAGTATATCAATCGGCCATTCCAGTTCAGCGTACTCTTTCGCGCTGGTAAGGCCCAGCGGTAATGTTACAGCCGCTGACACAATGACCAGCTGCCAGCCCCAAAAGGTGAACGCCGGTAAAAATCCGCCAAACAGGGTAGCCTGGCAGGTTCTCTGAACAACGTGGTAAGCCGACGCAAACAGTGCACAACCCCCAAAAGCAAAAATAACAGCATTAGTGTGCAGGGGTCTCAGGCGACCAAAGTGCAGCCATGGCAGCTGCATATTGATATCCGGCCAAACCAGCTCGGCAGCAAGGATTACCCCTACCAACATACCAACAATGCCCCACACCACCGTCATGATGGCGAACTGCTTGACGACTTTTGTGTTGTACACCGGCTGCTCACCGGTCGATATCACATCACTACTCATTGTGCATTCCCGTAGATTAGAGTCCTGTTTAGGAGCCAAGTAAACTCAGCCCGCGTATTATTTTATTTCTGTGCCGGGCAGCAAATGACACAGATCAAATCAGCGGCAGTCAAACCACAACCGCTAAATTAATTTGCGATTTTTATTGGCTGCAATCCTCAACCGCAAAGCATTCAGCTTGATAAAGCCCTCTGCGTCTTTCTGATTGTAAGCGCCAGCATCGTCTTCGAAGGTAGCAATTTTCTCGTCGAAAAGGCTGTCTTCGGACTGGCGCCCCACTACAACCACATTCCCTTTATAGAGCTTCAATCGCACCTTGCCGTTAACAAACTGCTGGGATTCATCAATCATTTTCTGCAACATTTCACGCTCCGGAGACCACCAGTAGCCGTTGTAAATCAGCTCCGCATATTTTGGCATCAGACTGTCTTTCAGGTGCGCAACCTCACGGTCCAGAGTAATGGATTCGATAGCGCGGTGTGCTTTCAGCATCACGGTACCACCGGGCGTTTCATAACAGCCACGGGACTTCATACCCACATAACGGTTTTCAACAAGATCGAGCCGACCAATGCCATTGGCACCAGCGACTTCATTCAAGTGTCGAAGCACAACCGCTGGCGTCATTGGTCTATCATCAATAGCAACGATATCGCCCTTTTTGTAAGTGAGCTCAACATAGGTCGCCTGATCAGGCGCATTCTCGGGCGACACACTCCAGCGCCACATATCTTCTTCAGGCTCATTCCAGGGGTTTTCGAGCAAATCACCCTCATAAGAAATATGCAACAGGTTCGCGTCCATTGAATACGGTGATTTTTTCTTGCCACCAGAAAAATCGACCGGGATATTGTGCTCGGCGCAATAGTTCATCAGGGTTTCCCGTGAACCGAGATTCCACTCCCGCCAGGGCGCGATCACCTTCACACCCGGCTTCAGTGCATAAGCGCCCAACTCAAAACGCACTTGATCATTACCTTTACCCGTTGCGCCATGCGAGATGGCATCAGCACCCGTTTCATTGGCAATTTCAATCATTCTCTTGGCAATCAGAGGGCGGGCAATGGACGTACCCAGCAGATACTCCCCTTCGTAAATAGCGTTGGCACGAAACATCGGGTAGACATAGTCACGCACAAACTCTTCCTGCAAATCATCAATATAAATTTGCTTCACCCCCAGAGCCTTCGCTTTGGCCCGAGCAGGCTCTACCTCTTCTCCCTGACCTATATCAGCGGTAAAGGTCACAACCTCACACTGATAGGTTTCCTGCAACCAACGGACAATTACAGACGTATCAAGGCCACCGGAATAAGCCAACACCACTTTTTTAATATCCGACACAAGCACTCCTGGGGGAAAATATTGGATGAATTTTTTTGGGGCGCATATTTTAATATGCTCAACAGCAAAAGCACAGTAAACATCATGTTAATTTGCTGCTAATAACCAGCAATTACTGTCAAGCCAGCGCAGTTTCCGGTAGCATTCGCCCCATGAAAGAACTGACTATTACTCGCCCGGACGACTGGCACGTACATCTGCGCGATGGCGACGCACTGAAATCCACAGTTGCCGATGCAGCAAAGGATTTTGGCCGCTCGATCATCATGCCAAATCTGCTGCCGCCGATCGTCACCACACAACAGGCACTCGACTACAGAGACCGAATTCTCCAAAATAGGCCCGCCACCAGCCAGTGGCAGCCGTTAATGGTGCTGTACTTAACGGATAACACCTCGCCACAGGAAATAGCAACGGCAAAACGCTCGGGTAGTGTGTATGCCTGCAAATATTATCCCGCTGGAGCTACCACCAATTCTGATTCGGGCGTGACCGATCTGAAAAAAATCTTCCCGGTACTGGCCGAAATGGAAAAACAGGGGCTGCCTTTACTGCTGCATGGAGAAGTGACCGAACCCGGCATTGATATCTTTGACAGAGAAGCCGTATTTATTGACCGTTACCTGACTGAATTGACCGGAACCTTCCCGGCGCTAAAAATTGTTCTGGAGCACATCACCACCCGGCAGGGTGCAGAATTTGTTGCATCCGCATCAGACCATGTTGCCGCCACCATCACACCGCAGCACCTGCTGTTTAATCGTAATCATATGCTGGCAGGAGGCATAAAGCCCCACTACTACTGCCTACCCATTCTGAAACGCAACACACATCAACAAGCATTAATGACGGCTGCAACCAGCGGCAGCAGCCAATTTTTTCTTGGCACCGATTCCGCGCCGCACGCACAACGCAGCAAAGAAACGGCTTGTGGTTGCGCTGGCTGCTACTCCAACCATGCAGCAATGGCGCTGTACGCTGAAGCCTTTGAACGCGCTGATGCACTGGACAAGCTGGAAGGCTTTGCCAGCCATTTTGGTGCCGACTTTTACGGTCTGGCGCGCAATAGCGACACCATTACCCTGCAAAGATCTCCCTGGCAAGTACCTCAGACTGTCAAGCTGGGCACGGACAACATGGTGCCGCTCTGTGCCGGAGAAACCCTGAACTGGACAGTAGCCGAATAATGACCTGGCATCCCCCTATATCCGATCGCTTTCGCGGCTTCCTGCCGGTAGTTGTCGACGTTGAAACCGGCGGTTTTAATTCCGAAACCGACGCCTTGCTGGAAGTAGCCGCAGTAACCCTGGCCATGGACGATGATGGATTTCTCTTTCCGGATCAAACCCACTGCCACGCGATTATTCCCTTTGAAGGTGCCAACATCGAACAAGCGGCGCTCGATATCACCGGGATCAACCCGCATGATCCCAACCGCATGGCGATAGAAGAGGAAATCGCGCTCAAGGAATTATTCCAGCCCATCAGGGCCGCAGTAAAAGAAAGTCATTGTAATCGCGCCATCATGGTGGCTCACAATGCCCACTTTGACCTTGGCTTTGTCAACACGGCCGTGACCAGAAACGGTATCAAAAGAAACCCCTTTCACCCATTCTCCTGCTTCGATACCGCAACACTTTCAGGACTCGCTTACGGACAGACCGTTCTGGCCAAAGCCTGCGAAGTTGCCGGCATCAGCTTCAGCAACAAATCCGCCCATTCTGCTGCCTACGATGCCAACAAAACCGCCGAGCTGTTTTGCGGCATCGTTAATCGCTGGCAGGAATTAGGCGGCTGGAGCTCATAACCCGGACATGCCACCCGTTAAAAACGACTAAACGCTTTTTACACATGGTTTTTTGTTATCAGCTCACGTTAGAATACGGCACCACAAAACAGTGACCAATTGATCAGCAATAACTCAGGAAACACCATGGCCGATTCATTTAAAGAGAGCGCACTTCGCTACCATACAGATCCGACACCCGGCAAACTGGAAATTCGCCCGACCAAACCGCTGGCCAATAAACGGGATCTGTCACTGGCTTACTCTCCCGGTGTTGCCTATGCCTGTGAGCTTATTGTGGAAGATCCCAACAGCGCTGCCAGCGTCACCTCTCGCGGCAACCTGGTTGGCGTAGTCACAAACGGTACAGCCGTACTCGGACTTGGCGCAATAGGGCCTCTTGCCTCCAAACCGGTTATGGAAGGCAAGGCCGTGCTGTTCAAGAAATTTGCCAATATTGATGTGTTTGATATTGAGATTAGCGAAACAGACCCGGACAAACTGGTTGAAGTTATCGCCTCACTAGAACCCACCTTTGGCGGCATCAATCTGGAAGACATCAAGGCCCCCGAATGCTTTATTGTGGAGCAAAAGCTGCGTGAACGCATGAGCATTCCCGTGTTTCACGACGACCAGCACGGTACCGCTATCGTTGCCGCAGCGGCTGTCTACAACGCCCTGCGAATCGTCAACAAGAATATTGGCGACATCAAGCTCACCGTTACCGGAGCAGGAGCTGCCAGCATTGCCTGCGTTGATTTGCTGGTGAGTATGGGCCTCACTCGCGATAACGTTCGCATGCTCGATCGCACCGGCGTTATTTACGCAGGCCGCCAGGAAGGCATGAACCAGTGGAAAGAAAAATACGCCGTCGATACCACTGACCGCACCCTGGACGACGCCATTGAAAACAGCGACCTGTTCATGGGGCTTTCCGGGCCAGGCATCCTCACCGGCGATATGGTCAAAAAGATGGCCAACAAACCCATCATCTTGGCAATGTCCAATCCTGTGCCGGAAATCATGCCGGAAGAGGTCAAGGCCGCACGCCCTGATGCCATTATTGCCACCGGACGCTCGGACTACCCGAATCAGGTTAACAACGTACTGTGCTTCCCCTTTATTTTTCGCGGCGCACTGGACTGCGGCGCAACCGTCATCAACGACGCCATGAAACAGGCCTGCGTCAAGGCAATTGCGGATCTGACTCACCGCGAAGCCACAACAGTGGTAGCCCAGGCGTACGATGATGAAGAACTGAAATTTGGCCCGGAATACCTCATCCCTAAACCCTTTGACCCGCGCCTGATTGAAGAAATACCTCTTGCCGTCGTCAAGGCGGCAATGGAAAGCGGCGTGGCCACCCGCCCTATCGATGATCTGGCTGCTTATCGCACCAAACTGCACTCCTACGTCAGCCGCAGCCGACTGTTCATGCAACCAGTGATTGAGCAAGCGAAAAAGCATCCCGCTCGCATTGTTTATGCTGAAGGTGAAAATGACGATGTCCTGAGAGCCATTCAGGCGGTCGTTGATGAACAGGTTGCCAAACCGATTCTGGTTGGGCGCCCCACAGCTATTGAAAACAAAATAATCGAGATGAACCTGCGTCTGAAGGCGGGCGACGACTACGAAGTACTGAACCCTGAAGAAGGCGATCACCATGACAACTACTGGAAACATTTCCACGATTGTGTCGGTCGCTCCGGTGTTTCCGTTGAAGCCGCCAAAACGATCATGCGCACCAACAGCACCGTTATTGCAGCAACCATGGTAGCCCTGGGCGATGCCGACGGGCTTATCTGTGGCAAGGTTGGCCGCTTTGACAAACACTTGCGGGACCTGATCAGCATCTTGCGACCCGTGGACGACAAAAGGCACTTATCTTCCGTGTGCGCTCTCTTGCTCGAAAGCGGCCCTTTGTTTTTGGCGGACCCATTTATCAATGTTGATCCTTCAGAAGACCGAATAGTTGCAACAACCAAAAATGCTATCGAGTTTGTCAAACGCTTTGGCATAACACCCAAGGTCGCCCTGCTATCACATTCAAACTTCGGCACCTACGACGATCCACAAGCACACAAAATGAAACGAGCTTCTGCACGCTTGCGCCATGAACTGCCCGAGCTGGAAATTGATGGAGAAATGCACTCCCTCTCTGCCATGAACGAAACACTGCGTAACAGCATCAACGCCAACAACAACATTACTGGTGCGGCCAACTTGCTGATCATGCCAAACATGGATACCGCCAGTATCGCGCTGGGCCTGATCCGATCACTGACCAATGCCCGGCTTATCGGCCCCTATTTAAGTGGCCTCACGAAACCGGCTCACATCATGATTCCTTCTGTATCAGAGCGAGGCATACTCAATACCACGGCGCTAACTGTGGCAGATATCAACCTGCTGAAGGGAAATGGCTGACACGCGGCAACATGCCCGCGCAAACAAAAAACCGCATCATAAGATGCGGTTTTTTGTTTGCCGTAACCATACTGTGAAGTCATACCTGTATTCGATCAAGCACAGCGTACGCTCACAACATGTGACGCCCGGGTTTAGCTACACATAGCTAAATCGCTGTTATAGCGCCAGTCGCCGCAAATCTGCCAACTGTGCAATCAGGAAAGTGAAAAACCTGCCGCCATCCGCACCGTTTATTGCGCGGTGGTCGTAGGACAGCGCTAGAGGTAGCATCAACCTTGGCACAAATTCTTCGCCATTCCAAACCGGCTTTGTTTGCGATTTGGACACCCCCAGAATAGCCACTTCCGGGGTATTCACGATGGGTGTAAAACCGTTTCCGCCGATAGCACCCAGGCTGGAAATAGTGAAACAGCCACCTTGCATATCTGCTGCTGTCAGCTTTCCCTCTTTGGCTTTTAGCGCCAGAGCGTTAACTTCTTCGGCGATTTGCCAGATACCTTTTTCGGCAGCGTGACGGATAACTGGCACGACCAGTCCTTTGGGAGTATCAACTGCCATGCCGATATTAATGTAGTGCTTCTGAATAAAATGCTCACCGTCGCTACTGATAGAGCGATTAAATTCCGGATGCGCCTTTAATGTATGAGCGCAGGCCTTGATCAGGAATGGCAGCGGGGTAATTTTTGTATCGCGGCTTTCGGCTTCCTGTTTGAGGGATTTTCGAAACGATTCCAGCTCGGTAATATCCGCATCGTCAAACTGGGTAACATGGGGAACATTGAGCCAACTACGCTGCATATTCGCCGCGGTAAGCTTCTGAATTTTGGTAAGAGGGACTACCTCTGTATCACCAAACTTGCTGAAATCGATATCGGGTACTGAGGGAATGCCGGAGCCAGATCCGCCATTTGACTCAGCAATGGCAACCGCATTTTTTAAATATTCATTAAGATCTTCTTTAAGAATTCTGCCCCGCGGACCTGTGCCTGTGACTCGACGTAAATCCAATTCCAGCTCGCGAGCCAACTGACGTGCCGCCGGGCCTGCGTAAACATCTGCGCCAGGCATTAGTCCAGCGCTGGCTTCCGGCGTATCAGAAACATCAGATGAATCACCCGCTACCGCAACAGACACTGCAGCAGGCGTCTGTTCTGACAGCGTATCTGTTGCAGGGGTATCAAGCGTCGTCGTTGTATCGGCGGCAATCTGTGCGGAAACCCGCAGCACGGCAATATCATCTGACTGTTTGATCTTATCGCCTTCCCCCACCAGGAGCTTTACGACCTCACCGGAAAAAGGTGAAGGAATATCCATTGTCGCCTTGTCGGTTTCAAGCACCAGCAATGCATCACCTTCCGCAATCTGATCACCCACTGAAACCGATATTTCCACCACTTCCACTGCCTGATCCGTGCCAATATCGGGCACTTGAACAGTTTGCTCTGCCAGACTAACGTCAACAGTCGTCACGGGCTTTTCGGCAACAGGGTCTGCCTCCTGTTTCAGGTTATCGGCAACATCGCCCTCGCTACTGTTGGCAACTGCTGGCTCAATCTCGGTGTCTGCGGCAGCTGTTTCAATCTCAACAATCGCCGAGCCTTCGCTCACTTTGTCGCCGACATTCACCAGCAGATTTTTTACGATACCCGCTTTCGGGCAAGGAATATCCATTGTCGCTTTATCCGATTCCAGAACAACAAGTGATTGCTCCGGCTCAACAGATTCTCCCGGGCTGACCGACAACTCAATCACCTCGACACTGTCTGCGCCCCCCAAATCGGGCACATGGATGATTTCAATCGACACTCTGGAGGCTCTCCTCTAACTCTCTAGCGGGTTGGTTTTTTCAGGGTTGATGCCGAAATCGCTAATAGCACCGGCAACAACAGCAGCCTCAATCTGCCCTTCGTCGGCCAGCGCTTTCAATGCGGTGATCACAATAAAATCGGCATTTACTTCAAAGAAGTAGCGCAACTGTTCACGGCTGTCACTGCGACCAAATCCGTCAGTGCCCAACACGTGGTAACTGGCTGGAACATAAGCCCGCAGTTGTTCGCTGTAGCTTTTCATATAATCAGTCGCTACCACAACCGGCCCCTGTCGACCCTTTAACTGTTGTGTCAGATATGCTTCTCTGGGTACATCTGTGGGGTGCAACCGATTCCAACGGTCTGCGGCCTGCCCATCCCTTGCCAGCTGATTAACGCTAGTAAGACTCCAGATATCGGCGCTAACGCTGTATTTTTCGTCAAGTATTGCCGCCGCTTTGCGAACTTCATTGAGGATCGCGCCAGCCCCCATCAATTGCACTTTGGCTTTTGACTCGTCGGCGCCATTCTCTTCCAACAGGTACATGCCTTTAATAATACCGTCTTCAACACCCTCCAGCATCGCCGGCTGAACATAGTTCTCGTTCATGGTGGTAAGGTAATAAAAGCAGTTCTGTTTTTCCTGAAACATACGCCTGATACCATCCTGAATAATCACAACCAGCTCATACCCGTATGCCGGATCATAACTGATGCAATTCGGTATGGTATTAGCCAGAATATGGCTGTGACCATCCTGGTGCTGTAAGCCCTCACCATTCAGCGTGGTTCTGCCGGACGTAGCGCCCACCAAAAATCCGCGAGCTTGCATGTCGCCCGCAGCCCAGGCCAGATCACCAATACGCTGAAAACCGAACATGGAATAGTAGATGTAAAAAGGAATCATCGGGCAGCGGTTGTTGCTGTAGGATGTGGCCAGCGCCATCCAGGCAGACATGGCGCCCGCTTCGTTAATGCCCTCTTCCAGAATCTGGCCTTTCTTGTCCTCTTTGTAATACATGATCTGGTCATGATCCTGTGGCACATACTGCTGTCCTGCAGAGGAGTAAATGCCCAGTTGCCGGAACATGCCTTCCATGCCAAAAGTGCGCGCCTCGTCCGGCACGATCGGCACAATTCTTTCGCCAATAGTCTTATCTTTTACCAGTGCATTTAACTGGCGCACAAAGGCCATGGTCGTTGATATCTGGCGGTCCCCGCTGCCTTCCAGCAATTTGCTGAAGCTACTCAAATCAGGCGCTTGCAGCGCCTCAAAATCGGGATTGCGAGACGGTACCGGGCCGTTGAGGGCTTCCCTGCGACGGCGCATATAGGTCATTTCCGGACTGTCAGCAGGTGGCCGGTAATAAGGGACTTCTTCAAGCTTGTCATCTGGTATAGGCACACCAAAACGATCCCTGAAAGTTTTCAGGCTCTCGAGATCCAGTTTTTTAATGGAGTGAGTATCATTGGCAGCCTCACCCCCATCAGCTCCCATGCCATAACCTTTTACCGTATGCGCAAGAATCACTGTGGGCTGCCCTTTGTGCTGCATCGCCTCGGCATAGGCCGCATAAACCTTGTAGGGGTCGTGCCCACCACGATTGAGGTACATGATGTCATTGTCACTGAGGTCAGCAACCAGCTCCAGCAGCTCGGGATATTTGCCAAAAAAATGCTCCCGAACGTACGCGCCACCATTATGTTTGTAGTTCTGGAATTCCCCGTCACAGACTTCATCCATACGCTTCTGCAAGAGGCCGGTTTTATCGCGTTCAAAAAGCGGGTCCCACAACCGTCCCCAGACAACCTTGAGCACATTCCAGCCAGCGCCACGAAACACGCCTTCCAGCTCCTGAATAATTTTACCGTTACCGCGCACCGGACCATCCAAACGCTGCAAGTTACAGTTGATAACGAAGATCAGATTTTCCAGCCCCTCGCGCCCGGCGAGGGAAATAGCGCCCAGCGTTTCCGGCTCATCACATTCGCCATCACCGAGAAAGGCCCACACTTTACGTTCCCCCCGGGGAGATAAATCCCGCGCAGACAGGTAACGCATCACGTGCGCCTGATAAATTGCCTGAATGGGGCCGAGCCCCATGGAAACAGTCGGGAACTGCCAATAATCGGGCATTAACCAGGGGTGGGGATAGGACGACAGCCCGCCACCATCAACTTCGCGACGGTAATTGTCCAGGTGGTGTTCGTCAAAGCGCCCTTCCAGATACGAGCGTGCATAGATTCCAGGGGCACTATGGCCCTGAAAATAGATCAAGTCACCGAGCTGCTCACCCTCGTTGCCACGAAAAAAATAGTTAAACCCGACATCGTAAAGCGTGGCTGCCGAGGCAAAAGACGCAATGTGGCCACCGATACCTTCTTCCGGTTTTTTGTTAGCCCGCATCACCATTGCCAATGCGTTCCAGCGAACCAGCGAACGGATTTGTCTCTCCATAAACAGATCGCCCGGCATTCGTCGTTCACGATTGGAGGGGATGGTGTTCCGAAACGGTGTTCTGACTGCTTCCGGCATAGGGACACCAAAACCTGTTGCCCTGTCGATAAGTTCCTGAATCAAAAAAGCGGCCCGCTCTTCTCCCTGATGTTTCAGTACAGCATCAAGCGATTCCAGCCATTCCCGGGTTTCAACAGGATCTGTGTCGTTATTCATTAACGTCTCTTCAAAAATGGTTAGATTTTTATACAGTTAGTTTTTTATATAGTCAGTTTGCGAAACAGTTAGGCATCGCACCCTATCTCTCGAAGTATACGACAGTCGCCCCTGATACATAAGACCTCTCATGAAGAAATCCGGGATACTCAGGTGCAATAAAACATCAGGAACCGGCTGCCTTACTCATCACTACCTGCTACCGGGTATGCTGGCAACAGATATCGACCCGCATTATCAAGAGATTTTATCGACACTGGTTCGTCTCCAGTGATCACTTGCAAGCTGAACTTCTGGCTGAGAAGCACGGCTTTATAAAATTGGCGAATATCCTCCGGCTTCAGTTGTTTGACCTGCTCTATCAGCTTATCTCTTGAATCAAACTGCCAGTCACGCAAATCGATACTGCCCCAGAAACGGGCCGATTGCTCTGCAAGGTTTTTGGGTTTCTCCTGAAGAATAGCCAGCAGACCCGAGCGGTGCTGCTCGAATTCACTGTCGGACAGTTCTGCTATCTGTTGCTCGAATTCAACCAGAAATTCGTCAATGGCAACGATCAGCTGACGACTATCCGCCACAGGGGATTGAACCAGCAACGCCATACCCGGTACCCGCTGAAAGGTAGAATCAACTGCCGCCACAATGTAACCCAGTTGCTGCTCTGTTCGTAAACTGTGAAAAAACGGCGCCTTGATAATCTGCCTCATCAGAAGCATCCGAGCCCTTTCAGTAATACTGTCGTTACGTCCCTGGTAGTAACGAATCACAGCATTATCCGGGTGATCCAGTGCCAGCTGGCTAAACAGCGGACGGCTGTCGTTCAGTTTGATAACCGGACGGGGGTAAATATCGGCAACCGTTCCGGTACGCGGAAAAATGGCGTACAACCGGTCTGCAATTTGTGATGCCTCCGATTCTGAAACATTACCACCCACAAATACTTCAACTGCTGCACCAATGTACACCCCATCAACAAACTGCTTAAGCCTCTCCTCATTGGCACTCTCCAGCACGCGTAATAAGTCTTCAACGGGGAAGCTGGTGGTTTCCAATATTTGCGGCACCTCGCTCCACACTTGTCGATATGGCGGATCTTTTTTGCTGTTATTCAACTGGCGGATAAGCTCCAGGCGAACGCGTTCGAAATCGTTCGGCTGCCAGCAGCCGCAGGCCACAGCTTTGGAAACAACAGCGGCAAAGCCTGGCAATTTGTCGTCAAACCCGCCAACCAGCACTTCAAAACCGTCAGCACTTCGGCTGACAGAATATGCCAGCCCCGCCAGCATTGCCTGATAGCCTGTTTCATTGAGGTTCTCCTGTACCAGTCTTAAATAAAGATCGGTTAAGGCTGCCCCTTCCACGGTGGTCACCGCCGGAGTTTTGATGGACAGATACAGATGTGCTTTGGGAACGGGGTAAGGGCTGCCAGCTCCGCTTCGATAGTGCCAGAGCCGGTACGAATGCCCGTTCTTAACCAGAGTCGGCTGCTCCGATGATTCGGCATTTGCAGTTAACAGATCGAAATTTTCCGGCACATACGGATTTGGCTCAGGGAGTGTAAGACCTGAATCGTTAACACCATTGTTCAGTCCGGACAACTCCGGCAGCAGGGGTTTTACACTGAAAGGAACGTCATACATCTCTGTTACCCGATCCACTTTGACCTGCGGACCACTGAGCACAACTACCGCATTTTCCAGTGTCATCCGGTTCAGTAAGCTACTGATTAGCTGCTGATCAAACTGGTCCATCCGGTAGGGGCCACGCAGAAAATCGTCAACCGGATAATCATGCATATTTGAGGCGATCCGACTGACATAATGTGTTGGCGATGTTTTCTCACGGAACCGAAACTGCATCGCCGCCAGAGCGCTCTGTTCGGCATATCGCCAGTCATTGACACCCTGTTGCTTGATCAGGGTTATCTCGTCAAACAACATGCCGAGAACTTCCGGCCAGTGCTCCATTCCCTCTGCCGTCAACATAACCCCAACCCGAAACAGACTATTGCGGCGATCGTCCAGATCTGTCCCTGCCGAGAGGCCTTCCGCCCAGCCCTTACCTTTTAAACGAGCCAGTAAACTGCCCGCCCCCTCGTGGCCAACAAGATCGCCGATATAAGTCAAAGGCTTCCGCCGATAGAGCGCTTTCACAGAGGGTAATTCAAACATAACCTCCAGCTCCCGCAGCTCTTGCTCAGGGCGAACCGTCAATAACAAGGGCAGTTGTCCGGATTTGAAAAATGGCTGTGTCTGATCCGGCAACTGCGTTTCATGATTTGGAATCAGCGAAAATCGATCTCTCACCATGGCTTCAAGCTGCTCAAGATCAAAGGGAGCAATAACCGCAAGTGTCATTCGATTCGCAGAGTAGTGTCGCTGATAGAAATCCAGCAAGTCTTGCCGGACGGTGCGTTCAGGGCGGTCGGCCAACGTGTCCAGACTGCCAACACTGAACTGGGAAGCCGGGTGCGAGGAGTTAACAATCTCGCGAAGGGCATCCTGTCGACGCCGGTAATCGTCCTTGATTTTCGCCATATACTCGGAGTGAACGGCATTCTTCTCACGCTCGACATACTGTTCATTAAACAGCGGCGCGACAAAAAAACGGGAAAATCGCTGCAATGCACCGTCAAGGTAGCCGACGTCTATATCAAAAAAATAGTTAGTTTCTTCGTATGCCGTGTAGGCATTATGGGCGCCCCCATGGGCACTGATATAGGCCTGATATTCCCCGGGGTCGGGAAACTGGTCGGTACCGAGAAACAGCATATGCTCAAGGAAGTGCGCCAACCCAGCTCGCTGCACAGGGTCCTGTGCGCTACCAACCGAAACCGATAATGCAGCCGCCGCTTTATCTGCTTCTGCATCACTGATCAGCAATACCTGTAAATCGTTTTCAAGTTGCAGGAAACGGTATGCACGATTATCGGTTTCAGGAATAACAGGAGTAAAGCTGCGCCGGTTATCCAGTGTGCCGCAACCCGCCAGCAAAACAAACAACCACAGAAATCTTATTACTTTTTTCATAGAAAACTTCGGATGATAAATTAAAGGAGTTTATTCAGACATTGATACCGGGTCATCAGTTCGCGGCCAGGCGTTATAAAGCGCCTTAACCAGAGTTGCCAGAGGAATGGCAAAGAATACCCCCCAAAAACCCCACAGGCCTCCAAATACCAGCACCGAAAGGATAATGGCAATGGGATGCAAATTGACCGCTTCAGAAAACAGCAGAGGTACGAGAACATTGCCATCGAGCGCCTGAATAACACTGTAAACAAACATCAGCCAGAAAAATGGTGCCGTCCAGCCCCACTGAAAATAGCCCACCATGGCAACCGGCACCGTTACCACGGCCGCACCAATATAGGGAACAACGACTGACAAACCGACAAGCAGAGCCAGTAATGCCGCGTACTGAATACCGAGAACAATGAAGGCCAGATAAGTAGTCACACCCACCACCACGATCTCGATGGCTTTGCCGCGCACATAGTTTGCCATTTGCTCGTTCATCTCCACGCCAATGCGACGCATAACCGGTCGCTCGCTTGGCAGTAATGACGATAACAGCGCCAATAGCTCATCCTTATCTTTGAGCATGAAGAAAATCAACAGTGGCACCAGGATGGAATAAACCATGATAGCCACCACATTGGGAAACGAGCTGACTGAAAATGACAGCGCTCGCTCGGCAAACTGTCCGGCTTCCGCCGACGCATAACTGATCAGCTCGCTGAGTTGTTTCTCAGAAATAAATTCCGGGTACTTTTCCGGCAGTAACGACAAGGTATCGCGCCACTGACTCAACATACGGGGTATCTGGGCCACCAGATTTGACGCCTGTCGCCCCACCAAAGGCACAATAAACAACAGCATGGCAAAAAAGGCACCTACCCAGAGGGCAAACATGATAATCACCGCCGCAAGCCGGGGAACCTTGCGTCGGCAGAGCCTGGCCACCCCTCCCTGCAAGAGAAAGGCAACAACCAGCGCAACCAGAAATGGCGCTAGTACATCACCCA
Source organism: Pseudomonadales bacterium (assembly GCA_024234435.1). Classification (NCBI taxonomy): domain Bacteria; kingdom Pseudomonadati; phylum Pseudomonadota; class Gammaproteobacteria; order Pseudomonadales; species Pseudomonadales bacterium. The sequence goes on from JACKOF010000003.1 coordinate 100,245, forward strand.
GTGCCAGCACCGCCAGCGATGCGGCTATCAACAGTAAAGCCAGCAATACTGCCTCTTCATCCCCCAGGTAACGATTTACCCAGCTACTGAGCACTTGCCACATCATTATTTACCGTCGCATTTGTTATAAGATTACCGATTGGCAAGAGTACGGAATGACTGCTGGGCCTTCAAGGATAAAATACGCATAATGGCACCTGCACCTTTACCAATTACTGTGGTCATAAAGACTGCCAAATACTTTTGGTTGCCTGTGGTCAGCAATTTGATGCTCAGGCACTGATTAAATGGAGATGAAAGACATATCGTGCTGTTTCGATTACCCAAGAGCCTGTCGGCCCTGCTTTGCCTGTTTGCTCTCGCCGTAACCTCCCCAGCCTACGTACAGTCGGCTGACGTCCAGCTGCCGTCTCTGGGAGACAGCACCTCTGGTATTATTTCACAACAGCAGGAATACGAGCTGGGTCGCAGCTGGCTGCGAATGTATCGCAGCCGTGTGCCACTGCACAACGATCCCGAACTGCTTCACTATCTTGAGCAACTGACATTCAAGCTGGCGAGCAATAGTGAACTGAACGATTTCCGCCTGGAGCTATTGCTTATTAACAATCGCACCATGAATGCCTTCGCTGTTCCGGGCGGCGTTATCGGGGTTCACACCGGACTGTTCAGTTATGCCAAATCAGAAGATCAACTGGCTTCAGTGCTGGCTCACGAAATTGCCCACCTTAGTCAGCGACATTTTGCCCGTCGCGTAGACGAGCAACGCAAAAACTCAAAACTCACAATGGCGGGCCTGTTAGCCAGTCTGGTTCTCGCCGCCACGGTGGGCGGCGATGCTGGCATAGCGGCCATGACCGCAACTCAGGCAGCATCGCTTGAAAATGCGCTCAGATACAGCCGCCAAAACGAACAGGAGGCAGATCGCTTTGGCATGGACACGATTCACGCCTCGGGCATGAACCCTGCGGCAGTACCTGAAATGTTCGAGCAAATGCTTCAGGCCACTCGCTACACGGGCCACAAACCACCCGAATTTCTTCTAACCCACCCGCTGACCGAAAATCGCGTTGCCGACGCGCGAGGCAGAGCCAATAAATATCCGGTGAGACATTACCCCCACAATGCCGATTATTATTTAATGCAGGCGCGCGCCTTTCTGGCGATGGACCGCAACCCCACGCAGTCCATAAAACGCTTCCAGAGCGAGCTGGAAGGACACAGCCTGTCCAAAGATGCATCGTTATACGGATTGGCTCTGGCTCAAATTGCGGCATCACAGTTCCCAGAAGCCAGACAGTCAGTGGATCAGCTATTGGCGCAAGAACCCGATAAGCTCGCCTATCTGATGGCAGATATTGCTCTTGAGCGAGAATCAGGCAACCTGAACACGGCCATAAAAAAAGCCGACCTGTTGCTGCCCACGCACACCACCTACTACCCCTTGCTCTTTTCTCAGGCTGAGAATCACCTGCGAGCAAATCGTTATGATCAGTCAGAGATTATTTTGGAGAGACTCAGCAAGGACAGGCCAAACGACCCGAATGTCTGGTTTCAGCTCGCAGAAGTACGTGGACTCGCGGGCAACATTTCCGGTGTACATCAGGCCCGGGCAGAATATTTTATTCTCATCGGTGTATTTGATCAGGCGCGTGAACAGCTTGGTTACGCCGCACGACTGGCAAAACAGGATCACAAGCAAAGCGCTATTATCAGTCAGCGTCTGAGGGATTTGAAAGACCTCGAAGACAAGTCTGCAAAGTTATAAAAAGCGGTCATAATACTCGTCAGTGAGTGTTAACCCGCCTCAGCCAGTTGCTGTTCACGAAAATCCAGCATTCGCTGCAGAGAAATCATCGCCTGCTGCCCTACAGCTGGATCAACCAGCACTTCGTTGGAGCCCTGTTCAAGCACCTCTACCATATTCTCCAGATGATTCATCGCCATCCAGGGGCAGTGGGCACAGCTGCGACAGGTCGCACCTTCACCGGCTGTCGGCGCAATAATCAGCTCCTTGTCTGGAGCCATTTGCTGCATCTTATAAAAAATACCGCTGTCTGTTGCCACAATAAACTGCTTGTTGGGCAGTGTCTGGGCCGCATGAATAAGTTGCGATGTGGAGCCCACCGCATCAGCGATATCAACCACAGCCTCAGGTGATTCAGGGTGTACCAGAACTGCCGCATCCGGGTAAACCTTCTTCAGGCTCGCCACGCCACGCGATTTGAATTCTTCGTGAACGATGCAACTGCCATCCCATAACAGCATGTCGGCGCCAGTCTGTTTCTGAACGTAACTACCCAGATACTTATCGGGAGCCCAGAGCACTTTCTCACCCATCGAATCGAGATAATCCACAACATCCAGAGCAATACTTGATGTCACCACCCAGTCCGCTCTCGCCTTGACCGCGGCGGAAGTATTAGCGTAAACCACAACGGTACGGTCCGGATGCTGGTCACAAAAAGTACTGAAGTCATCAGCAGGACAACCCAGATCCAAAGAGCACGTTGCCTCCAGAGTTGGCATCAACACCCTTTTCTCCGGCGTCAGGATCTTTGCTGTTTCGCCCATAAATTTCACCCCTGCAACAAGCAATGTTGAAGCCGGGTGGTTTTTCCCAAAGCGGGCCATTTCCAGTGAATCGGAAACAAATCCGCCGCTTTCTTCTGCCAACTGCTGAATCTCGGGATCGGTGTAGTAATGCGCCACTATGACCGCATCCTTTTCTTTCAACAGCTCAAGAATTCGGGCCTTGTAATGCGCCTGCTCTTCAGCAGTGTATTTGGGCTCTTCGTGAATCTGGTCAAGATACGACTCCACTACTTGATAGTGAGCGGATTCTTCGGCAATACGGGCAGATTTGGGGTTGTTCATGTGGCGCAAAGGACTTCATGGGATGAATGTAGGGTTGCGGCATTTTATCACAATAGAACAATAATCGAACTGCTGAAAAACTGCCGTCAGGGAAAGGACTGCCAACCATGCGAAATAATAATCAATAGCATCATAACTTGATGCAAATCATTATCATTTGTATTTATTCGAGAAATAATGGCGCCTGGAAACAAATAAAAACCCGATCATTGAATACAAGACGACACTTTGAACAGACCAGAGCCCTTTCCAAACAACCGACGCATTCCAGTTGTGCCGATCGACGAAGATTCGGGAGAATCACTGGTACAGAAAATTGAGCATTTTTTTGTCACCCAGAGGCACCGGTTATTTCTGGTTCACATGGTTATGTTTCTGGGTTTCCTGGCCCTGTTGTTTCTACCGCTATTTTTATCTGAGCCTTCCGCGCAGGCAACACCTCTCAGCCACTTTACAGAATTTGCCAGCTATATTCTGTGGGGCGTCTGGTTCCCCTTGACACTGTTATCCGTTATTTTTTCAGGTCGAAGCTGGTGTGGGCTGCTATGCCCGATGGGTGCGGCTTCAGAATGGGCAAACAAATATGGGCCTCGAATAAGAATACCGCGCTGGCTGCGATGGGAAGGCACCCCCATTGTCAGCTTTTTGCTGGTCACCATACTGGGACAGACGTTAGGCGTTCGCGACCACCCGGAGGCAGTTGCCCTGGTGTTTGGTGGCACATTAATGGCCGCCATCGCCATTGGCTTTCTGTTTGGCAACCGGAAACGCGCATGGTGTCGACATGCCTGCCCGATAGGTTTATTGCTCGGGGTATTCTCGCGTATCGGCGCTATCCAGTTTATTCCAAAACGGCCAAAAACTGGCCGTACGAACTACACCGAAAAAGGCATCTGCCCCACGTTAATTAACATCAGCCAGAAAAACGAATCACGCCACTGTATTGAGTGCTTCCGCTGCGTGAACCCAAAGGCAAAAGGTGGCTTGAAGCTGGCGGCAAGACGCCCCGGTTTGGAAATAGAAAATATTCGCCAGCACAACCCGAACCCGGCAGAAATCTGGTTTCTATTTTTGGGCACGGGCACAGCTTTAGGCGGTTTTCTGTGGCTATCGCTAGACCTGTATCAACAACTGAGACTGACTGTGGCTGGCTGGTTTATCGATAACAACCTGCTCTGGATTGGCGACTCAGGACCCTGGTGGCTGATGAGTGTTCATCCCGAACGTCGTGAAGTATTTACCTGGCTCGATTTCATCATGATTGTGGGGTTTATGAGCTTCTGCGCGCTGACCCTCGCAGCCATGCTATGGACGAGCACTTATCTGAGCGCATGGTTGTCCAGAGTGCAATCAAGGCGCTCGGCAAACACGGCGTTTTTTGAAGAAACAAGCTTAAAAAAGAGCGCCATAGAACTCGGCTATCAATACACCCCCGTAGCACTGGTATCGCTGGTAATAGGGCTGGGGGCAGAGCTTTTTCAACCCCTGCAGTTACTGGGACTAACCCATTTCGGAATCAGTTCGGTCAAGCTAACCCTGTTTGCCATGAGTTTACTGTGGAGCATCTTTCTCGGGTACAGAATTCTGGGGCACCAGCATATCGACAAGGGTGATCGCTGGCTGCCACTGATACCCGGCATTGCCGGAAGTTCGATTGTTGCCGCCGCTTGGTGGCCAGCACTGTTTGGTGGTTAATGCCAAAAAATGAAATTTTCAGGACGACAGCGATATGAAACAAATTCGACAACGACTAAAGGAGAACACCCGTGATTAAACAATTAGTAGGCACCTTTGCTCTCGCAGCAGCCATAACAACCCATGCCGGTGACGTGGAAATCGGCAGTGTTGAGAGAAACGGCATGGAAATCGCTGCGGTGTATATTCAGCCCGTTACCATGGATCCCATGCTACCCGGCATGGGGCCAGCAGATATCCATCTGGAAGCGGATATCAAAGCACTCAAAAATAACCCCAACGGTTTTCCAGAGGGCGCCTGGATTCCTTACCTGACCATCAGTTATACCATTAGCAAGCAGGGTTCCGACTGGCAAACGGTGGGCACCTTTATGCCAATGGCGGCGTCCGATGGCCCACACTATGCTCAAAACATAAAGCTGGATGGCGCTGGCCGGTATCACTTGAGTTACCACATTGACCCGCCACCACGTGCGGGATTTTTCCGGCATACCGACAGGGAGAGCGGAGTGGACCAATGGTGGCAACCCATTGATCTAGAGTGGGATTTCATATTTGCCGGTTATGGCAAGAAGGGCGGCTACTGATTCATTTAAAACTACCCGGAAACACAGGAAAATAGGTTGATGCCAGGGAAGGCATGCATCTAGTGAGACAGGATCAGTCCTCATTCTCCGAAAAGACTTCTTCACGCCAGTTACTGCCCATCTGCACTTCAATATACTCACGCATAAACTGACGAATTTTCTGTGAAGGTGTGACATCCTCAGCGTTGCAGAGCTTTTCAAACACCTCCTTTTTTTTAGGGTCAACAAGCAAGGTGAGCCTAGCGGTTCTCTTTTCCATTCAATCTACCTAATGGCTTTCGGGCGCAGCATTGTAACATGTGACTGCCGCCTTCCCAGGTCCGGCAACAACAGCCTGTATGACTTAAAGTCTCCAGTTAAAACCGTAAGTCACACGAATGAAAATATCTATTTCCCATCCGCCTGGGCATGGTTGGCAGACCATGCAAAGCCGTTTGCATTCTTTGACTTTGGACAAGTTTAATTATGTTAATACTATTAACATAAAAATATAATTATATACAGTTTATTTTATAATGTTAGAATCCGCGCCCTGACCGAACTGCTACCCTTTTTAGCCAAATCCGAGTTTGATAGCGTGCTCCCTGCTGTAAATACCAACTGCCCTACCAAATCCTGGCGACGAAATCCATTTCGTCCAGGCATATTCATGGTTCTGAATAGACTGGCAGCAGGTCAAAACCCCGCTTTTCAACACAACCGATCTTCACGTTTTGGAACATCCATTTTTTTTAAAACCTTAACCTTTAACTAAACCTTAGGAACCTGAAGCTAATGGAACTCACTGATGGAATGATGGTGTCAGGGCTGATTCTCTGCCTGACCTTTATCGGAATCTTTTCTGAGCACTTTCACGGTATTGAAAGAGCTAAATTTGCCATGGCTGGCGCTGGCGCAATTATTGTTGCAGGACAATTTTACGGGTTCTATTCTCCCGAACTGGCGCTGGAAGCAATCGACTGGAATGTGGTATTTCTACTCGCCATCATGATGGTCATCGTCTCAATCATGATCAGCACTGGCGGATTTGAACACCTAGCCCAGTATCTTGCGCAATTGAGTGGTGGTTCCCAATTCCGGCTTATTGCCCTGCTTGGTACAGCCGTCACAGTGATTTCACTGCTACTGGATAACGTGACAACCGTGATTATTTTTGGACCACTGATTATCATGATCTGTCAGACCATGGGTGTATCCCCGATCCCCTATCTGCTGGCCGCTGCCCTCCTCTCCGATACCGGAGGTGTTGCCACACTGGTAGGTGACCCACCAAATTTGATGATTGGCTCTGCTGCCGGTATTGATTTTAATACCTTCTTCCTGCACATGGCCCCTCCCGTGATACTTGCCTGGCTCGGCATTCTTGTCGGCATGAAGTTTTTGTTTAGCAAGGAATTGAGTGCAAAAGTCGAACATACCTTTGATATGGTCGCTCAGTATAAAAACAAACGTTTATGGAAAAAGTCATTATTTGTCATGGCTGTAATGGTGGTGTTATTTGTTGTACACCATCAGATTGGCTGGGAACCCTGGCTGGTTTCAGCCGCATCTCTGACACTACTGGTATTCATGTCCCGGAAAGTGGAGCTGGAAGCGGTTACCCAATCTCTTGAAACGCCCCTTTTAATGTTCTTTATTTCCCTGTTTATTGTGATTGGTGGTGTTGAACAATCAGGTTTGCTAGAGCTGGTTGGCGAAGCGTTTAAGCCCGTCATCATAGAACACCCGATGATGGCTGCTCTACTGTTGCTCTGGGCTGCAGCCATTCTTTCAGCGCTGATTGATAATATTCCCTTTACCGCAGCCATGATCCCGGTACTGGCTGGCTTGCAGCATGAAGGCGTGAATGTCAGTGTGATGTGGTGGGCTCTGGCAATGGGCGTAGGAATGGGCGGCAATGGCTCGCATATCGGGTCTACGGCAAATGTTTATATCGTGACTATCTCCGAACGGCTGGCGCGAGAAAAACAGAATCCGGCACTGGCTATCACGCCGGGTCTCTGGTTCAGAAAAGGAACTCCTGCCATGTTGATCACGCTGGTTCTGTGCAGCCTGTTTATATGGCTGGGCTACGACTTTTTGTATGTGAAAGATTTGTAAACTGCTGAAGCGCACCTTTGTAAGCTACGGCCAAGCAGTAAAGCTGTGTAGCCGTAGTGAAGGAAAAGAAAGATCGAACCAAGCGAACATTATTCTTGACACACTGTCATACAGTTTGCAGCCCATTAATGTGTGGTCAGAAATATTCAGGCCAAACTGAACAATCAAAAGCAGACAGATATCTGGAGTTGCGAAGTGCTGGCTTCACTCCCTTTTAAAGAACCCATGGTCTAAAAGCATTGTCATGCTGAAAATACTTTTATGCCTCAGCCTCCTGCTCACCGCTATCGCAAACGGTGATCGCGGGCTCTCATCTTTCACAGACACTAAAGATACGACAGTCATTGTCTCTATCGATCAGGATAGTGACAACAAATATGACGAGGCTGACAACTTAGACGCATGTCTTACCCGTTATGTTATCGCCAGCTTCTGGGGGCCTGGTCAAGAGATCACTTCCCAGGCTTTTCCTTCCCGCGTATTCCACTGCACATCACACCATCGCATACGAGCACCCCCGGGATAGCAAGCTAGTAGCAGCAAAATTGTTGTCGCCAGCATGTGCACCATCACTTCGCACATTGTTAATCCAATAAAGCGTATAGCTCACAATCAGGAATATATGCGATGAAAAAACTCAATTTTTACAGAACGTCAAATGTAGACGAGCTGGCCTGGCCAGAAGAGAAACAGGAATTTTCCCTGGATACACCTGCTCTGAAATTCTTTACCGATTTTATCAACACTGAACCGCTGGTTATTGAAGACTCTACACCCGCAATTGAGGCTAAACAATTGATGTTAAAGTCTCACGTCAGGTTAAAGTTTGTCGTCAACAGAGACGATCAATTTCTGGGTATTATCTGCGCCGAAGACCTTATTGACAGAAAGATCGTGCAAAAAATATCGGAGGGCTACAGCAGGCAGGAGTTGTTGGTGAAAGATTTGATGACAGCAAAAAAAGACTTGCTCGCTTTAGATATTGAAGAGGTTTCCCGTGTACCCATCTCTCATGTTATTACTGCGCTGAAAAATAATGGACAGCAGCACTGCCTGGTAATTGACAGGGGTCCACACAAAATTAGAGGTATCTTCTCTGCCAGTGATATATCCAGAAAACTTCACTTGGCTATCGACATTCAAGACACATCAAGTTTTTACAAAGTGTTCTCAGCCGTTTATTGAACGCATTACCCCGGAGGGATCCGGGGTAACCAAGAATGCCTCTGAGCAGAGGTTCAGGGTCCATCAACTGCAGCAACTGTCTGCCATCATTCAGGGTGTCAAAACCACCTTCACCGCTGCACCATCATAATGAGCTTTAACGGCTTCGTTGATTTGATCCAGAGAATAGAAACTCAGCAACTTATCGAAGGGAAAACGCCCTTCCATAAACAAATCAATCATGGCTGGGATGAACTCTTGAGGTGCAGACTCCCCCTCAGAAATTCCGACCACTCGTAATCCACCCAACACCATCCCGAACAAATCCAGAGAAAAAGTAGAACTCTCAGGTTTGGGGACACCCGCTAGCGCCAAGGTGCCTTTCGGAGCCAATGCTCCCAATGCCGCAGAAAGTGCCGATTCAACACACGTATTATCGAAAACGTAATTCAGCCCTTCAGGCACGGCCAAGCGAAGCTCGGCTGTCAGATCTTCAACAGCGAAGGGATCAATCACATGCGTTGCTCCCAACTGCATCGCCAGATCTCGGCGCGCGGCCACAGGTTCAACGACAACAATTTTCTCACACCCCTGAACCACCGCTCCCAACAATGCACTTAATCCTAGCGAACCACCACCGATAATGGCAAGACTGCTACCCGCTTCACATTTAAGGGCACGCATGATACTGCCCGCACCGGTAAGAACCCCACAGCCTAACGGCCCCAGCTTTTCCAGCGGTGCGTCTTTACGAACTTTAACGGTGTTCACGCGATGAGCTATGGCATAAGTCGCAAAAGATGACTGGCCAAAGAAATGCGTGAGTTCACCTTCCTTATCGTTATTCAGAGGACTGCTGCCATCGACTCTGGAGTGAACAAAGTTCAAGACTGGCAGATCAGCACAATAACTTGGAATCCCGCCATCACACCTGTCACACGTTCCGCACGACATGTAAGACAGCACAACGTGATCACCTACTTCCAGATCGGTGACACCTTCACCAACCTTTTCAACAATCCCCGCGCCTTCATGACCCAGTACAGCAGGCATGGAAACCGGTATATGCTGGTCACGCGCAGCGATATCTGAATGACAAATGCCTACACCAACAATCCTCACTAACACTTCATCGGCACGAGGCTCGTCGAGATTAACATCTTCTAGTGAGAAGTCGGTAGATGGTCCACGAGAGACGGCAGCTTGTATTTTCATAACTGGATATTCCTTTTCAATCCGCAAAGCGGACAGAGTAGCGCAGTTTATGAATGAGCCTCAATAGAAAAATTCATTGAAAATAAAAATAAATGATTACAACTAACTGGCGTACTTTTCTTGATAATTAACACTCATTAAAAAAGGAGGCAAGGACTCCTGGGAATCCTTACCTCCTGAGGGGAGGGACATCGGGTTCGGTAAGTTAGAAGTTCATACCTGCCGTTATACCGTAAGTCGCAGGTGGATCAACCGCACCAAATACTGGGTAGCCCCACAACGCGACACTCACGATCATGTTGCTGACAACAAACTCGTCCGTAATATTCTTACCCCAGGCACTGACATACCAGGAATCATCCGGGGCATCGTAACGGACAGTGGCATTCACAACCGTGACACCATCTCTTCTCTGAAAGTCGTCATTAAACTCGGTAAAAAACACTTCCGAAGTATAAGAAGCATCGACTCGTGCAGTAATGGCATCTCCATCAGACAACGGCAAGCTGTACTCAAGACCTAGACCCATCGCTTTTTCAGAAGCACCCGGCAGTTGATTACCTGTCAAGTCTTCCACAGCACTGGTTACAGGGTTCGTTGAATCAAAGGCTGTGAAAGCCGCGTCGAGGTAAGTGGCATTAAAGTCCACCCGGAAGTTATCGGTTACCTGTGCCTGAACCGCTAATTCAAATCCCTTGTTTTCAGCTTCCGCAGCGTTAACGGTGACCGTTGCCAAACCAATAACCTTGTTAACCTGCAAATCTTTATAATCATAGAAGAAAGCCGCACCAGTAACTTCTACACGATTATCCCAAAGCCTTGATTTAAAACCGACTTCATACGCAGTCACCAGTTCCGGGTCCAACGCAGGGTTGACCTGGCCAATGTTAAAGGTACCACTTTTGAAACCTTCCGTTGCCGAAGCATAAATCAATGTGTCTTCGGAGAGGTCGTATTCGAGACCCAGTTTTGGTGTAAAGGATTCCCAGGTTTCATTTCCATCCGTATTAACTACCGGCCCGAAAGGTCCGCTGAAATTACCCTCGGTATCACGTTCTTCTTCACTATAACGACCGCCCAAAGTTATCCGGAAGGTGTCGCTTACCGAGTAAGTCGCTTCGCCGAATACCGCGTAGGCATCAATATCCATTTTTCCATCCTGGAAATAGAGAGGACCTACACCAAATTGCAAGAAAGGAACCGACACGTAGTTTTCTATCTCTTCGGTGTAATAATACAAGCCGCCAATCAATGTCCACTCATCTGACTGATAGGTGAGTTTAAATTCTTGAGAAAATTGCTCTGACCACTCGTTATAAAACGTATTGCCGAAAGGAGCTGAGGTATTATCAGAGTTTGAGCTATTGTGGCGTTCGTTATCGCGCCAGCCCGTGATAGATTCAAACTGCAATTCATCGCTGAGATCAACATTCACAATTGCCGTAACTGACGTAGAGTCCCGCTCATTTGAGCCATTTGGCAAAGCCGTGGCGGCATCATGAGAAAATGTTTTAGCGATACCAGCCGGAAGGCCTGCAGGGTTAGTGGGTTCAGATGGCCCTACTGTGCCAGTGAGTACAGCTCCGGTTCCCGGGTATGCACCAAAAGCCATGGTAAAATAGTTGTTATCGTCTTCTTCATGATACTCGGCAAGAAGATCAATACTGACCGATTCAGAAGGCTCAAACCGAAGTGAGGCGCGAATCGATTTTTGGTCAGCATCGTTGACATCATACCCTTGAGCAATGTCTTCACCGTAACCATCTCTATCGAGAGATTTCACAGCCAGTCGACCAGTTATTGTCTCATCACCACTGAGTGAGCCACCAACGGCCGCCTCGATTCCAATCAGATCATAATTACCCGCTGTGAATTTCAAGTAGCCTTCTGTGTCTACGGTCGGGCGTTTGGTAACCACGTTAACCGCTCCACCCGTGGCATTTCGGCCATATAGCGTACCCTGAGGACCGCGAACAACCTCCACCCGATCAACATCAAAGAATGACTGTAGCTGAAAGCTGGGCCGCCCAATATAAACACCATCGACATGGAACGCCGAACTCGCATCGGCACCGGAAGCAAATGATGAGAGACCGATACCACGAATAAACAAACGGTTAATCCCGTTCTGCATGCCCACTCGCAACCCTGGGGACACCATTTGCAGATCGGACATACTGCTAATCTGCTTGGCCTCCATCATGTCTGAGTCCAGAGCCGTAAGAGACAGCGGTGTGTCAGATGCCAATTGAGCGCGTTTTTGTGCCGTCACGATCACTTCTTCAAGCTGGGCAGCGAACGTCGTCACCGGAGCCAATGCAGCAGACACGGCAAGCGCCAGCATGCCGCAACGGATGCCACCGCTGGCAATTTTTTTGTCTATAATTTTCATCGTGCTTAATTCCCCATTGTTATAATTTTCTTTAAGAAAAAGAAATTTCAGACAACGTTTACTGCAAAATTAATTTTGTATTTAACTGAACAGTTACGTTATCAGCTTGGGATTTAAACAAGACGGATGCAGTGCCACAACGAACATCAGGTCGGGTTAAAATAAAAACAACTCATTGATTTTATTAAATAAAAATAGAATAACCACACAGTGTTCGGGTTTATTTCGCGCAAATTCCAATGCACATCCGAACAAGCATTTTCCGGAATTCAGAATCATCGATAAGTCGAGGAGTTTCCTGAATCATCACATAGGTTGTTAGTGATAGAGAGTGAGCAGTTGCTTGTGCGAGAACACGATCATTCTGCCCCGATATAAAGTCTCGACAGTAGCACAATTGCCGAGTTAAAAAGTCTTCAACAGAATCTTTTCCTAGAAAGTTTTTATCAAACTCCATCCAGAAATCAAAGAAACGACTGTAACGAAGATAAAAACCTCGATCCAGCGTCAACAGGGTTTTATGTTTTATCAAAACCCAGTCCACAATCGACGCCATAAACTCGTGCAACATTGGTGGTTCTTGTAAAGGATACAGACTGTAACCATTCTCGTGATAGTGGCGAATAACAAAGTGAAACACCTCTGCCACTACCGCGTCGAGGTTGGGAAAGTATTCGTAAATTGTAGATTTTGGCACGCCGGACACCAGCTCCAACGAAGTCGTCGAAAGCCCTTCCCGGCCGTGCTCGCACAAAATTTTTAACCCGGCTTCGACTATCGCGGCAACCATTCTGCGGGAGCGCTCTTGTTGAGGTATACGCCTCATCGGATCGGGACAATCCAGACTCTGGGTATCAAGCGTGTATATTCGCGCGCTATTGTTCATAACAGATACCGTGAGCTAACGAAATTAGCAAACATAATCACGGCTGCAACCTTACGGCTTTAAACCAGAGCATTTCGCTCGGCAATTTCCATGAATGTTTCGAGACGCGTTTTTAGCGCTTCAATCGGCATCTCTTCATGCTCTGTTTCCAGCAGCAGATAGGGAATTCCCTCTTCATCAAACTTATCCTTGATATCGGGATAAAAATACATGTGAGGCTCACAAAATTTGACCATCAGAATGATCACACCCTGAGCACCGGACGCTTTTACAGAATCCGCAAGATACTGATCCCAATCGTAATCGCGCGCCGACCGGGTTGGGCAAGGTACATTTTTATTTCGATCAAGATACCATTGAGTCAGGGAATCCAGCGCATCGCCTTCGGTACTGGCATCTGTGGAAAAAAAGCGATATCCCGTATAAAGATCATCAGCAACAACCATACCGCCACAACTTTCGATCAAACTGAGTATTTCAGGCTTGGGCGGGTGGCACATGTGACCAGAAAGATAGAGTGGGATGTTTCCACGCTTGCCCGCTTCTCCGCTAACACACTCCGCCATCAACTCTTCCAACAGCGGGGTGAACTCTTCGGCATCCATGATCATGCAAGCTTTAACGATGCTCTGCACATCCGACGATGCCATATGCAGCTTGCCGTTCTGCCTCATATCGTACAGCTGTCGCAATAGTTGACGATTTTTGTTAAAGAGTTTGATGCTGTTCATCATTGCCGCATCCGTAATCTCAACACCTAAAGCATCCTGCAGTTGCACTTTAAGAAAGTTAAGCACCCGTCGACTTTCGCTGAAGGCCCATGGAGAGTTGATGGTGGACACAAGCTGGTCGTACAACACCGGCACATCAGGCATATGGTTTCGCATAGTGTCGGCAGAACCCAGAAGCTGCACACAGTGATCGCCCAACATAATCGCATCAAGAAAATTGAATTTATCACTTAATGTTTGATTGACTAAGCTGCGGTTATAACCGCAGTAGAAATTGAAAATTCTGCTTTGCCCTACGGTAATAGGCTCTTCGTCATTTTGCAGCACCATCGGCAGTGCGCCCGCGGCATGCACCATCTCCGAAGGGAAGTTCATCGGCAATACACCTACCACAGGTCTGCCACTTTTTTCTTTCCACTCCACCGCATACTGAAGTGGATTTTCTGACACTTGAGAAAATACGGCTAGAATTTCTTCTCTTCTACTCATTCGTTATATTCCTGAAAACTGTCCGTGCTGCTGATTTTTATGCCGAAATGCCGCCATTCACACTGATCATCTGACCGGTTACTTTTCCTGCTTTTTCACTGGAAAGAAATACGATCATATCGGCCATATCTTCAGGCAATACAACGCCCAGTCGCGCGGCCTCTATCGCTTTGCTGAACAACTTTTGGCCAAACGGTTGATTCATTACCGCCTGATTGGTGAGAGTTCCTTCAATGATAGATGGGGTAATCACATTCACCCGAATACCATTGCGCTTGACCTCCATCGCCATGGCGCGTGTAAACATCATAATGCCTGCCATTGCAGCGCCCAGCACCGTCTCGCCAGGCGTCGTATGCTTGCCAGCATCTGATGCAATGTTGGTAATCACACCGCCGCCATTTTTTGTCATGAGTGGCAGCATGATCCGGCTAATCAGAAGTGGAGCCAGCAATTGGCTATCGAGAATAGTTCCAATTTCTTTCGGGTCGATATCTTTTAACAACGTTGGACCGTAAGGGCCAACTGTGGAGTTCACAACTATTTCAATGCTACCAAACTGCTCCCATGCAGAATTACAAACTCGTTCAGCCTCGGCAGGAATGTTTGAATCGCCGGCAATAAAAATTACATTGGCATCCGGGCAGCGAGACAAGACCTCCTGACGGGCTTTCTCACCTCTTTCCTCGTTGCGCCCATTGATGGCAATACCTTTAACGCCTGCTTCGGCAAACTGGATCGCTGTAGCAAGCCCCACCCCCGCGGTACCGCCGGTAATCAGTACATGGCTTTCTGTTAGTTTTTTGGGTTGAGACTGAACTGATGTATTCATAAACTTTAACAACCTTTCCAATAAATCTGTTATTTATTTCAATGAGTTATAACTTCGGCTAATAAAAAATCTGCGGAGTACACGCGCAACCACTTTCCTGCTGAAGAGCCGAAAGCCCCGCTTCAATTGCTGTTACGCAACCCTCCTTTGATCATCCATCGCTTCAATCATGGCTTCAAGGCGGGTATTAAGCAGCTCGTCTTTGTAGAAAGATTCGTCAGCCACGTCCCCTTCGAAGAAGATCGCCTGACGCCCATGTTTTACCGCAGAATCAGAAATCAGGAATTGATTATTAGACATGCCTCGACAGGTTCTCGACGCATGAAGAACAACACCGTCGATATCGAACTTGTCGCAGACTCTATCAATCTCTCCGATCATATGTGGAACTCCACTATTATTCGGGCATGCCAGATAGTTTTGCGCCATCCCGCGAACAGGGTTGGCCAGATCAATACGATGTGGCTCCTGCCAGAAAGACATGTGCGTGTATCGACCAGCCACAACTGTCGCATCAACTGCAGCGAATTTGTCAGCCAGCCAGCCCACCTTGTTCCAGTTCATCATGCCATCAAAGAAGAGACGATACTTTTCCTGCGGAACTGCACCAACACCATCAATAATGCGCTGCTGAATTTCATCTTTAACCGACTGAAAATAATCTACTAACGCTTGCTCGCCAGGCAGGAAGTTCACGTGTGCAATACTCACAATCCAATCAAAGAAGCTCGCTGGAGCAGGCTTGGCAGTGCACAGATCCATAGCTTCGAGCCTTAGCTCGGCGGCTTTTTTAATAAAGCCCATCACTTCACTCAGCCTGTCCCAGTCGTATTTACGCCCGGTATTTTCTTCCAGGAACTTGGTCATTTCGACCAGCTGCATACTGACGTAATCCGACTTTTCTTCCCACTCCTGCCCGTAGAGGTAGTTGGCGTCAGGCTTGCCACCCCATAACAAGGGGACGTTGACATTAAAAATAGGCACTTTTTTCCCGTGCATACGGTACATCAGGTCATCCCATTGCTGGCCAGAGCTGCAATAGGGATAAGCGTTAACAATCATGTCCGGGAGTGGCAGCTTTTTGATATCTTCAGAACGAGGATCGGATGCAGAAATAACACCGTCTTCAACTTTTTTCTTTTCAATCAATGCCTGACCGATGTGGGTCCGGGCGTAAGAGCATAGCTCTCGATCATAACCTTTGTCTTCACCCGCTTGCTGGGCGTCAGTTTCAAGATGTTTTGCCGCGAGGTAAGCAGACCAGGCTTCGCCGTGAACCCAGGCCACATCATGCGCATGAAAGAATGGCGGGATGTAAGTACCGTTATACCAGACAACTTTTTTCCCTTCCTCTTTCGCTCGGAACAAGCTTTCCCAGTAATCATTAACCAGTTTCCCGCCCGCTTTTGTTGCTTTAAGGCGATTGGCTCTTTTGTCACTTGCATGACCTTCGCTTGCATGTTGCATGATCATCTCCTGAATTTATCGATCAAACTTAAGCGCTAAACTCCGCTGGCACACCAAAAAAGAGTGCCTTCAACACTATCTATTAACAGACATTTACTGCCTGCCACCACCGAACAATCTGGCCATCAGTGGCACTTTCTTTTTCAGTTGAGCGGTTTCCCGCTCGACTTTATTCAAACCTGATTCTTTCAACTCAACTCGCTCAACCTCGACAGCCTTGCGAGCCTCAACAGGGTTGCCTTTACACTGAGGAGCACAGGACCCTGGAATACCCACATCGCTTTCCAAAGACTGATCGTTCTTTTCAGAAAGTGCCGCTTTTTCCTGATTCCGAAGCTCTTCAAGACCTAACAAGGCGGCCCCCAGAGCCCCGGCAATTTGCGGAGTCTTGGGCAAAATAAACGGTGTACCAAATGCTTTTTCAAGATAGTGGACAGCAGCCACATTGTTGGCAACGCCACCCGTCATAGCCACTGGCTCTTTAATACCTACGCGAGACGCGAGCCCCTTTGTCCGAGTTGCGATAGAAAGGTGGACTGCGCCCAGCACATCTTCTTTTGAGTGGCCCTCGGCAAGCAAAGAGATCACTTCGCTCTCGGCAAAAGTGGCGCACATACTGGAAATCTTCAGAGCTTCCTTGGCTTTCATTGCCATCGGGCCCATATCTTCTAATGCAATATTCATCGCCCGAGCCAGCACTTCCAGAAACTTCCCGGTGCCAGCGGCACAACGATCATTCATGGCAAACTGGGAGACAACGCCTTTTTTATCCAGCGCGATGACTTTGCTGTCCTGCCCGCCAATATCAACCACCAGCCTGGCTTCCGGCACCATTGCCAGAGCCCCTCGGGCATGACAGGTGATTTCGGTATAATTTTTGTCGGCAATATCCAGCATTCGACGGCCGTAACCGGTAGATACCGTTTTTGCCATATTGTCTTGCGTCAGTGAGGCCTGGTTAAGCGCATCAGCGATCGATGCTTCCACACCTTCATTACTGACGGCGCCCATCGATTTAATACTTGATGAAACGATATTGCCTTCCAGGTCAAGGATGACGGTTTTCGCCGTCGTCGAACCAAAATCAATACCCATCACAAAGTTTTTCACACAAATCTCCGCAAAACCCAATTACCTTGACTCACCGTATCTTTGAAAACCACACAAACCCTACACATAAAAATGGCAATCGATCCCACACATCAGAACCCTACCCTTAGGCATCAAGGGGCAATGTCCGCCAACAATAATAAGTAATACTCAACAAGTCAAATATTTTATACTTATAAAGGGGTTATTTCTTGCGGTTAATATGTATAACTCAGCTAAATACCCCACTGCCATCAAAGCAGTCAACAATCCAGGGCGGGTACAGATCAGATACAGTCAAGAGGCCTTCCTATATCAGAAAACCTGACACTTGATTGCCTCACGTGCCATCACCCCGACAAGAAGCCACGCCAAATCGCGTAAATCGCGTAAATCGCGTAAATCGGGACAGCATGCCCCGGGAAGCACAGAACTTCAGGAGGGTATTTAAGGCCTGCGAAGCAGGCCAAACATCATCTGGAAAGCGACATCAATATCATCAGAAAAACGGCGTGGATGCTCCACTCAAGAGGCCTCCCGAGAACCGGGTTTGACCCATTTATGGGCAGTTATCTTGCCCTCCCGAATCCAGTCAACCAGCTGAAACTTTTGTATTTTACCCGATGGCGTCAATGGAAAGTCGTCAACGAAATACCAGATAACGGGTGATTTATGAGGAGCTAATTTTTCGCGGCACAGTTTGAACAGATCATCCGGAGATGGAGGGTTGTTAGCATCTTTCGGAAGAACAACGGCAGCGACGATTTCCCCCCACTGCTCATCGGGGAGCCCTACTACGGCAATCTGATTAACATCAGGATGACTAAACAATAGATCCTCAATCTCTCTCGGGTAAATATTCATGCCGCCTCGAATAATCATATCCTTGATGCGCCCGGCAATTTTCAGGTATCCCCTGTCATCCATAATGCCCATATCACCCGTCCGCAACCAGCCATCATCCCTAATAGTATTGCGTGTCGCCTCTTCCATGCCAAAATAACCGGTCATGGTGAGATAACCACGAACCCATATTTCTCCTCGCTCCCCCAATCTTAGAATCTCTCCGGTATCCGGATCCGCAATACAAACTTCCACATGTGGCAACGGCTTACCAAGTGTTCCAGTCTGATCTTCAAAATTGTCGTCAACACTACTCTGGGAAAAAACACCGTTGGCTTCAGTCTGTCCGAAGAGGATTGAAAGCTCGCAACCAAAAGCTTCTTTCGCTCGAGAGGCCAACGCCGGAGGAACATCAGCCGCCCCGGTTAATATGCTGACCATCGATGACACATCGAAATGCTCGAAATCGGGATGATCCAGCAAGGCAAGAATCATTGTCGGTACAATAAGCGTGGTATTTCCCTTCTCACTCGCAATCACCTCCAACATCAACCCAGGCTCAAACCCGGGAACCACAACATAGGTCCCCTGATAATTCAGGGCACCGATGCGGGTAACGCTGGAACCGCCAATATGGAACATTGGCATCGCGTTAATCCAGATCCCTCCTTCAGGAAACCCGGCTCTCTGAGCGACAGACCTTGAAGAATTAATAACGCCCTTGTGATGAAGGCAAGCACCTTTTGGAACGCCTGTGGTGCCCGACGTGTACTGGATCAGCAAGATATCCTCGCAACCCACATCAGGCAGTACAACACTCCCCGTTGATTGCTCACCTATAACAGCAAGCTCACTCAAAGGAAATATCGATTTGACCGAATCCAGCTTGGCCGCGGTATTTTTCACCATTTCTTCAAGGTTTCGACCTCGGTTCTGTCTATCGAAAAATACACCGCTCGCACCAGAATTACGCAACACAGTTTCCAGCTCCCCCTCACTGTAAGCAGGGTTGACGGGAACCAACACCATGCCGGCAAAACTTACAGCATGCTGCAACAAAACCCACTCCGCAGAGTTAGCGGCATAAACAGCGATACGATCACCCGGGGAGAAGTAATACAAAAGACCTCTGGCCAGCTTTTCAGTATCGGCCAGTAATTGTTGGTAAGACCAGCGCCTGCGTGCTGAAGGATCAGCAACAGCATCTACCAAAGCAATCCTATCCGGCACTTCAGTAGCAGCCTTGCGCAGTAAATCGACCAACGTAAGCTCAAGTAAATCCTGGGATTTATCACCAACCCAATGAGAAAGTTCCAACCGTTTTCCCCTTCTATATTTAATTTATTTGCAATACCACACCGTTCGACAACGAACCTGACTATCACAAAGCCAACATCATTTTTACTTTTTTATACCAACCGTTCTTTCTATAAAAGCGAATTCATCATCAATTTTTTGCATCGCCATTTTTGCCCTCTCGAGAGATTTTTCAACGATCTCGGTTTTTACTGGCGGAGATACGGCCAGACCACGGTAAATCATGCCGGCAATATGATCAGCCACCTCTTCAAGTGGGGGGCCACCCTCATTGCGCAAATAAGGCCAGGTCTGATGCTCTATTGCACCAAATACAATGTCCCTCAGCAGCGAGGTTGGGATATCATTCCTGAAAACACCTGAATCAATACCGTCTTCGATGACGTGTGTTGTATATGAAGTAAACCGAGCAACCAGTTTATACAGCTTGGTATCACGATAACTCCCCTCTATCCGCGCGCAGTTAAAAATAAACCGGGTAATCGAAGGCTCTCTACGGACCACTTCCAGACTGTGATGAACGGCATCGCGCAAACGACTATAGGCGTCGCTTGTCTCCCCGTTTTCGGGCTCAACAAGCATGATCTCTTCCATCCACTGCTCGGCAATCGCCATTAGCAGATCATATTTGGTAGGAAAGTAGCGATAAACTGTTCCTTCCGAAACCTGGCAACACTCCGCCACAGCAGAAGGCAAAAACTTTTCGTAGTTTACTTCCGAAAGAACCCGCCTGCCCACCTTAATAATTTCGGCTTTTCGACTTTCAGGAGACAAGCGCGTCACCGACTGAGAAATCCTTTTTGCCATTATCGTGAAACTCCAGATGACCTGTTAAGTAACAAATTTATCAATAATGAGTAATACTCATTATAACCTCTAAAAAAAATATTCCGATACCAACTTTATTGATATGTTGAGCATTACTCAGTAGTATATTGTCCGCTCAAACTTCGAACAAAGTATACCTGATCAGCTTATGCACCTCTATTCGAGGACCTACGTTAACACGGCATCAGGTCACAAAGAAAAGGCGCCCAGAAACAGGCGTCAGCAACGCCCCAGCATGACCATTAAACCGCCTTTCGCTTAAAATGGCACTCACTGCGGCTAAACTGCGGCGATACAAATCAACAAGGACCTCATAATGCTAAAGCGCACGATTTATAATGAAGACCACGAGCTCTTCCGAGATAGCGTTCAAAAAATGTACGCAAAAGAGCTTGTGCCAAAACTGGAAACCTGGGAGAAAGAAGGTATTGTTGACCGGGATTTCTGGCTCGCTTGTGGTGCCAATGGTTTATTGCTCCCTGATATCCCCGAGGAATACGGCGGCGGTGGTCAGGACTTCCGTTTCAATGCCGTCATTCTGGAAGAAACAGCTCTGGCAGGCACCACAGGACCAGCCTTTGGCGTTCACAATGATATTGTCGCCCACTACATCAACAACTACGCTTGCGAATCAGTAAAGCAACAGTGGTTGCCCAAAATGGCGTCGGGTGAAGCCATTGGTGCGATTTGTATGTCTGAGCCCAGCACGGGCAGCGATCTCAAGGCCTTGAAAACCAAAGCAACGCCGACCGATGGCGGTTATTTGCTTAATGGGTCAAAAACATTTATTACCAACGGTATCAATGCGGATGTCGGAGTCGTCGCAGCCCGAATCGGGAGTGATGAAGGTGCACGTGCAATCTCGTTATTTGTAGTAGATGCAAAAACTGAAGGTTTTGTGAAAGGCCGCAAGCTCGACAAAGTCGGCAATCGTTCATCGGACACGGCAGAACTGTTCTTTGAAGACGTTTTTGTACCAGAAGAGAATATGATCGGCGGACAGGGCAATGGCTTTGCACTGATGATGAAAGAATTGCCTCAGGAACGTCTGTCCATTGCCATCTCAAGTCAGGCAGCAGCACAACACGCTTACGATATCACTGTCGAATATGTTGAACAGCGCAAAGCCTTTGGGAAACCCATAAAAGACTTCCAGAACACCCGCTTTGTGTTGGCAAATTTAAAATCACAGCTTCAGGTCGGCTGGGCCCATATTGATGCCTGCCTTGATGCCCTGATCAAAAAAGAGCTGCTTCCCGAGCAGGCTGCTTCGGCAAAACTCTGGCATTCCGAATTTCGCTGCCGGGTTGTTGACGACTGTCTGCAACTATTCGGCGGCTACGGCTACATTGAAGAATACGAAATTGCCCGGTTATGGCGTGACGCGAGAATTATGCGTATCTACGGCGGCACTTCTGAAATCATGAAAGACCTGATTAGCCGTTCGATCTAGAAAAAGAGAAATTATCATCATGCGTTTACCCGAAATTCTTACCAAGAACGTACGCTTGCCAGTCATAGGTGCACCTATGTTTATTGCCTCAACCCCGGAGCTGGTTATCGAACAATGTAAGGCTGGCATTATTGGATCTCTGCCGGCGCTTAATGCAAGGCCTCAGCATGTGCTTGAAGAGTGGATTGTGCAGATTAAAGAAGCTTTAGCCGAGCACGATCAAAAACACCCTGAAAGCCCGGCTGCACCGTTTGCTATCAATCAGATCTCACACCCCAGTAATGACCGACTAAAAGGCGATATGGAGATTATCGCCAGACATAAAGTGCCGATTGTTATTGTCAGCCTGTATGTCAGCGAGGAGACCTGCAACTTCGTGCACGAATACGGCGGCATTGTACTTAACGATGTTATCTCCAACTATCAGGCGAAAAAGTCTGTTGAACTGGGTGTTGACGGCCTCGTAGCGGTTTGTGCCGGGGCGGGTGGTCACACGGGCAACACTTCCCCTTTTGCTCTGGTACAAGAGATTCGAGAGTGGTGGGATGGCCCCCTGGCACTTTCCGGTGCGATCGCAACCGGCCAAAATATTTTGGCTGCACTGGCAACATCCGCAGATTTTGCCTATATCGGATCCCCCTTTCTGGTAACTGACGAGGCCTGCACCTCCGACGAATACAAGCAAATGATTATTGACGGCAGCGCCAGAGATATTATGACTTCCGACTACTTCAGTGGTGTACCGGCGAACTTCCTCAGAGGGTCGATTAAACGCGCAGGACTGGACCCCAAAAATCTTGTTCGAGACCCGGACGCACCGGTCAATGTCGCGGAAAGTGGCGAAAGCCACAAAACCTGGAAAGATATCTGGGGCTGTGGTCAGGGGATTGGTGTCATCAAGGAGACAGTCCCAACTGCGACGTTAGTGGCACGCTGGGAATCAGAGTTTCTCTCTGCCCGAAATAAATTCAAGCAATCTCCTCTTATGGCTTAGTTCTCAGAAAATAAACAGGAATAGATTATGGAAACGATAATAGATGGTGTAACGCTTCTGTCTCCGATGAAGACTAACAATGAAACTTGTCGCCGCAACATGGAGACAATCGTTAAATTCTTCTCACTTTACCTGAAAGACAAAGAAGCGTTCTATTCATTGTGGGTGGATGACGAGCCGAAAGTCTTTACCCCGTTTGTCAGCGACGATATCGCTGTCTGCGCGATAGGGGAGCATTCAGGTTGGGACGCTATAAAAGCCTTTTGGGACCCGATCTATGATGAAATGAAAGGTGAGTTTACCTGGTTTATTGACGAGTTTATTCCCGGTGAAGACCCAAACGTTATTATGACCAGAGCCCACAGTAATATTGACGTACAAACAGGGCCTACCTGGGGCAACAAACACGTGAAATACAATGGCCGTTATATACAAATTTTCCGTTTCGAAAATGGCAAGGTGAAATCGTTTGAAGAGTACTACGATACAGCACTGCTGAATTCAAAGTACGGCTAAAGCCAGCTATCAATACCACCTCAAGTTTAAACCCGATAAAAACAAAACCCCGGGGGCCTGCCGTAAAGCAGAATAACCCCGGGTTTTAGATGGATTTCTAGTCCATCAGCTTTTTATTTTGTAACGCATAGGCATGGATTTAGGCCCACTTGCAAACGTCGCCTCAACGAAAGTTGGCGGCGCGCTCATTTCAATTGAGTCCAGAACAGGAATCAATTCCTCAAAGAAAATTCGCAAATCCAACCGAGCCAAATGCTGCCCCAGACACATATGTGCACCGTTGCCAAAAGCCAAATGTTGGTTGGGGTATCGATTAATCAGGAACTGGTCAGGGTCGGCGAACACCGCCTCATCCCTGTTCGCCGAGGGGTAACACAACATAAGCCTGTCGTTCTCTTTAATTACCTGCCCCCGGATTTCGACCTCTCTCACAGCACTGCGCATAAAATGCTTGATAGGTGTTGTCCAGCGTAAAGATTCACCAATAAACTTGTTGACCAGTGAAGGATCAGATTTCAAGAGTTGAAACTGCTCCGGAAACGTCATTAATCCGAGCATACCACCGGAGGAAGTAGAAGAAGTGGTGTCGTGGCCAGCAGTTGCGACAGCAATGTAATAATCAAATTCATGGGGTTCATCAATATATTTGCCGTCGATCTTATAGTTTGCAATCAATGAAATCAGGTCATCCTTAGGATTCTTCCTTCTTTCCCTACTTAAATCCCTGAAGTAATCATAAAAATCCATCATGGCGGCGTGCCAGGCGCGCGCTGCGGCATCAGGGCCCTCCTCGATCCCCTGACGCCTTTCATCAGGGTCCTCTCCTGCGAACATTTCCTGAGTTAACTTCAGCATTAACTCTTCATCTTCCCTGGGTACACCGAGCAACTCCATAATCACTCGCAAGGGGTAATACAGTGCGATGTCTTTTACAAAGTCACACTCGCCACCCAACGAAACCATTTCCGCGACTGATTCACGAGCGATATCCCTAATCTTGGATTCAAACTGCCTGATCCGCGGGGGCATAAACCACTTGCCAGTGATATCACGGTAAGTCCCGTGTTCCGGCTGATCCATAAATGCCAAAGAGTTCAGAGAACGGATTTTTCCATCATTGATTTTCCGCATAAAAACGTCGCTCTCCTGGGTTTGCAAAAGCACGTTATGGACACCATTTTTAAAGGTATCGGTATCTCGCGAAATGGCCATCACATCATCGTATTTGGTCACAAACCATATGGGGTCGTAACCATCAACATGCCCTTTTCCGAGGGGAACATTTTCACGCAGCCATTTAAAAGCAGGGTAAATAACGTCATCGTTGGCGTAAGACTTGCCGGAGATAACCGTGCGAGCAATTTCCTCTGGAACTACCGCTTCTGGCATTAAAGTATCCTCTTTATCAATTTGTTTGGGTCAAAAACTATTTACATACATGTGAAGGCACGCCTTCGAGAATGATTGTCTTACTCTCTAAATAGGGCCGAAGGCCGTCAACACCGCCTTGTCGTCCTATGCCCGACTGTTTGAACCCTCCGAATCCTATTCTCATGTCACTGCGAAACACATTGTGGCCAACTGTTCCTGATTGAAGTTGCCTGGCTACAGCGTAAGCGCGATCAACGTCGTTAGTGAAGACAGAGTTATTAAGCCCGTATTCAGTATCATTGGCCAAAGCAATAGCGTGCTCTTCACTGTCCGCCGCAATCACACATAACACTGGCGCAAAAAATTCTTCTCTGGCAATCGCTGAATTGTTGTCAACATTTGCGAAGACCGTGGGTTCATAGAAATAACCCTTGTCCAGATGAGCAGGCCGGCGACCACCGACCGCTAACGAAGAGCCATTGGCAACTGCCCGCTGAACCATTTGCTCGACTTTATCCCGCTGACGCCCCGACACTAAAGGCCCCAATTGGGTTTCGGGATCAAATGGATCACCAATCTTGACGGATTGGTAAACCGAACCAAGTGCATCAACCAGCTCATCATGTCGGCTCTTTGTCACAATTATGCGAGTCAGCGAAGAGCACACTTGGCCGCTGAGAAAACAAGAGAAACCGGCAATGGACTGCGCTGCGGTTTCAATATCATAGTCGTCCAGAATCACCGCCGCCGATTTGCCACCCAGCTCCAGCGTAAACCGCGCCACACGTTCGGCACAAAGTGCGCCAATGTGTTTGCCCGCCACATCTGAACCAGTAAAAGTAATTTTGTTGACCCACGGGTGACGAACAAGCCTCTCTGAAGGGCCTCTATCTGCTGTGACTACATTTAAAACACCTGCTGGCAAACCAACTGCCTCTGCGACCTCGGCCATGATATAACCGGCACCGGGCGCTTCGGGCGAAGACTTCACAATCACACAGCAGCCCGCCAACAAAGCAGGCGCGATGCTGTACGCCATAATATTGATAGCCGCATTCCAAGGCACGATTGCACCCACAACACCAACCGGCTCTTTTACCAACAATGCAATTTCACCACCACCCGGAGGATTATCAAATCGTTCCTCAAATGGAAAACTGTCGGCAAGCTCTGCGTAATAACTGTAGACATCACCAATAGTGCCGGAAAATGCACTGGCAACTGCATGCACAATACCCATTTCATTTGGCCAGAGCTGCGCGATATCTGCAGCTCTATTGGAAACCTCCGCAGCCATCGCTTTCAAATAGCCCGCTCGCTCGGCATGAGTCATTTTTGGCCAAGGCCCCTCGGAAAAGGCAACATGAGCGGCTTCGACTGCGCGATTTACATCTTCCTCACAGGCATCGGCAACCTGCATATACAATTCTTCAGTTGCCGGGGCGGTCACATCAATAAGCTTTCCGGACAAAGGTTTAACCCACTCGCCATTAATATAAAGGCAGTCGGGGTGTGCTATAGGTACTGCCGAACTATTTATAGGTACCGCCGAACTATTATTAGATAAAGTCATTTACCGTCCCCTTCTATTAGTCATTATTGCTGTACATATCTTTATGAAACGCTCTTCTCTGTTTAAGCCAAACCACCCTGGGTTCCTCAAGGCGTCACTCGCCTTTGTACCAATCCTGATCCAATCGTCTGCCGGCCAACCAATAAAATATCGCGGTGAGTGGATAAAACAACGCCGCATAAACCAGCAAAGAATAACGCAATGAATCTTCGGCAAATCTCGCAGAGAAGCTGTCTGACAACGCTCCCAAAATAGTAGCACCGAGACCTAAACCAATTAAGTTGACCACAAATAGATAACAGGCAACCAGCGTTGTTCTCATCGCTGGCGATCCGAGGTTCTGTATCGCCACAGCGACAGGAGACGAGCCAATAACGCCACAAGCCTGCGGAAATATAAATAATGCAAATGCCAACGGTAAGCTATTTACCCACAAGGCGCTGGTCAAAAGAGGCAATCCAATAAGAAAGGCAATGCTGGGTACATAAGCATAATAAGCGGGCTTCGCACTCCCCAGTTTGTCGCCAAGCCAGCCACCCAGAAAATTGCCTAACAACCCGCCAACAAGAACTAACGCACCAAAAAGCCATGCCGTATCACGAAGGCTTAGTTCATGGCTGCGCTGGAAAAACGCGGGAAGCCAGAACCCAAAACCATAAAGCACCATGGCACCGGTGGACATACCCAGTGACAAAAACCAGAAGCTCGGGCAACTCACAACATGCCGGAAAACTTCGCGAACAGGGGGCCCGGAAGATGTCGCCACAAAATCATCGTACTTCCCTCGTTCAGGTTCTCGCACAGTGAACCAGATAACAGGGGCAACCAAAACACCCGCCAAACCAATGCAAATAAAGGCCGTTCGCCAACCGTAATAATCTGCAATCACACCACCGACGATAAGCCCTAATGCGGAGCCAATGGGTATACCACAACTGATGACCGCAATGGCTCGCGTTCGCTGGTGTGGGGGAAAATAGTCCGACAGCAGAGAATACGCTGGAGCAACACCCCCGGCTTCACCAACACCCACACCCAGCCGGTAAGCGAATAACTGTACGAAACTGGTAGCCAAACCACAAAACGCCGTAAAACCGCTCCAAATGGCGATTGCTGTGGCGAGAATTTTTTTGCGATTGGAGCGGTCTGCCAACAAGGCAATAGGAATGGCAAATGTCGAATAAAACAGAGCGAATGCAAAACCACCCAAAAGGCCCAATTGCGTGTCAGTAAGCCCTAACTCGTCTTGGATAGGAATCGCCAGAATCGCAATCAACTGACGATCCATATAGTTCAAGGTGTAATGCAGAAAGATCAGAAGCAATACATAAAACTTATAACTCGGCTTCTCTATAACTGCACCATTAGAATAGCTTTGCAATGATTTCATTTTTTAAGTGTTATTCCTGATTGCTCTATATCCCAACAATCAGCAGTCACACCCTCTTCCTTCAATTTGTATTTCTCAACCCGGTCGCTTGGGGTCTTCGGAAGAGTATCCCGGTAGGCGATATAACGAGGGATGGCGAAATAAGCTATTCGAGTCTTACACCATTGAACCAGTCCGGCTTCATCAAGTGTTTTCCCTTCCTTGAGTACCACTACGGCTTTAACATCCTCTTCGCCAAGCGGTGATGGCACACCAACCACACAGGATTCAAGTACATCCGGGTGTTCATTAATCACAGACTCAACCTCAAAAGACGAAATGTTTTCACCTCGCCTGCGAATAGCCTGCTTCTTGCGATCGGAATAATAAAAGTAGCCGTCTTCATCGCGACGGGCAAGATCGCCCGTGTGATACCAGAAGTTACTCATTAGCTCGAGCGTCTTTTCCGGCATTTTGTAGTAACCGGTCGTACCAAGATACATACTCTCCGGCTGAACGATAATTTCCCCCACGACACCTGGCGGTACCTCATTATCATTTTCGTCAACCACTTTTACCCGATAACCATTAATCGGCTTGCCACAGGAACCGGGGCGACGACTTTCATAGGGATTAACCAGGTTAAACAGAGCTTCTGTTAATCCGTACAACTCCAGCAAGTGGGTATTAAACCTGTCCTGAAACGCCTGCCAAATATTTTCAGGCGCGGCAGCACCCACCATCAATCGAAGGGGGTTGTCTGCATCATCGTCACGCGGATCCTGTTTCATCAGCATGGAAATCATACCGCCAATGTAATTGACCGTTGTGCAACCGTACTCACGAGCCTCATCGAACAGGCCGCTGGCCGAAAACCGTTCACTGAATACGGCTTTTGCATCTGCCAATATCGCCGGTAGAACCGTCATTCCTCGAGCTGCGGAATGAAAAAAGGGCATTTGCGTCATCATGACATCGTCTTCAGTTAACCTACAACTTTGCACATAAGAGAGCGCACACTGATACCAGTAATGATGAGACATCATCACACCTTTGGACGGCCCCGTAGTGCCAGAGGTAAACAGAATTGTCGACAGATCTTTAAAGCTGATATTTAAATCGGGGGTTGCGTCGGACTGGTTGGAAAAGTCCGTATAACGACTAATATCGAGCCCTTCCCAAGCGGGTAACTGCGGAGATTCATCCCCGGAGCCAACTACCACCACAAACCGCAGGTTATCCAGCTTCTCCAGGATACTTTCAATGTGATCCAGGTAGTCTTCAAATACCACCAGCCCCACACAATCACCGTGGTTAATTTGATGGGCAAGGCCGTTACCACGCAGAGCAACATTAATAGGGACATCAACGCCACCCAGCTTGCTTAACCCAAACCAGCTATACAGATGCTCCGGAATATTTGGCAGCATTACCGCTACCTTGCTCTCGTACCCGACGCCATGACAACGGAAGCCGTTAGCCAACTGATTGGTACGAAGGTGCAATTGCTCGAACGTAATCTGTTTTTCGCCAAACTGAAAGACAACATGGTTAGGCAGCCTTCTGGCCTTGTCTTCAATAATAGCGGGCAATATCCGGTCGGCCTGCCCGTACTCCTGCATCTGCCAGGCAGCCCATTTCTTCTCGGCTTTTTCGAATTTATCCTCCCATCTAGACACGACTTGTTACCCTCAATTTTATTCTCTCGTCAGGACCGCTTTTTCAACAAAGCAACACCATGGTTTCGAACCCGCGTTCAAGGTCGGTTCTTCAAGACCTCAGGTTCGATAGAACGGTGAAACCCGTTATACGGTTGATTTTTACGACTCTTTTCAAGTGTCCAGGTTTGTCGTGCATTCGGTGCCCCGCCATCAATCCGGATACAGGTTCCCGTAATATAGGCTGCCGCCGGAGATAACAGATAGACAATAGCGGCAGAGATCTCGGACTCAGTACCATAGCGTTGCAACGGTACCCGATCAGGGTATTCGTACAGCTTAGGAAGAATTTCAGGTGGATAGGTATCAAAACCACTCGAAGCAATGCCACCCGGGGCAACACAATTCACACGCACATTGTCCGCACCCCATTCACAAGCGACTGATTCCGACAGTGTCAGCATGCCGCCACGGGCTGCGCCGGAATGAGAAAAGTCCGGCCAGCCATTCCAGATATCGGCAATCATGTTGACGATATTGCCGCCATTGGCTTTCATCCAGCGCGTGTAGACCTCGCGCATAAAGATAAACCCGCCTGTAAGGTTATTTCTGACAACCGCTTCAAAGCCTTTGGTTGAAATGGTTTCCATCGCCGTTCGATACTGGCCACCGGCATTGTTGACCAAGGCATCAATCTTGCCGTACTTTTCCAGCACAGCATCAATGACATTGCCTACAGATTCCTCGTCCCGTATATCGCAGGTCTGAACAAACACTTCGCCACCATCTTCCCGGATTTCTGCGCTGACCTGATCCAATTTCTCGACACTGCGCCCAACAATCACAACGTTGGCGCCCAGTGCTGCCAGCTCATGTGCCGTGCACCGGCCAATACCACTGCCACCACCGGTGACAATAACGGTTTGACCTTTAAACAGGTCTGGTGCAAATACTGACTGATAACTCATATTTATTTCCTTAACGATATTTTCCGCGGGTAGAGGTTGTCCGCCGAACAAATATTTAACCGTCGCAACCAACGGTTTATGATTTATTGATTCCGAATGCCATGAATGCCGAGATTTACTCGTCGGCTTACGGACGGATCATCGCGCAGCCGTACCAAAACCAAACAGGTATTGCGCGACCCTTCGCTTCTGCACTTCTTCAGAGCCTTCTGTAATCCGATAGCGTCGGTGATGCCGGTACATGTGCTCAAACGGTAGTGCACGGGTATAACCCATACCACCATGGACCTGAATAGCTCTGTCCGAGGCTTCACAGGCAAGTCTGTTGGCCCGGAAGTTACAAATGGAAACCAGATCGCTAATTTCAATCGGGTCCTGATTGTCCATTTGCCATGCCACCTTGAAAATAAAGTTTCTCAGCATTTCACACTCGGCGTGTAACTCCACCAGCGGGTATTGAATGCCCTGGTTTTTTGAAAGTGATTGTCCGAAGACTTTCCGGGACTTCGCATATTTGGCCGCTTCCGCGATGCAATACCGGGCAACACCTGCACTGGCGGCAGCCTGCCTGATTCTGTTTTCGTGGACAAATCTCTGGGCGACGATCAATCCCTGTCCCTCTCCATGCAAAATCGCGGAATCGGGAACCCGGACATCTTTAAAGCCAACCTCTGGGTGGTCGCTGGGCATGTTGAATGTCCAGTGATTGTAGAGAATATCCACACCAGGAGTAGACATGGGCACGATAAATGCCGTTACACCTTTTGCGTCTCCGGCCTTGCCTGAAGTACGCGCAAACACTAAATCTGCTTTGGCTCTGTAAACCTGGCTGTTAAACCGCTTCACACCGTTAATGACCCAGTCATTCCCGTCTTTTACAGCCGTCGTTTCGAGCCAGGTAGCATCACTGCCGTGATCGGGTTCGGTCAGTCCAAATGCCAGATGGTTTTTCCGGGTAATAATGCCCTCAATGTACTGTTTTTGCTCTTCAGTACCGTATTCATTGAGTATCGGGACCAAAGGAAAATTACCGACAATTGAAGACTCATCCTGCAAATCGTTATGCAGGCCAAGCCCTTTTGCGGCAAGGTGCTCACGAATGGCCGCATTAGCAAGATTCGACCCTTCCTGACCACCACATTCTTTTGGCAGGCAATAACGTAAGTGGCCTGCTTTATCAGCACGGCGCTCCATTTCCGCAATCAGCTCTTCCCACTCCTGTGTGGGTACACCGTCGTTATCCCAGTCAGTTCTGGCATGCTCTCTTCGGTGGTCAAAAAACTGCATATTTTCACGCTCAAGTGGTTTGATCTCCGACTCGATAAATGCGTCAAGCTCTTCAAGCTTGTTGGTAATGTCTAATGGCAAATCAAAATTCATAACACCTATTCTCCAGAAAAATTTTGCAGCCTAACCATCAGGCAAAGCGGCCATAGGGATGCGTGCTGCTAATGCCACCATCGGCAACAATCAGTTGACCCACAACATAGGCGCTATCGTCACTAGCAAGAAATGCTGCCACGCCTGCTATCTCTTCAACCAAGCCGGGTCTTTTAAGCGGCGTTAGCTGGCCCAGCCTGTCTTCTTTGCCCTTGGCCCGAGCAAGCTCAAACGTCGCTTTCGTCAATTTAGTTTCACACAGACCGGGAAGTACGGCATTCACCCGAATACTGGTTCCCGGAAAAGCATTCGCCGCATTCATAGTCAGGCTGTTAACTGCCGCTTTGCTGGCGCAGTAAGCAGCAGTGCCGCCATTGGCTCGCAGCGATCCTGTTGATGACATCAGGATGATGGAACCTGTGCCCGTCGTCGTCATATGGCGCCCCGCGTACTTAACAGCAAGAAATGCACTGATGACGTTATCCCGAAACTGACCTTCCCAAACGGCCACTTCCTGATCCAATAACGGAACAAAGCTATCGGTATTACCGGCATTGGCGAAAAATATCTCCATCCCACCAAAAGCGTTGATACAGGCATCAACTGTCGCAGCCACCTGTTCTTCAATCGTAGCGTCGGCCATAAACGATTCCGCCACACCGCCCTGCGCACGAATCAGTTCAACGGTTTCATCAATATTTTCCCGAGTGCGGCCAACGGCCAGCACACTGGCACCTTCCTCAGCAAAACGCAGAGCCGATGCGCGACCGATGCCGCTGCCAGCGCCGGTCACTATAGCCCTTCTACCTGCAAGTCTTTGCATTTCTCTTCCTCTCAATAGCATTTCGGCGTATAGCGCAAAAAACACACTTTGCCATCTTTAGAAAACCAAAATATTAAAAAATTATTCATAAAAAACAGATATATTTAATAGATTGGATCTTATCTAACAAGATAATTCACATCAAAATGCTTGTCAATCACTCTTTCCAGCTGCAGCACACGAAGCCTCTGTATAACGCCATTGATCAGAGATCTTGCTACAACGGCAAAATCAATCATTCCCCCGCCAGGCTATCGTGCCGCCGTCGACAGGATAATAGCTACCGGTAACGAAAGAAGCTTCGTCCGATGCCAGGAAACACACCAGTTGAGCAACCTCTTCAGGTTTGCCCAAGCGTTTTATCAAATGTGGTCCCGACAATCGCGCTTCGGCAACCTTGCGATCATCAAACGATTCCAGACTATGTTTCAGCATCGGAGTTTCTATTGCTCCGGGAGCGTAGGCATTACAGCGAATACCGAAGGGGGCCAACTCTACCGCCATCGCCTGAGTCAACATTTTCACAGCGGCTTTACTGACGGAGTAAGACGGTATCCCCGGATACGCAAATGTACTGGCCACCGAAGCGGCATTAATAATCGACGGCGACAGTTTTGATACTTTCAAATAAGGAAGCGCAGCTTTCATCAACCGCCAGATCGCTTTCACATTGATATCCATTACTTTGTCCCAGGCCTCCTCACTGAGTGAACCAAGCGACTGAGCTGTACCTGTCACACCATCATCGGTAACACCCGCATTATTCACGATGGTGTCAATGCCACCTGCCGCCGACACCGCCTTTTTGACCAGGGCCTCAATATTGTCAAGCTGGCTCAGATCCGTTCTGACAAAAACGGCTTGCGCCCCGGCAGAGCGCACTTCATTCGTTACCTTCTCACCTTCTATTTCATTAATGTCAGCCAAAATTACCCACGAAGCGCCCTCGTTGGCTGCCGCTACAGCAATTGCTCGTCCCATTCCCTGAGCCGCACCTGTCACCAGAACCTTTTTGTTAGCTAATTTTCCCATCCATTTTTCTCCAGTATTTTATGAATGTTATTGAGGGCCTGAATCCCACATTGTTATCTTGCATAAAGAACATACCCACCCTGGCGCATAAAACCTGTCAGCGAAACATTAAGTTCATTGGCTAGGCGGATGGCCATCGCCGTAGGGGCGGATATGGCAACGATATGTCCCACTCCAACTGCTGCGGCCTTTTGAACAATTTCAAAGCTGGCTCTGCTGGTAGTCAGCATTAATCCCTCGGAGAAGTCAGCTCCTGACAGAGACAGAGCACCCAACAGTTTATCGACAGCATTATGCCGCCCCACATCCTCTCTTACGCAGGAAACCGCTCCCTCGGGCTGTACCCAAAAAGCGGCATGCGTTGCTCCAGTCTGGTTAAACAGCGCCTGATTTTTCTTTAGTCCTGCCAGTACTTTATCCATCAGTTCAAGATCGAATTCTTCACGTTCTTCGACGGGTGGCAAATCCCTGTACACATGGTTAAGACTCTCTACACCACAAATTCCGCAACCTGTTCGGCCCGCCATGGAACGGCGATGTCTCTTCAGACGCGAAAAACACCGACTGGAAATAGTCAGACCTATCCGCACACCTTTGACACCTGAATAAATTTCACAATCAAATATATCAGCGATCGAATCGACAACCCCTTCGGTCAAACTGTAGCCGAAGGCAAAGTCTCTGAGGTTAGTAGGTGTCGCCATCATGACCGCCGATGCAACGCCGTTATACTCAAGCGCAACGGGTGTTTCTTCCGCAACGTAATCCTGCAGCTTTTCAATCACACCATTGACGCAGCGCTCGACTACAACGTCTGTCGCTGGAATAAGCTCGAAACTACTACTTAAATTCATCTGCATAAAAATTTGTTCCAGAGGCATTGTTGGCGGGTAAAATCTGCCATTTCACGAGCAGTTCCCAGAAGCAGTGCTCAATATTTTCAAGAGACAGTTTTTTCAGCGGCTGAATTCTGCCCTGCAATACGACCAAAAATTAACGCTTGGCCATTTAGTGTTCCGCTGCCGGGGTAATACTGCCCAACAACCTGATTAGCAACCGAGCCTGCACAATATAACCCCGGAACTGGATTCCCCTTAGGGTCAATAGCTTGGGCTTGCGCATTTACTTTCAGGCCGCCTTTAGGAATATACCAAATCACATCAGCAGAATAGTTGAGCGCATAAAAAGGTGGCTTTTTGATACCTGAAAGATACTTCTTGTTCTTCTTGAACTGAAGATCTTCACCTTGTTCACACATGTTGTTGTATTCGGCAACGGTATTACCCAAAAGCAATGAAGGAATTTTCATGATCCTGGCAAGCTCTTCAACAGAAGATGCCTTGCCCGATACATTCAGCTTTTCGATAGCATTATCTGGAAGCTCATCCATAATTCCCTGATCAATAACAACCCAACTATCCGGAAAATCTCTTGCTGTCAGTACACCAACCGGATCCCCATACTGATCTTCTCCAGCATAACGCTGCCCTTTATTGTTAACCAAAATGCCTTTTGCAAGATTTTCGTAAGGGTAGTAAACCGGTAAATAGGCAATACTCTCCCCCATTAGCCTCGTATCCACACCAACAGATTGCCCCATTTTTATACCACTACCATCGTCTCCCTCAGTACCAATAAAAACACCACAGCGTAAAAAGGCTGGGCAATGCTGTGCCATCATTTCTTTATTGGCACCAAAACCGCCGCTCGTCAGAACCACTGCGCGCCGGGCTTTTATATACTGCTGGCTTTCACCAACACTGACGGACACACCGACCACCCTGCCCCGACCATTGACAATAAGCTGCTCTGCCATCGCATTAAAGATAAATCTGGCCCCGGACTGATCAGATACTTGCTGCAAGGCACCGATAATGGCATGCCCGGAAAATCCTTCGGCTTCGCCGTGGTGCCCGCGCGGCACCGGGTTTGCAATCGATGCATAAGGTTCCTGCTGCTCATTACCTGAATAAACCAAACCATCGTCAGTAGTAGGAACAACATGTTTACCGGAAATAAAGGATTGCTTGAATTTCACGCCGTGATTGACCAAAAAGTCATATAGATCCAGGCTCTTGTCGCAAAATAGCCCGATCATTTCTGAATTAGCGCCATCGCCTACCGCAGCCATCATATAGTTGTACATATTGTCTCTGGAGTCTTCATATCCCAAAGCCTTCTGTAGCGGCGTACCACCACCCATGTAAACGATACCGCCGCTATACTGAATTGCGCCACCGCCGGATTGCATCCGTTCAATCACAGTTACCTCGGCACCGGCCGCTCTTGCTTCCAATGTGGCCGCCGTACCAGCAGCGCCATAACCGACAACAAGTACATCGGTTTCACTATGCCATTGTTCAGACATATCCTCTTCTGCAATGGCTTGTCCTGATTTCACGAGACTTCCTACCGACAAAGCTGCTCCACCGGCTAATACATTTTTTATGAATTGTCGACGCGCAGGATCTTTTTGATCGGTCATATCCGCTTTTCCTTAGTTTTTTAACTTAGTAATTTATAGCTGTTTTTTATGTTTCAAATAAAACTCAAAGACAACGACTGGCCGGAGGAACTATGGGCTCGTAGGCACCAGACATTACAAACGCGCTCCTGTAGGCATAGTCACCAAAAAGTCTGGCTACAACTGCTAGCAGCAGTAACGCTACAGTCACTGGCTGGTTTGATTCAGCGCTAAACAACGAAGCAATTAACAAACACCCTACAGGCACCAGGATACCCCCTACACCCGCACCCCACAGCATTCGTGCCCGAAACTTGTTTTTGATCAACCGCTCAAGCGAAGCCTCAATAGCAGCCGTGCGGGGAACAATAAAAATGTGGAGTAATGTAATAAGCGTTGCTACCGTCAGGCTGATCAATATGGCTGGCTGTAACCAGTGAGAAAAAGCGGCCTCTATCTCAAGCAGGTTCACAGCCAGTAGAAACAACAACAAGGCTGACGCAATAGAATGAAAGGAAAAACCCAGGGGAAGATAAAAAGTCCGCCACAGGGTAACGGCCTTCATTGATCGTAACATCATGCCTGCATAAATAATCACCAGAGGTGCAGTCACTGCAGCCAGCCAGTTCAAGCCTTCCTCCAGAGCACCGGTATTAACCCCGGCAAGTGACCCAACCACATGCACGGTAATACTGGCTACAGAGAACGCCATAAACAGGGTAATAAACAGCGACCCCCTTGATACCCAGGAAGTTCTGATTTTGGTCAGCGCCCGCCATGCGAGGTGAGCTCTGGAACCCAGGTGTAAAACCAACGCAACCACCGCAACGGCCACCAGCACCACACCAGCTATTTGTATAAAAAAGCTGTCTGCCATGAACCCTAATAAGTAAAGTGCAGCGCCAACACCTTCCCCAAAAAAACTGATCACTTCCAGAAAAGCCATATGCTCGACATAGCGAATTTGTGAGGTAGAAAATGCCCCCACCATTGGGCCTGTATTAGAAACTGCATTTTGTGGTATCGATTGATTAGAAGAGCTCATCATGCTGTGCCTGATATTTAATTGGTTTTTTTAATACGGTTTTTATATGAGGGGCGTTTTAAGTCATAAAAAAACGCTACGGTTTCAAATAATGAACACTGGGCTTGGTGCCCGCTTCGGGCAGCAAGGTGTAGGACTCGCGCGACGCAACCAGCTTACTGACCTCACTTTCAGGATCATCCAGATCGCCAAAAATTCTCGCCGCGGGCGGGCAGGTGTTAACACAGGCTGGCTCGAGCCCCTGGTCTACGCGGTCCATACAAAAATCGCACTTGATAACAGTGCTTTCTGTCCAGCGCTGATACTTAACCGCTTCATAGGGCGTTTGACCATCTTTAAAATAACCATCCTTTAACAGCCCCGGTTTAACGTAATGGCGATGGCCGTAAGGGCAGGCAACATCGCAACTGCGACAACCGATACAGATATCGCTATTGACGCCAACAATGCCGTCTTCCCGCTGAAAGCTGGCTCCGGTGGGACACACTTCAACACAGGGCGCATCGTCGCAGTGATTACAGAGTACCGGCAAAAACTCTCTGCGAGCATTCGGGTATTCGCCCACCTCACGCTCATGCACTTGCGCAAAAAATATATCCGGTGGCGTCCCGTTTGATGATTTACACGCGATTGTGCAGGCTTGGCAGCCAACACAGGTTTGTAAATCAATTGCCATCCCCAAACGTGCCATGATTGTTACCTCTTAAATATTCATAACATTTTTTAACGCCTTACTCTCAGCAAGCCCCTTTCGGATAGCTAGCTCGCCAAACTGACCTTCAGCTTGGGACTGGCATCGAAAGCGCCACTCATAACGTCCAGATTTTTTAATTCGTAATCAAACAGAGTACCGGGATGCGGACCTGTTTTTGCTTTGGAGGGTCTCGGCGGCAACATTTTCCCCCATCCCCCGGCAGAGTGATCCATACCAACACACTCCGGATGGATACATTCACTGAGTTTCACGGTGCCTTTGACTGTACGGCCATTTACATTTTCCAATTGAATGTGGTCACCGTCCTCAATACCTTTGGACTGTGCATATTGACGATTCAAAACAATTTTCCCGGTATAGGGGTGATACTGACGCAGCTCCCCAAGCCAGGAGTTGTAGTTCGAAAAAGAACCGGTCAGAAACGGCCATTTGAATGTTACTGCGTACAAATCAAAATCAGCGACATGGGTTTTATAGCCGGGACCAGGAACCCAGTCCGGCATTGCCTTATAGCGGGAGACATCCCAATCCATTCCCATCTTTTCGGTGACAGCTTTGAGCTTTTCACCTTCTTCAATAAAGTATTCGTAATAAACGGGAATACGGCTTTTATAAAACGCGCGCGGGTAGCGCTCTTTCGCCGTTTTCTTCCAGTGAATATTACCTGCTCTGGCGACATCAGCCAGCGTCATTTCACCGCCTGTCATTGAACCAATCCAGCGCTCGGTGATCTCCTTGTGAGTATATTTTCTGTCTGCCTCCATGACGAAGTCCTGATTCATTTCCATCAGAAAATTCACCATTTCATTGAAAGCAGGCAGCGTGCCTGACTGCTCGGCAATATCAATCCAGATATCAACAAAGTGTTTATAGGGGGTATCAAAAACTGGCTGGCGCAGATTGATGCAGTAATCACCCGTGGCCGTCGAACCCATCGTATCGGGAATATTGTTGGCGCCCATATCCAGGCGCTCCAGCTGCGTCTGGGTAGGGATCACGATATCAGCAAAGGCGGCCGTCTCATCAATGTGCGGCACTATTGATAACTGGAAATCAAACTTTTTGTGATAATCGGCCTGAGTCTTTGGGTTGCCCTCGTTCATCACATCATTGGACACAATCTGCACATACACCTTGGGGTTGTGCGGGATTTTGTTCTTGAACTGCTCCGGGTGCAGCACATTCAGCTTAGGCAATAGACCGCTCATATAAATGCCCGGCAAGGCAAAGTTATCGGCGGCCATATTGGTGGGTTCTGTCACCTCACGAGGCGGGTATGGTGCTGGAAACGTGTCTGCATAAGTCGCCACACGGTTGGCTATCAATAAGCCATCCTGCTCGCGCAAACCAGACTCTTTCCCCAGCCAGGTACTGTTTTCAGAATATCGTGGATGGTGAACATAAACCGAATCAGCAGAGAGGCCACCCGGCACATCGATCGCACCCACCAGAGTATTCAGCAAGCTAATCGCCAGTCCCTGCTCATGACCACCTGCATGCTGACTCAACCCCTTGTACCAGTGAGCGCAAGCCGGGCGCAGTGGCAAGGTTTCACCTTCATATTCAATCGTGCTGCCAATAGACGCGGCGGAGCCAAACTCTTTCGCCAACCGACGAATCGTATCCCGGGGAATAGTTGTGATTCCTTCAGCCCATTCCGGCGTAAACTGCGCCAGATGCGCTTTCAGTTTCACAAATACGGGCTGACATGGTTGCCCCTGAACCTCATAATCTCCTGCCATTGCAGCAACTGACAGGGTTGGATCGTCATAACATTTGGCAGACTGATCGCCGCTATCCCACAACAGCGGCTTATTACTACCCTCATCACGAATATAGCGGCCGCTTTCGGTATTCACCAAATAAGGCGCATTACTGAGAGTCCTCAGAAACTCCTCGTCATAAAGCCCCAGTTCATTGACCAGCAGATTTTCCATGGCCAGCAATAGCGCGCCATCCGTACCTGGGCGTATGGGAACCCACTCATCTGCCACAGCAGCACTGTGAGAACACCAGGGGTCCACCACCACAACTTTCATGCCACGACGACGCGCTTCTGCCATCTCGACGGTGGCCGTTACTGCCGCCCAGTTACCAACGGCACCCTTGTTAGACCCCATCAGCAGAACGTAATTACAGTGATGAAAGTCCGGCCCGGCATGAAAACCACCATGCACTTGCTGTAAAAATGGGTGAACATTGTTACCGCAGAAAGTTTTACCTGCCGTATTGAAGTTGGTGCTGCCAAAAGAACCCAGAGCAGCACCTGAAAACCAGTATAGTGTCGTGAAATCCGTACACCCCAACACCAGACCACTCGGGTCAGTGTCGTGACATTGTTTAATATGCTGCCCGGCAATACGAATGGCTTCTTCGTAACTGATTTCTTCCCAACCGGGATCAACATCCAGACCTTTTTCAGGGTTGGTACGTCGCATCGGCTTGGTCACCCGCCGATGACTGTTAGACATCATGATCTGGGCATGCCCCTTGGCACAGAGTTTCCCCTGACTAAAGGGGCAGTCCGGATCACCTTTTACTTCTGTGACTACACCGTCCACTTTATGAGCCAGCATTCCACAGGTAGCAGCGGGACAACCATAGCAGGTAGTTTTTAGCCACTTATCTTCAGTCATTCCACTGCTCCCCTATCAGCCATTGGACATTGGACATTGGTGTAGTCTTCTTTTTAATTACCTGAAATCAAAGGTTATAGGTGAAACCCAAACCATAGGTAACCGGTTTTGCGTAAGTGCGGGCAACCACATCCTGAGTAAAGAACTGATTAGTCCAATACTCTTCGTCCGTCACGTTCCGCCCCCACAGAGAAATGCTCCAGCTACCATCCTCTGCCTCAATACCTGCACGCAAATCAAGCGTGGTAAAAGAATCAATACGAGTCGACTCCTGATTACCAAAGGTTGCATTCGCTTCGCTGTTGTAGGTCATATTTGCACCGACAAAAGCATTGAGGTTATCACTGATACCCCAGCGGTAATCCACATCGGCAACTACGTGAAGATCAGGCGTAAACGGCAGATCGGAGCCACTAAAGTCTCCCTGAATGCGGGCACCATTGATTCCGTCCTGCAGGTTCCCAAGAAAATCGATGAAGGTATATAACTCATCGACTTCCGAGTCCACATAGGTTCCCGCCAATCGAACCAGCAAGCCTTCAGCAGGACTCATAGTTAAATCAACTTCAACACCCTGAACCGTTGACTCAGGAATATTGACCAAACGATCCAGCTG
The DNA here is from genome assembly GCA_024234435.1 of Pseudomonadales bacterium. Classification (NCBI taxonomy): domain Bacteria; kingdom Pseudomonadati; phylum Pseudomonadota; class Gammaproteobacteria; order Pseudomonadales; species Pseudomonadales bacterium. Next base: position 141,370 of record JACKOF010000003.1, read on the forward strand.
ATTGAATACCGGATCCAGCACAATGCCCCGAACCTGTTTGTCTTCGTAATCGTACTTAAATACCGCACCATTGAGCTGTACTCCCTGCTCAATCATAGACCACTTAAAACCAAGCTCATAAGCCAGCACTGATTCCTGCGTTACTGCGCCCAATTGGTTGGTATTCGATGCCGGGACTACTGGAAAACTGCCCGATTTATAACCTTTCGAGACCAACCCATAAACCAGTAGGTCATCTGTGGCATTGAAGTTAAGGCCAACGCGCCAGGAAGTGTTGTCTTCCTCCAAAGTATCGGTTGTCGGTGTTGAAGTAAGCTGAAAAGTATCCGCATCAAGCGTCAAACACTCACCAGCCGCTGCCGGAGCAAAAGTGAGAGGATTTCCTAAAACCAAATCAGAGATGAGCGGGAAAGAAGTTAGCATCCCAAGATCATTACCGATCAGACAAGAGCTAAAGTCATTTTCATTTTCAGTATAACGGGCACCCAGCAGCAACGTCAGATCTTCAGCCAGCTCATATTCAATATTGGCGAATATCGCAATATCCTCGATATCCTGGGTGATACGAGTTTCGGAATCACCAATCCAGGCATCGGGAACAACAAATGAAGGAACCTAAGCGGTATTGGTCGAATCGGTTGTCATAATTCGCTCTGTGAGTTTGACGTCATTAGTCGCATAGTTAACACCCACTAACCACTCCATTTTGTCCGTTGAGCCTGTAAGACGAAGCTCCTGCATAAAGCTTTCCACCTCACCCACCGAGTCGATACCAGAATTGTCCAGATTGGTACCATCGCGATCCATCGAGTAGTCTTCATCGAACTCAGAGTAGGAGGTAATACTGGTGAGGGTAATACTGTCTGTCAGCTCGTGATCAATACGCAGTGACACCTGATAAAAGCTGTCGTCCCGATCCAGATCACGATCCTGATCCCAATCTGCATCTCTGGGGCCTTTATTGGCATCACTTTGCAGGGCATTAAATACATCAATGCGACGCTGCGTTTCTACCTCATCTGTTCCGGAACCTGCGGCGACCGGAATCTGTAATGACAGCCCCTGCCGCTGGGCTGCCAGCGTGTCGGATTTGTCCGTCCAGCCATTTACGCCAAACAATACGGTAGTTTCTTCGGTAGGCTCCCAGAGCAGCTGGCCTCGCGCCTTGAACACATCTTCTTCGCCCAACTCCTGATTGGAGGTCGTACTCTTCTGCCACTCATCCGCCGTTGTAGAACTCAGCGCCAGCCGACCAGACAGTGAATCAGTCAGACCACCACTGATATAACCCTCCACATCCATACGATTAAAACGACCGTATGAGCCTTTTACACCCGCTTCAAACTCCTGCGTTGGCTTGGCGGCAATGTAGTTGATTGCACCGCCGGTAGAATTCTGACCAAACAAAATCCCCTGCGGGCCTTTTAGAACCTCCACCCGTTCGAGGTCGAGGGTCACACCTTTGGTAAGCGCACCATAGGCCAGAGGAACCTCGTCAACATAAACACTGACAGCTGGACTTGCACCAAGCGTATAGTCGTTAAAACCGATACCCCGCAAGGTAAACAGCGGGGTACCGTTCTGACTGACTGTATAAGTCATACCCGGAGTCACTTTCACCAGATCACCGACATCGGACACACCCAAATTGGTTAACTGCTCTCCCGTCGCCGCAGAGACAGACATACCCACATCATTAATGTCCTGAGACCTTTTTTGTGCAGTGACTACAATTTCTTCAAGCTGTGCAGCCGTCACCATGGCAGGTGTAAGACCTAACGCCAGTGCAGAAACCAGCAGCTTTCGCTTAAACATTATCATGAGAACCCCCTCTCAAATTAATTTAAATAAAATATGACCTTTTCTCGGCCTTCTGCCGGAATTTTCTGTAGTTAGGCTGTCGACTTAAAGCGTCGCAGGGAGAGAATCTTCCCCCCATGGACATGATCCCCGGCTGCCCCTAAAACCTTCCAGCAGACAGAATAGTGCCACTAATGATGTTTTTGTCAATATGAAATGACAAAAATATCATTAGCACTCGGAAGTGAAACCTTATTCACTGAACAACCTCCGCACAAAGAGAAAAGAGGACAAAAAAGAGGTAAAAAAATACAACCGATTGTTTTTTATCGTTTTATGTTGGAAAGAAAACCACAGACAGCCCCTGAACATAAAATTTTTTTATTGCTATCAAACCTACCATATTGGTTTTTATATGCACTTTTTGTTTAACAAACTTATCTTGATCGGTCTTGAATAGAGCCTGGTAGATAGCTGATGAAAAGTGGCCTAAGACAACAAAAAAAGAGAATACCGTGACAGCTGTATTCCCCTTCTTAAATATCAATAATCACTAAGCTAACTTACTTCAGGTTTGAAGCAATCGTCGCCAAATGATCTTGATCACTTTCATCGAGGTGAAGAGCTGAGGATATCAGGTTAACCACATACCGGGCGATATTGGTTTCTACGTGGTAGAACCTGATCTGAGCAAGGATACTTGCCGAACTAAAGATAATAAGCGCAGCATCTACCGGATTGACCTGCGGGGGAAACTCGTTATTTCTTTTGCCATCTTCAATAATTTCCGACAGCAAAGGCACCAGGCTGTCAAGGTATTCCTGCATCCGCGCGGACAAGTGCTGCTCAAAAGATGTCGTCCAGTCCAGAAACACCTTAATGAGCTCGGTGTCCTGATCAATCGCATTAATATAATTTGAAAGCACGTTAAATAGCTTCTGGAATGCCGTGAGGTCTTTTTTTAACGCCTCTGTTCTAATAATGCCCAGTAACAGGTCCTCTACTTCTTGCAGCACCGCATCGACCAGATCTTCCCTTGTAGGGTAATAGGAAAATACAGTAGGCACAGCAACCTTTGCCAGTTTTGCCACCTGGGCATGATTGGCCCTGCCAATGCCATGCGTGGCAAACGCATCAATAGCACAACGAATTAGTTGCTGCTTTCTCTGCTCTGGCCCTAACCTTTTGGCTCTGATGCGTTTAACTTTATCCATACTTTAATTAAAAACCTGCTGTTAGATCGATTTTTCATAAAACCCAGAGCGCAAAAATTTTTATTCGCGCACCCTTGCAATGCAGTTTTCTTTCTGACAAATATCCATTACAGCGCGTATTCTTCCACAATTGCCTTACACATCATAGTGTGGTGGAGGAAGCAATCGGTGTCTGCGTCATGCGACTTATTTGTCCGCAATAGACAAACATGATCCGAAGTAATCCCACCGTATTACCTGCGATTGATTTCACTGTGGACACAGTCTGCTTTTGTACCAGATTGACTCAAAATAACTGCCCGCTATTTTGACCCCTGAGGGGCTTCACCTTCTCCGGCGGCTCGGTCCTACTTCCTCACGGAAGTAGTCGAACCACACTTTAAAGAAACCATTCCTGCAGCAACAACCAGGTAATAAAAAGGGCCGCCCGATGGGCGGCCCTTTTTATTACCTGGTGGGTCGTACTGGATTCGAACCAGTGACCAATTGGTTAAAAGCCAACTGCTCTACCAGCTGAGCTAACGACCCTGAAAGGAGCGCACATCTTACTGATTACGCGCGAAATAGCAAGCCGAATTTCAAGAAAAATAACGTGTTGGATCAGGCGTCCCGGCTTGCTCAAAACCAATCTTTCGCAGCCGGCAACTATCGCATCTTCCGCAAGCTAATCCGTCTTCTGTTGCCTGGTAACAAGAAACGGTTTGGCTGTAATCAACTCCCGCCATAAGGCCTCTTCGAATAATCTCGGTTTTGCTAAGATCAATCAGTGGCTTATTAATGCGCAGGTATTTTCCTTCGACACCAGCCTTGGTAGCGAGGTTGGCCATTTTTTCAAATGCGTCAATATACTCAGGTCGGCAATCAGGGTAACCGGAGTAGTCCACCGCATTGACACCGATAAAAATATCCTGTGCACCAAGCACCTCGGCCCAGCCAAGAGCAATAGACAGAAAAACCGTATTCCTCGCTGGCACGTAAGTAACCGGAATACCAACAGTTTCTTCTTCCGGTACGGCAATATTTCTATCCGTTAATGCAGACCCGCCAATTGTTCGCAAATCCAGATTCACAACTTTATGTTCTATCGCCCCTAATATTCGGGAGCACCGCTCTGCAGCTGCCAGTTCTCCATGTGCCCGCTGACCGTAATCAAAACTCAGGGTATAGCAGTCAAACCCATCCTTTCGAGCCATTGCCAGGACGGTTGTCGAATCCAATCCACCAGAGGTCAGTACAACTGCTTTTTTAGCCATGTTGTGATTTCTTCGCCGTTATTAAAAACTTTACGTACATTAACGACCCGTCTCTTCATTCCAGAGCTGTTTATGAAGTTGCATTTGAAATCTCACTGGCAACTGGTCTTTTAAAATCCATTCAGCAAGCGCTCTGGCATCCTGCTGGCCAAAGCTCGGAGAAAAAAGTACATTGTCCACTTTTTCAGTCAGTTTCAATTCATCCATTTTCATTCGGGCCCAGAGGTAATCCTGCTGGTCACAAATCACAAACTTAACTTCATCACAGCGTTGTAAATAATCAACATTATGATAGAGGTTCCGGGCAGATTCACCGGATGCCGGTGTTTTCAGGTCGAGTACTTTCACCACCCGGGGGTCAACATGTTCCACCGACATTGCACCACTGGTTTCCAGTGACACCCTGTAACCTTTATCACACAACAGGGAAAGCAATGCCAGGCAATCAGGCTGTGCCAGAGGTTCTCCACCGGTAACTGTCACGTATTGTGCGTTATAGCTCTGCACTTGATTGAGAATATCATCCAGCGACCGCTTTTCTCCCCCGTGAAAGGCATATTCGGTATCACAGTAGTGACACCGTAAAGGGCAGCCGGTTAAGCGAATAAATACCGTAGGCAAGCCTACAGAAGAAGACTCCCCCTGCAACGAATGGAAAATTTCGGTAATACGAAGCGCGCTATCACTCATGATGATTTGGAGAAAATGTCTAGAAATTATCGCTAAGGTATTTTTTAGCCAACGGCGCGGTTGAGCTGCTGCCCTCTGCGACGGATTTCAGTAAAGGTTTTGCCTTGTCAGTTTTACCCAGCAGATGGTAAACCTTGCCCAGCTTGAACGTCGCATCATCTACTTTCCTATGCTCAGGATAGCTCTCCACCACTGTGGTAAAGGACTGTCGCGCCAGTTCCAGGTTGTTCTTGAGCAGATAAACTTCGCCGAGCCAGTAATGGCAATTGGCCGTATATTTGCCGTCAGGATACTGCGCAATATGTTTCTTGAAGGCGATAATTGCGCTATCGATGTTTCCTTCCTTCAATAGGTTGTAGGCAGCACTATAGCTCTCAACCGCCCCACTATCGCTATCCCTCGTGTTGTTCGAATCAACAGTCGATGGTGAAGTTTTACCGACAGTTGAGCCACCGCTAACAGAGGAAGTTGCGGCATGACTCAGACGACGATCCAAATCCATGTAGTCATCCATTTGACGTTGTTTGAGCAGTTGAACTTCATTACTCAGTTGCTCAACCAGTCCTCTCAGCTCCATGACTTCCTCTCGCAATAACTGGAGCTGGGAGTAACTGTCCGTGGCTACCGGTTCAGGTTCGGGAAGAACATCAGGGGCGGGTATGGCAATAGCGGCGGGTTGACTGACAGCCGACTGCACCGCCTGGGATTTCCGATGCTGGATATCTTCGACCGGCACAGCAGCCTGGACAGCAGCAACGGAACATAATGAAAGAACCATGGGAAGAAAGATTTTTTTCATAGCACTACCAATATTTATCAACACAGGAACAACCGGACACCTAAAAATAAAAAAGCACCCGCCTTTTTCAGACGGGTGCCTATTTTAACGCTTTCTGAAGCTGATTACTTCATTTCTACACGGCGGTTCAATGCGTAGGAAGTTTCATCACTGCCGTGTGCGGCAGGGCTTTCTTCACCGTAACTGATCACTTCAATAGAAGAACCATTCACGCCTTCAAGCACCAGAAATTCCCTAACTGCATTGGCACGACGCTCGCCAAGTGCCATGTTGTATTCGCGGGTACCGCGCTCATCAGCATGACCTTCCAGGCGGATTTGACGTGACCCGGCTTTCAGATTCTGGGCATGCAAGCGCAGTGCAGCACGAGATTCCGGTTTCAGAATAGCCTTGTCAAAATCAAAGTAAAAAACGGTATCAGCGATACTGGACAGATCGTCCGAGCCCATTGAGCCGTTTATATCAGCATCGCCAACGGTGCCGGTTGCAACGTTATCGCCGGGCAATGTCTCGGAGCTACCGTCGGTGGTGGTTGAGGTACTGGAACAGCCCACCATAAAAACTGACAGAACAGCAGCACAAAAACCGAGTTTAATGGATTGAGTTTTCATCATTTTCTCCTGCAGAGATTTTAGCTTGTTTCAATAATAATCTATTATCATCAATCAAGGAATGGCGACCATGCCGGCTCCCTGACATCACCACGTTTGGCTGGTAACAAAAACTTTACACCCGCATCCAGCGAAACCGCCGCAAGAACACCTTTTGGGCCCTGCTTTGTTGCATATAAAAGCATAGCACCATTCGGCGCGACGGTGGGTGATTCATCCAAACGAGTTTGGGTTAAAACCCGTAAATCGTTGGTGACCAGATCCTGGCTGGCGATATGAAACCGGCCATTATCCCGATGCACCATTACCATTGTTCGGCCATCAGGCGCCAATCTTGGCCGCGCGTTGTACGAACCCCGGAAAGTTAAGCGTTCTACCCCCCCCGTGGCAACTGTTAACTTGTAAATTTGTGGGCTACCCCCCCTATCCGAGGTAAAAATGAGCGATTTTCCGTCCGGAGTCCAGTTGGGTTCGGTATCAATAGAGAAATGTCGGGTCAAACGGGTGAATTCTCGGGTAATAAGGTCATATGTGTAAATTTCCGGATTTCCGTCTTTGGAAAGCACCAAGGCAAGCTTTCTGCCATCCGGCGACCAGGCCGGTGCACCATTCAGGCCCCTGAAATTAGTCACCTGCTGACGCTTGGCTGTCGCCAACTCCTGACGGAAGATGGCAGGTCGACCTGTCTCAAAAGAAACATAAACAATCTCTTTGCCGTCCGGTGACCAGGCCGGTGACATAATGGGTTCACGCGACTCAAGCAACAGTCGCTCGCGCGCACCGTCAGCGTCAGACACCATCAGTCGATAGGTCATTTTTTTCTGTTGATCAGGAACAGCCGTGATATACACAATTCGCGTAGAGAACGCACCGCGAATGCCCGTTACAGCCTCATAAACCTTATCACTGATATGATGGGCCAGATTGCGAACCTTGCTGGCAGGGCCATTTACGGTTCGGGAAAAAACTTTCCGACGACTGTGGACCTCAATCAAACTGAACTGAATTTCAAAATTGCCATTTTGCTGGAAAGAACGACTAACCAGTAAATACTCTGTTCCCAGAATACTCCAGTCGCGGTAATAGACTTCATCGGGCGTGCTTGGAAATGACAACATATCCCGTTTCGGAACGGGTCGAAACAAACCGCTGCGTTCAAGATCGGCGGCTACAATTGCACTGACATCCTCAGGCAACGCGCTACCCCCCAACGGTGGTATCGCAATACGGGTCGGGTTATCTGCACCCTGAGTAATCTCAATGGTTAACTCTGCCATAGCCAGCGTCGGCAATAGCAGCGCGATCAATACACAGATAAACCTGCTTACAAACTTCATTATATTTCCCACACATTCTCCTGTTGAGCTGTTACTCAAAAGCAATCACCATTCAAAGACGTAAATCGTCAGGACTGAATTCCAAATTCAGTTTTCGGAAATTAGCTTCAAATACCCTCGGAGGCAGTTCCTGTAGCTTTTCGAATTGCCCCACTTTTCGCACAGCTTGTTCAGCCGAGCGATCAAACGCAGAGTTGCCGCTAGACTTCAGCACCGTCACACTGACCAGTTGTCCGGTCGGCACCAGCTGAATTTGCAAAACAACCTTCATCCCCAGGCGCGCACTCGGCGGCCTGCTCCAGTTATTCTCTATTCTTCCACGCATGTATGCAGCATAGCTACTGGCAAGTTGCGCATCACTTTGATCGAGCAAGAATTCTTCTTCACTCGCCAATGCGCTCGCCAGTTCTTTTTCAAGTTGCTTTTGATCAATTTTCGGTTGCTTTGGTTCCGCCTTTACCGGCTCAACGGGTTTTGGCTTCGGTACCGGCTTCGGCTTGGCTGCAGGTTGCGGTTTGGGCTGTGCTTTCTGCTGAGGCTTGGGTTTCACAACCGGTTTCGGTTTGGCTACGGGTTTCGGTTCAGGTCTTGGCTTCGGCTTGACGACAGGCTTCGGCTTTTCTTCAAGCTGGACCAATGTCGCCTGCACATACTTCGGCTTGATGACTTTCTTTTCGTGAGCGCTCACATGCCAGTTACCTGCCAGCAGCAAAATAAGAATTCCGTGCAGTGCCAGACTGAACAGGATTGCAGCAGCATAGTTGGAGAAATAGAAACCGGGCAGTTTTTTCATTAATAATCGTTATTTCCGGGAAGGCGGCTCTGTCACCAAACCAACGCCTTCTGCACCTGCGGATTGCAACTCGGTCATCAACTGCACAACTACACCATAATTAACCCTCGCGTCACCCCAAACCAGTACTGGTGTAGCAGGCTTTTGGCGCAAAACTTTGGTGACCTTGTCAATAATTTCAGGCAAGGGCTGTTCAACATTCTTACCACTCCCCAGATCCAGGTAATAAGTACCATCCTGCTTGACCGATACAATCAGTGGCTCGATATCCTTGTCCTCAAGCGGCGCAGAGGGTGCTTTTGGCAACTCAACCTTTACACCCTGCATCAGCAGGGGAGCCGTCACCATAAAGACGATCAGCAGCACCAGCATCACATCGATGTAGGGCACTACATTAATTTCCGCGACCAAACGGCGCTTGTGCTTTCTGGTTTTCATCCGCTATTTATGCTCAGTGTTTGCTGTGAACACGACGATGGAGAATGCTCGAAAATTCTTCCGCAAAAGTTTCATAACCTGCAAGAATCGTATCGGCCTTGGCAGAATAACGGTTATAGGCCAGCACTGCCGGAATTGCTGCGAACAACCCCATCGCTGTAGCGACAAGCGCTTCGGAAATACCTGGCGCCACGGTCGCCAGCGTAGCCTGCTGAACATTAGCCAGACCACGGAAAGAGTTCATGATGCCCCAAACGGTACCAAACAGGCCGATATAAGGACTGACTGAAGCGACGCTCGCCAAAAACGGCAGGTTAGTATTGAGTTTTTCCTCTTCTCTCGAGAGGGCAACCCGCATTGATCGCTCGGTACCCTCCATAACAGCGTCTGCATCAACTTTACCCTTTTCAGTCAGACGGTTGAACTCCCGGAAACCGGCGCGAAAAACAGCGGCAAGCCCCTCGGATACACCTTCCGCACCTGAGTCCCGATATAACTGATTCAGGTCCACTCCGGACCAGAAATTATTTTCAAATTCCCGGAGCGACGAACTGGCATTACGTAAATACAAGCCCCGCTGCACAATCATAACCCACGAGATCACGGATGCTGCGAAAAGCAGTGCCATCACCATTTTCACCAGCAGACTGGCGCCAGCAACCAGGCTCCATAAAGATAATTGTTCCGTCACAGATTCAGTTCTCCACCCATTCGTGTTTGTTTTTTTGCCATGCAGCTAAACCGCTGCGTTACGTAAAATTGCCAGCATTTCTGCCGGTATCGCTGTTGGCTTCTTGCTGTCAGCGTTCAGGCAAGCCGCCTTTACCACGCCGGAGACCAGTAATTCATCACCACGACGAACCTGCTGCTCTACCACAAAAGACGACCTGCCCGCCTTGATTAACCTGGCAGTAGCCACCAGCTGATCGTCAAGCACTGCCGGTTGCAGATATTTCAGCTCTAGCGAATGCACCACAAACATGAAGCCATCAAACATTGCTGGCTTGCTGTAACCAAGTGAGCGCATCAGCTCGGTACGCGCCCTCTCCATATACTTCAGATAGTTTGCATAGTAGACAATGCCACCGACATCAGTGTCCTCCACGTAGACTCGAATATCGAGACAAAATTCACTCATGGTATGCAAATACTCCTACCCATTAACGCTATCAATAAAAGGTTAAAGTTCCAGCTGCCCCGTCCCGGCTCCGGGGTTATCACTGGACAGTGGCTGCAAGCCGAAATGTTCGTATGCCTGACGCGTTACCATACGCCCTCGGGGTGTACGGGTTAAGTAACCCTGCTGAATGAGGTAGGGCTCCAGTACATCTTCTATTGTGCCACGCTCCTCGCTAATAGCGGCTGCAAGGCTATCAACACCAACCGGACCACCATCAAATTTCTCCATAATTGCCAATAACAGGCGGCGATCCATATGATCAAAGCCACTGCCATCCACGTTAAGCATATTTAATGCCTTATCCGCTATCTCGGCAGTCACCAAACCGTCGGCCTTCACTTCGGCATAATCCCGTACCCGACGCAGTAATCGATTCGCTATCCTCGGTGTTCCACGGGAGCGGCGAGCAATCTCAAAAGCACCATTCCGGTCAGTAGAGACGCCCATAATACCTGCCGAACGCGCAACAATGGTGGTCAGCTCATCCTCAGAATAAAACTCCAGCCGCTGCACAATACCAAAGCGATCTCGCAGAGGTGACGTTAACAAACCCGCTCTGGTGGTAGCCCCAACTAAAGTAAACGGTGGTAAATCCAGTTTGATAGAGCGTGCAGCGGGTCCTTCGCCAATCATGATATCCAGCTGGTAGTCTTCCATCGCCGGATATAATATCTCTTCAATCACTGGGCTGAGACGATGAATCTCATCGATAAAAAGTACATCACCAGGCTCAAGGTTGGTCATCAACGCAGCCAGATCTCCGGCCTTTTCCAGCACTGGCCCTGACGTGGTTTTCAGGTCCACCCCCATTTCATTGGCAATAATATGAGCCAGCGTGGTTTTACCCAGCCCGGGAGGACCAAACACCAGTGTATGGTCCAATGGTTCCGCACGTTTGCGGGCGGCGCCAATAAAAATATCCATTTGCTCCTTCACCGCTTGCTGTCCCACATAATCCTGCAATGACAAAGGCCGAATAGCACGGTCAATGCGCTCTTCTGAAGGCGTGGGGTCCGGGGAAATCAGGCGGTCAGTTTCAATCATGGCGCAAGTATAACTTGCCGAAGTTATATTTTGACACCAACTTATCTCTCAGGCTCAAGCTATTTTTTAACAAGTGTTTTCAGCGCCATCCTTATTAAATCTTCGCTGCTGGCATTGTCCGTGGCAACAGCGCTCACCATGCGACTCGCCTCCTGAGGCTTATAACCCAGTGAAACCAGCGCGCTCTCCGCTTCCTGAAACACCCCCATGGCAGGGATCTGCTCAATTGAAACAGACGGTAAGTCACCGCCACCCTGCCAGTCTTTAATGCGATCACGCATTTCAATCAGCAGGCGTTCAGCTGTCTTCTTGCCAACACCCGGCAGTTTAACCAGCGCTGCCGCATTATCGGTCTGAACACAAAGTACAAACTCGTCGGCCGTCATACCTGAAAGAATGGCAAGTGCCATTTTCGGCCCAACACCGCTGATTTTCACCAGAGCCCTGAACAGTTCACGCTCACGATGGTCGACAAAACCATAGAGTTGTTGAATGTCTTCGCGCACCACAAAGTGCGTATGCAAAGTGACGTTTTCTCCTATCAACGGCAAGTCAAAAAAGGTATTCATTGATACCAACACCTCATAGCCAATACCCTGAACATCAATCAGTAGTTGAGGTGCCTGCTTTTCAAGCAATATACCGTTAATTCTTCCTATCACACGCCAGTCTCGTTTAAATTCTGATTGAGTGGTTCGCTTATTCTGCTTATGACGACTTCACTTTGAGCCGACCCTTCGAGTAACTGACCACGCCGCCTGCAGGCGCAACTCTGGAAACCGTTCGCAGTGTCTGTGCATGGCAGAGTGCTATTGCCAGGCCATCTGCTGCATCCTCAGCAGGCGTTCCCGGCAATTTCAGCAGCTGTTTTACCATATGCTGTACCTGCTCTTTGTTCGCCGCACCGGAACCCACCACTGATTGTTTGACTGCTCTTGCCGCATATTCCGAGACAGCCAACCCGGCGGCAACCCCTGCCACTATCGCAGCACCCCTGGCTTGCCCCAGTTTCAATGCTGCACGGGGGTCCCGGGCAAAAAAAACATCTTCGATGGCCATTTCATCAGGGCAATACTCGGCGATTATCTGTGAAATACTTTCGAAGATAACGTGCAGACGTTCAGGTAAGGCTTTATTCGGCAGGCGAATAATGCCACTGGTAATATAACGAGGCTGAGAGCCCTCAGCCTCAATCAAGCCAAATCCGGTTTTACGCGACCCGGGATCAATCCCTAAAATAAGTGACATATTTCACCGACAAAGGTAGTGCTGTACATTTGTACAGCACCATAACATATTACGGCAAAAATCAAAATGACGCTTCAATCGTGATTGTCGGACAAAAAACAGGAAACTAACGCCCTAGTTCACAGAGCCATTAAACGGTAAAAACGACACCACTTTACCTTCTGTTATCGTCTCTCCAAGCCGATGAATGGCAAAACCATCACCGGAGCTTACGGTGGAAAGCACCCCACTGCTCTGATTACCCGATAATTCGGCTCTCAAAGCACCGTTATCACCGGTCACCAGTTTTGCACGCAGGTATTCCTGTCGTTTGGCTGGTTTTGAACGGCTGAAACCGGCTTCAACTGAGAATATCGGTGTTGCGACGTTTGTCACTCCCTGGCTTCGCAATAAAAACGGGCGCGCAACGATAGCAAAAGTCACAAAAACCGAAGCGGGGTTACCAGGTAAACCAAGAAAGGGTTTACCCATTACGTTGCCAAAAGCAAATGGTTTGCCAGGCTTAATGGCCAGTTTCCACAAATCAATGGCACCCAGCTTTTCAACACAGCCTTTCACGTGGTCTTCTTCCCCCACGGAGACACCGCCAGAAGTGATAATGCAATCGGCAACTTCCGAGGCTTTACGCAGTGCCTGCTCGGTGGCTGCTGCCGTATCACCCACAATACCCAGATCAACCATTTCCAGCCCCAGCGCTTCGAGCTGACCCGCCAGAGTGTAACGGTTCGAGTTATAGATATGCCCGGCTGGCAGCGGCTGCCCCGGGGCAACCAGTTCATCTCCGGTAGAGAATATCGCAACTTTTAAACGGCGATACACAGGTATTTCCGCTATACCCACAGAGGCCAGTAGACCCAGATCCTGAGGTTGTAATCGGCGACCGGCTTGCAGGACCACCGCGCCACTGTTGATATCCTGCCCCCGGCGGCGAATGTTATCACCCGCCACAAGACCGGCTGGAAAGATTACTCTGTCGCCTTCGACACGGCAGTCTTCCTGCATCACCACCGTATCTGCACCCTGTGGCACCTCGGCACCGGTAAAAATTCGCGCAGCCGTTCCTGAAGCCAGCGCCTTTGGAGAAACACCTGCAGGGATACGCTGACTGATTGACAGCAGGGTTTCAGCATCAGCGCTGACATCACCACTGAACAGAGCATAACCATCCATTGCACTGTTATCCTCCGGCGGCACATCAACACCTGAAACCTGATCTTTTGCCAGCACGCGCCCCAGCGCCCGTTCCACGGGTACTGTCTCAATATCACTGACGGGATGCGCCGAGGCCAGCAATGTTGCAATGGCATCTTCTACCGGTTGCAAACCGGGTTGATCACAACAACTCATGAGCGGCTATCACAATTGGGTTTAACGGTAATATGTGGAATAAAATTACAGGGAGTGGTGCGCGCATCAAGCTGCTCACCGAGAATTTTGTCCCACGCGGTGGCACAGGCATTGGTAGAGCCCGGCATGCAGAAGACCAAAGTGCGGTTGGCCAATCCCGCCAGAGCGCGGGACTGCAATGTGGAAGTACCAATTTCCTGGAAAGAAACATGCCGGAACAGCTCACCAAAACCTTCAACCACTTTATCAAACAAAGGGGCCAGAGACTCTGGAGTGGAATCCCTATCCGTAAACCCTGTACCTCCGGTAACCAGCACTATCTGCACATCAGGATTGGCTATCCACTCGGACACAACAGCCCGCAGCTGATAGACATCATCTTTGATCAGCTTCCTATCAATCAGCTGGTGTCCGGCCCCGGTCAGCCGACTGACCAATAGCTGCCCGGACGTATCAGTATCCAGTGAACGCGTATCGGAAACCGTTAACACTGCCATATTGAGAGGCAGAAATTCTTTTGATGCATGAGACATATCTTGACCTTTCTTAACAAAAACAATGGGAAGCTGTGAGCAAGCGCTAATTCTGCGCCATGATAAACCAGCTGATGACCAACAAACCAAATAACATAAACGATAGCATTTTCCAAAATAATAACGTGTCTTTGTGCCCTTCCTGTTTCGGGTCTTCCTTCAAAAACTCGACATTGGGCGTCTTCAAGTCTCGCAAAAAACCGGCCAGAGTGTCATATCGATGCTCGGGATCAATCGAAACGGCCTTCTTCAGCGCCCCATCAAACCACAGCGGAATAATATCGCGGTGATGATAACTGGGAATATAGTGAAGATTGTAGAAATCTTCATAACTATGACAATTTTCCAATCGGGTACCATAGGGTAAAAAGCCGGTAAACATTTCGTACACCACCACACCCAATGAGTAGACATCGCCCTTTATGCCGGTATTGCGATGAAACCGATAGGCGGGGTCCGAATAATCCAGGGTTCCCAGCGCTTCCTCTCTTTCTACCGGCGTAAAAATCTCATGGATTCCTGGCGCATAGACCGATCCAAAATCGACAATTTTAATATCCAGACCCGGCGTTACCATGATATTACTCGGCTTCAGGTCCTGATGAACGGTTTCTTTTTCATGTAGCCCTTCCATACCGGCAACAATCTTTTCCACCAACCGTATCAGCTGACTTGGACGTCGTTCAGGGTTTTGCTGCATCCACACATCCAGAGTGTGTCCTTCAACGAATTCCATCAGGTAATACAGAAATTTACGCTCCTGCTTAGGTGCAATGACTTTGACAACATTGGGATGCGTCACCCGGCTGCCAATCCACTCTTCCATAATGAAACGTTCAATATAGGCCGGATCATCGCAGTAGTTACGTGAAGGGGTTTTCATCACCAGTTGTTCACCGGAATCCAGGTCACGAACCCGGTAGAGTTGGCTGCGCTCACTGGCATACATCTCTTCCTGCACTTCGTAACCATCCATTTTCAACCCCGGAGACAACTCCGGAGGAAATGGCAGCCGGGTGAGACGCTCGTTAAGATCTTCAATATTCTCAATGCCGAGCTGATCAATTCTCAGCAGGCAGCAACTGAGATTATCCGAGCTTTCAGCAGCACTGGCGGCATCCACAATCGCGCGACAGGCTGTCTCATAATCGTCCGGGTATTTTTCTATTAACTGTTGAACTTGCTGCTCCGGCAAAAAATCATGAATACCGTCTGTACTGAGGAAAAAGATATCGCCGGGCTTGAGTGCAACCACGCTGTAGTCGACGTTCAGGCTGGTATCCATACCCATGGCGCGAATCAAGTAATTCTGCTCTGCGGAAATTCCCGCTGAATGGTCTCGGGTCAGCTGTTTGAATTCGCCTGTTTCAGCACTGAGCTGATAAATTCTGCTATCGCCGATATGAAACAGGTGCGCCATATGGGATTTCAGCACCAGAATACTCAGCGTGGTGATATAACCGCGGGCTTCATTCTTGATCTCATGACCCAGGTTGTAGAGCTTGCGGTTCAGGGGGGTAAGAATATTCTGAATGGAATGTTTGACACTCCAGGTTTCCGGCGTGGTGAAATAATCTGCAAGCACTGTGCTGACACACCGCTCTGCGGCTTCCTTTCCTGCTTCAGCGGTACTCACACCATCGGCGATCACTGCCACAGCACCTTTGGTATTCAGTAGGCGCTGCTCGGCCACTCTGAAGCCTACGGCATCTTCATTGTCGGGTTTCACTCCGGCAACAGAGCAGGTACCAACCGTGGCCTTGAAGGTGTGATTATGTTCCATACTGGAGACTCGGGTTTAAGGGCTGAAACCCTAACAGGCAAAAAGCCCCACAACAACGGTTATGGGGCTTCTCGTCTATTGATCAAGTGACATCAATCAATTCAACGGTGCCATCTGGCAGTATTTCTGCCATTTTTCCTGAAGGCTCATCCAGAAAGAGTACAGCCAGGAAAATAATCCCTGCTGAAGCAGCGATCAACAGAAAGAAGGTGTTGTAATCAACAAAGGATAGCGCTGTGAGGTAAGTTACCGCACCAACATTACCATACGCACCAGCCATACCCGCAATCTGTCCGGTCATGCGCCGCTGAACAAGTGGCACCATTGCGAACACCGCGCCTTCTCCCGCCTGTACAAAGAATGAACAAAGCATAGTGGCAATTACAGCAATGGAAAGCCACCAGCCACCATTGATCTGACTCAGCAGGAAGTAACCACCGGCCAAACCTGCAATCAGCACCATCATGGTTTTACGACGACCAAAATGGTCACTGATGGCGCCACCTGTTGGGCGGGCCAGCAGATTCATGAATGCAAAACCGGAAGCCAGCAAGCCTGCTTTCACCGGATCAAGTCCTTCAAAGGTTTCAAGGAAGAAGAGAGGCAGCATGGACACCACCGCCAATTCTGAACCAAAGGTTACAAAGTACGCCCAGTCGAGAATCGCAACCTGTTTGAACTTGTAGCGCTGCATTTCGGGAACACCTTCTTTCAAGTGTTCACTGTTCACTTTCCAGATCTGACTGGCCTGAAACAGATACAGCACCACCAAAACAACGTAGATAGAAGTAGTGGCCGTATCTGTCAGCAAACCAAGATTTGCTGGCGACAGTTTCCAGGCCAGTACTGCCAGGGCAAGGTACATCGGGATGTTCATCAGCAGGTAAAACCACAGATCCCGGTATGAAGTTACTTCGAGCCCACCGTGTTTTTTCGGTTTAAAATAAGTAGACCCTTTCGGAGTATTGTGAGCGGCTTTAAAGTAAAACACGCCGTAGAGTGCAGCAATAACACCCGTGCTACCCAGAGCATAGCGCCAGCCATCTTCACCGCCAAATAATAAGGCGATCGTTGGCAGCGTCATGGCACCAGCCGCAGAACCGAAGTTACCCCAACCACCGTAGATACCTTCTGCGAGGCCTACCTGCTTCGCCGGAAACCATTCACCAACCATGCGAATGCCAATCACAAAACCGGCGCCAACAAAGCCCAGCAGAAACCTGAATAATGCCAGCTGTTCGTAGCTGTTAGCGGTGGCAAACAACACACAGATCGCACCGGATATAATCAGCAAACCACTGTAAACGTGTTTCGGGCCGAACTTGTCCACCAGAATACCGATCACAATACGTGCCGGAATGGTCATCGCGACATTCAATATCATCAGCGCTTTGACCTGTTGCGCCGTCAGATCAAAACTTTCCTTGATCACGGCCAGCATTGGGGCATGGCTAAACCAGACAACAAATGTCAAAAAAAACGCAAACCAGGTGATGTGCAGCGTTTTTATTTTGGGATCTTTGAAGTCCAGCAAATTGATTCTTGCATTAGACATTGATCTTCTCCTCGTGGGTAACAGTCACTGCCCTGCACAACCATCTGCAGAACACCGTCCAATGTAATCACTCCCCCACCAGAGTTAATTGATCCAGATCATTCTTGTCGCATCTCTGCAATAGCCACTGCCCGCAACAACTACCCCCAAAGTAGTAACACAAAAATAGATTTTATTTTTATTAAACAAAGTGTTAGCCATACCAGCATGGAATTGCTACCCCCTTTCGGGAATGACAATTATTTGGAGGTATCTTTGGGGGAGGCATTCCTGACAACAACTTTGCTCGCTTAATCAAAGCAGACCAGCAGCATTACTTTTCCTTGTGTTTCACCATCCACACTGCTGCTTCAACGCGGGAACGCAACCCCAGCTTTTTCAGCAGATTTTTGACATGAACTTTAACCGTGGCTTCAACAATATCCAGCTGTCGCCCAATCATTTTGTTGCTGAGTCCGTCAGCAATCATTTTCAGAATCTCTTTCTCACGCCGTGTCAGGCGATTATAGATATCGGTGCTCGCACTGATACTGTCTTCCCGATAACTCAGTGCCAGTAGCTCGGTCAGGCTATCTGAAAGCACCATTTTCCCCTGACAGGCTTCACGGAGTTGAATCATCAGCTCATCGGGATCCATATCCTTGAGCAGATAACCGTCGGCACCCGACTTCAAGGCTGCAACCACATCATTACTGTCGTCGGAAACAGTAAACACCACAATACGTGCAACAACCCCTTGCTCGCGCATGGCCCGAAGCGTCTCCAGGCCATCCATGCCTTTCATGTTCAAGTCCAGCAAAATCAGATCCGGGTCCAGGCTTTCAAGCAACTCAAGGGCATGCTCGCCACTGCTCGCCTGGGCGATAACGTCAAGGTCGTCTTCAAGCTCAACCAGTTGCTGAATTCCCCTCCGTAACAGTGGATGGTCATCAACCAGCATTATCTTGCTTGCTTCTGTCACAATATTTCCTCACTACAATTTATGTTTATCCTGCCAAAAATCCGCTTCTCTCTTATACAACAACGTCCCGTTTTTCATCAGAAATCAGTTGCGGCTTAAATGCCAGTGACATGGTTGTACCACTGTCACCCCTAGCTTCCAGCAGAACCTGCCCCGCCAGTAGTTCTGCACGCTCTCGCATGGTAAGAATCCCGTAATGGTGTTCTTTCTGGGGCGTTTCAGACAAACCAACGCCATTATCTGCGACTTCAAAAACCACCTCACCCGACGCTTTCTGGAAACAGCGCACCTGAATTTCACTGGCATCGGCATGTTTCACTGCGTTGGATAATGCCTCTCTGACGATTTGCAGAATATGTATATCTTCATTCGGTGTGAATGGACAATGACCCAGCTCATAGAAAAGCCGAATATTGTCATGATGCTTGCCAAACTCGGCTACGGTTGCTTCAAGGGCCGCAAGCAAGGTTGGTGTGCTGAGCTGCAAACGAAACGTATTCAACAGCTCCCGAAGATGCTTGTAAGCAGCCGTTAACCCAGTTTGCAAGTCATCAAGGCCTTCCTGCAAACTTTCGTCCGACACCTTGCGCTGAAACATTTTTGACAGTCGCGCCACCTGCATTTTCATATAGGAAAGTGACTGGGCCAGAGAATCATGCAATTCCCGGGCAATAATGGAACGCTCCTCAAATAAGATCAGGCGACGGATCTGACCCTCACTGTATTGCAACGCCAGTGCAGAGGAAACATTTTCTGCCACTGCTTCCAGCAAGCGCCTCTGCCAGGGCTCAACAACAAATTCGGGCGCTGTCTTCAAATACAGAAAACCAAAATTATTGTCCTGTTCGGAAATCGGAAAGGACAACTCCTTCTCGTCAGCAACCTTCACTTGAGAAGCTCCACGACGATGGCAATTCACGCAATCATTGATCGAGCAGGGCTCTGATATTTCACGTGGCAAAATCAGATCATATTTTTCCTGATTCGCTTCGTTACTGAGGCAGAGTGATATATTTTCGATGCCGGTGGTTTTCTGTAAATCTGTCACAATGTCAATAAACCGGCCCTGTTCTATCGGCAGTTTTGATAAATGCTGTGCCGTTCGGTAAAGGCAATCCAGCACCCTGTTGGATCGCTGCAGGTGCTCTGTTTTTTCATCAACCAGTGATTCTAGGCTGCGATAATAACCTTCCAGGTTTACCGTCATGTCATTGAAAACCTTGCAAAGCAGGCCAATCTCATCCTGCCCTTCATAAGACGCTCTCTGGGAAAAATCCCCCATACTCACACGCCTGGCCGAAGTCACCAACTCTTTCAGCGGTTTCACCAGCCGCTGATCAACATTCATAATGATAAAGATCATCACCATAAAAAACAGAAACACGCCAAGCCCTTCATAGACGCCCAACAACTCATTTTTGGCCTCGGCATTGCGCTGGATCTCCAGCACCAGCTGATTGATATCACCCACATAACTGTCAACTTCCAGCCGATAGGCTGTTGACAACGCTATTCTGTCCCCAGGATGGGAGATCACACTCTTTAACAAAGGTGAGATATCCTCCTCCCAACGTCCTTTCACCTGTTGGAATGCATTGTTGAGTAGCGGTTTATCCGCTCGTTTCACCACTTCGGTAATACTGGACTGATACAATTTATCCGATAACTGCAGGTATTCTTTCTCCAGCTCCACTGCCAGAACATCATTATCTTCATTAAACACAATTGGGTCCGCCATTAATGCAGCAATTCGATATGACTGCATGCGCATAGAGCCCGCCACATTAATCGCCTCAGCATCGTGCTCGGAATAGAGCGTTACCATGATGGTGACCAACATACTGGACAGCGCCAACACGCCGATCAAAACCATCGGCAATGCGACCTGAAGTGTTATCGACCTGGATAATCGTGGCCGAATAGAGAAGGGAAATGTATATTCCATGGGGTTTACCACCAAATAACCGGATTCGCTGCCATGGTAGTTAAAATTCGCTAAAAAATCACCTAACTCATTGATAAAAAAATATTTTAACCAAAACCACCACATACCTATTTAGTGGTAGAGAGCCCTTTCAGAAACAAATTTAGCCCACTCGAATTTGATTCATGTCATGTTCCGTATCGCCTGACAACACTACATTCCCCATGTCGCACTCAATTCAACAGACACTCAACGGGCGGTTATGGCAATAATCTGCAGCGAAAAATGGTACAGCCTCGGTATTGCAACAGTCATTTTTGCTGCAAACTTTGCCGCGTGGACCATGCTGGCGGTTCTCGGCGTACAAATCCGCGCAGATCTCGGACTCAGTGATACCAGTTTTGGTCTGCTGCTGGCCATGCCCATACTCACGGGTGCCTTCTCCCATCTACCCGCGGGTATTCTGGCCGAACGCTTCGGCGGAAGAATGGTGCTGTTTACCCAGACAGTGATTGTTGCTCTGTCGCTTTTCGCCCTCGCATATGCCGACACCTTTTACCAACTGCTGACTGTTGGCCTGCTGGTTGGCGTAGCTGGCGGCACCTTTATCTCCGGAGTCACCTACGTTTCCGACTGGTTTGAACGTTCGATGCAGGGCACCGCCATGGGGATCTTCGGAGCCGGTGTCGCAGGTGCTGCTATCACTAACCTGCTGGCACCGCTGATCATCGCCAACCACGGCTGGCAGGCCGTACCTTTTTATTACGCAATCGTGCTGGTTATTCTGGCACTGGCTTTCTGGTTAACCACCAAACCCGATACCAAGCACTCGGGAGACAGGCATGCAATAGCGGCTCTGGAATCAAGAAAGTTGCCTGTTAACCTGTCCCTACTCAAAGAACTGAGAGTCTGGCGCTTTGGTCTTTATTACCATTTCGTGTTTGGCGGCTTTATTGCGCTGGTGCTCTGGCTGCCACAATATTATGCAGGTGAGTATGGCCTGGATCTGAAAACAGCCTCCTTTCTCTCACTGCTGTTTGCTATTCCGGCTTCCATGGCCAGAGCTCTGGGCGGCTGGTTTGCGGACAACTTCGGGGCTCGAAAAATCAATTGGGCAGTCTTCTGGGTATGTCTGGTCTGCCTGTTTTTTCTTTCATATCCGAAAACCACCATGATCATTCACGGGATTGAGCAAACGCTCTCCGTCACGATCAACATCAATCTCTGGGTTTTCACATTACTGATCTTTGTAGTGGGTGTTGCCATGGGCTTTGGCAAAGCCAGTATTTACCGGATTATTTACGATTACTACCCACAGGATGTCGGTGTTGTCGGCGGCGCTGTGGGCACTATCGGCACACTCGGTGGTTTCACGCTACCCATTTTGTTTGGCCTCGCCGCCGACATCACTGGCATCCGCAGTTCCTGTTTTATGCTGCTCTACGGAATGCTGGCCGGGTGCATGGTTTTAATGTTTTACGCCATCAAGATCGATGCCTTCCAGCATCGCGTAAAACAGGCTTACGCCGACGAATTTTTGACTTTATAACGCTTTTAATTTTGTAACTGAAAACTGAGGAGAAGGTGCAATGTCTAATCTGGAAAAGTGGGATGTAGAAGATCCCCAGTTCTGGGAATCTGAGGGCAAAAAGGTTGCCAACAGAAACCTGTGGATTTCGATTCCCAGCCTACTGTGCGGATTTGCAGTCTGGCTCTATTGGGGAATTATCACGGTACAGATGCTGAATCTGGGATTCCCTATCGCCAAATCCGAACTGTTCACCCTGATGGCTATCGCCGGCCTTACTGGCGCTACCCTTCGAATACCAAGCAGCTTCTTTATTCGGCTCTGCGGCGGACGCAATACCATCGTCTTTACCACAGCATTATTGATGCTGCCTGCTCTTGGCGCGGGCATTGCGCTACAGGACATCAATACACCACTGTGGAAATTCCAGGTGCTGGCATTCCTATCCGGCTTCGGCGGCGGCAACTTCGCCTCCTCCATGTCCAACATCAGCTTCTTCTTTCCCAAGAAGCAACAGGGCCTGGCGCTGGGTTTGAACGCAGGTCTGGGTAACTTCGGTGTAACCACCATGCAGATACTGGTGCCGCTGGCCATGACTTTCGGCCTGTTTGGCGCCATGGGTGGTGACTCGATGACCCTGCAACAAACATCCGGCACCCTGATCGGCAAAATCCCCGCAGGAACTGAAACCTGGATCCAGAATGCCGGTTTCGTCTGGCTGCTGTTCCTGATACCGCTGGCTGTTCTGGGCTGGTTCGGGATGAACAACATCAAGACCCATGAAGTTACTCCAGACCTGCCAAACCCCATCAGCAGTTTTTCAATAATCTCTGGTATGTTAATTATCGGCTTCTTCACCGCCGCAGTGGGATTGTGGTTGTTATTACCAGAATCAGCTAATGGCTCCGGGTTTAATGTACCAAAAGAAATCGTCATGGTTCTGGTCATCGGCTCGACTGTATTCTGGTTAAAAATGTTGCCTGGTGCGATACGCTCCAGCCTGGTACGCCAGTATAAAATTTTTAACAACCCCCACACTTGGGTAATGAGCGTAATTTACACAATGACTTTCGGCTCATTCATCGGTTTTGCTGCATCATTCCCGCTGGCGATTAAGGTTATTTTCGGCTACCAGCATGTAATGGTTGACGGTGTTATGACCCATAATACTGCCAATCCGAATGGCCCCAGTGCTCTTATGTACGCCTGGATGGGACCCTTTATCGGCGCCTTGATTCGCCCTGTGGGTGGTTGGATAGCCGACAAGATGGGCGGAGCGATCGTCACCCAAATCTGTTCTATAGTAATGGTCGGTAGTGCCTTGGGGGTTGCCTATTATATGAAGGCTGCCTATGCCTCGGCGACTCCGGAAGAATTCTTTATGCCTTTCTTCCTGCTGTTTCTGCTGCTATTTGCCGCCACAGGTATTGGCAACGGCTCTACCTTCCGCACTATCGCCATGGTATTCACTAAGGAACAGGCAGGCCCAGTACTTGGCTGGACCTCAGCAGTAGCCGCCTACGGTGCCTTTTACATCCCTAAAGTACTGGGTGAGCAAATCAAGGCAACCACACCTGAAGTGGCGTTGATTGGGTTTGCCGCATTCTACGCAGTATGCATCGGCATCAACTGGTGGTTTTATCTGCGTAAAAATCGTAGCGGCACCCAAGTTCATTGCCCGAAATGTGGTGAGGATTTCACTCTTCAAAAAGACGGTGAATTCTATAATCCTTGATTATTATTTATACTGTCCGGCGAGTCCAACTCGCCGGACTACTCACAAAGAGACCAAAGTAAATCTGTACTTAAGCATTAAATAAAGAGAGCATAGCCATGAGTCATTTCCTCGACAGCTTGCAGTTTTTCAAGAAGACCGTTGACGGTGAATTTGCCGATGGTCACGGAGAAACACGCAACGAAAACCGCGAATGGGAGAACAGCTATCGTCAGCGTTGGCAACACGACAAAATCGTTCGTTCAACACACGGCGTTAACTGTACAGGATCCTGTAGCTGGAAAATTTACGTCAAGAACGGCCTGATTACCTGGGAAACCCAGCAGACCGACTACCCCCGCACACGGCCAGACCTTCCAAACCACGAACCTCGAGGATGCCCGCGCGGTGCAAGCTATTCCTGGTATATCTACAGTGCCAATCGGATTAAATACCCCAAGGTTCGCAAACCGCTGCTGAAACTCTGGCGTGACGCCAGAAGCGCTCACAGCAACCCGGTCGAAGCCTGGGCCTCAATCGTTGAAGACCCTGCAAAAGCAACCTCGTACAAGAGCAAACGCGGACTGGGTGGGTTCGTTCGCTCCTCATGGGACGAAGTGAACGAAATTATCGCCGCAGCCAACGTTTACACAGCGAAAGAGCATGGTCCTGACAGGATTATCGGCTTCTCGCCAATTCCGGCGATGTCGATGGTTTCCTACGCTGCCGGTTCACGCTATCTGTCGCTGATCGGTGGCGTCTGCATGAGCTTCTACGACTGGTACTGCGACTTGCCTCCCTCTTCTCCAATGGTTTGGGGCGAGCAAACCGATGTGCCTGAATCCGCTGACTGGTATAACTCAAACTACATTATTGCCTGGGGTTCCAACGTTCCCCAGACTCGTACTCCCGATGCCCACTTCCTGACCGAAGTTCGCTACAAGGGCGCCAAAACAGTGGCTATCACCCCGGACTACTCCGAGGTAGCCAAACTGACAGACACCTGGCTGAACCCGAAGCAAGGCACCGATGCGGCACTGGGCATGGCCTTTGGTCACGTCATCCTCAAGGAATTCCACCTGGAAAAACCCAGTGCCTACTTCACCGAATATGTGCGCCAGTACTCCGATATGCCAATACTGGTTAATCTGGAAATGACCGACGGTGGTTACAAGCCCACCCGCTTCCTGAGAGCATCGGATCTGGCGGACAATCTGGGGCAAGACAATAACCCTGACTGGAAGACCATTGCCATTGATGAAAACACCGGCGAGCTGGTTTCACCACAAGGCGCCATCGGCTACCGCTGGGGTGAAGAGGGTGACGGTGTCGGCAAGTGGAACATCGAAAACCGTGAAGGCAAAGAAGGCAAGGAAGTTAAGCTGCAATTATCGCTGATCGATGGCGGCGAAACTGACGCGGTTGCCTTCCCCTACTTTGCTGCTGAAGGTACTGGCAGCTACTTCTGGAACCATCAGGACGGCGATGCCATCCAGATGCGCAATGTGCCGGTTAAAACCATTACCCTGGCTGATGGCTCACAGGCCAAAGTTGCCACTGTTTACGATCTGATGATGGCGAACTACGGCATCGATCGCGGTCTCGGAGGTGGTAATGTCGCCTCCAGTTACGATGACGAAACAGTAGCTTACACACCCGCCTGGCAGGAAAAAATCACCGGTGTTGATCGCCGCAAAGTGATCCAGATCGCCCGCGAATTTGCCGACAACGCCGACAAGACCCGCGGTAAGTCGATGGTGATCGTCGGCGCTGCCATGAACCACTGGTACCACATGGACATGAACTACCGCGGTTTGATCAATATGCTGATCATGTGCGGTTGTGTTGGTCAGAGCGGTGGTGGCTGGGCACACTATGTTGGGCAGGAAAAACTTCGCCCACAAACCGGCTGGCTGCCATTGGCATTCGGTCTGGACTGGCACCGCCCGCCCCGCCATATGAACTCCACGTCATTCTTTTACAACCACAGTTCACAATGGCGCCATGAGAAGGTCAGTATTCACGACGTGTTGTCACCCATCGCCGACAAGTCGGAATACCCGGAACATATGCTCGACTACAACATCAAGGCAGAGCGCATGGGTTGGTTGCCATCAGCACCCCAGCTGAACCGTAATCCATTGCAGATTACCCGGGAAGCGGAAGCGGCTGGCATGGACCCCAAAGATTACGCCGTGCAGGAACTGAAAGCCGGCAATCTGCGGTTCGCCGCCGAGCAACCGGACAACCCGGATAACTTCCCGCGCAATCTGTTTGTCTGGCGCTCTAACCTGTTGGGCTCCTCCGGCAAGGGTCATGAGTACATGCTCAAGTACCTGCTGGGCACCAAAAACGGCGTGATGAACGAAGACAACTTCGCCCGCGGCAGCGACCTGATTCCAAAAGAAATCGATTTCGAGGAAAAAGGACCGGAAGGCAAACTGGATCTGGTGACAACTCTGGATTTCAGAATGTCCTCCACCTGCATGTACTCCGACATCGTATTGCCAACAGCCACTTGGTACGAAAAGGACGATCTCAACACCTCGGACATGCACCCCTTTATTCACCCGCTGTCGAAAGCGACCGACCCGGCTTGGGAAGCGCGCTCTGACTGGGATATTTACAAGGGTATCGCGAAAAAATTCTCCGAGATCGCCGCGCTGAACAACAACCTTGGCGTGGAGAAAGACCTGGTAACCGTACCCATGCTCCACGACACCCCCGGAGAACTGGCGCAACCCTTTGATGTGAAGGACTGGAAGCACGGCGAGTGCGACCTGATTCCGGGCAAGACGGCACCTAACATGGTGGTGGTTGAGCGGGATTATCCTAACACCTACAAAAAGTTTACCTCTGTAGGCCCGCTGCTTGAAAAACTGGGCAATGGTGGCAAAGGCATCGGCTGGAACACAGATGACGAAGTGAAGCTTCTGAAAGAGCTGAACTACACCGTGACCGAAGAGGGTATCAGCAAAGGCCAACCTCGCATTGAGTCTGCCATTGATGCGGCCGAGGTAGTGCTCAGTCTGGCGCCGGAAACCAACGGCAACGTGGCGGTAAAAGCCTGGGATGCGCTGGGTAAAATTACTGGTCGCGATCACAAGCATCTGGCCGAACCCAAGCACGAAGAGAAAATTCGTTTCCGCGACATTCAGGCACAACCGCGCAAGATTATCTCTTCACCTACCTGGTCTGGCCTGGAGGATGAACATGTCAGCTACAACGCTGGTTACACCAATGTCCACGAGCTGATTCCCTGGCGCACCATCACTGGTCGTCAACAGTTCTATCAGGATCACAAATGGATGCAGGCCTTTG
This sequence comes from Pseudomonadales bacterium, assembly GCA_024234435.1. Classification (NCBI taxonomy): domain Bacteria; kingdom Pseudomonadati; phylum Pseudomonadota; class Gammaproteobacteria; order Pseudomonadales; species Pseudomonadales bacterium. Next base: position 168,443 of record JACKOF010000003.1, read on the forward strand.
GCGAGCAGATGATCTCCTATCGCCCACCGATTCACACCAATACCACTGATCTGGTGAAAGATGCCAAACCCAACGGTAACAAGGAAATCGTGCTGAACTGGATTACACCGCACCAGAAATGGGGCATTCACAGCACCTACTCCGACAACCTGTTGATGCTGACTCTGTCTCGAGGCGGACCGATTATCTGGTTAAGTGAAGTCGATGCCAAAAAAGCCGACATCGAAGATAACGACTGGGTCGAAGTGTTCAACGTCAACGGCGCAATAGCCTGCCGCGCGGTGGTCAGCCAACGTGTCAACGAAGGCATGGTGATGATGTATCACGCCCAGGAGCGAATCGTGAATGTGCCTGGCAGTGAAACTACCGGCACCCGTGGCGGACATCACAACTCGGTCACCCGTGTGGTCATGAAACCGACTCACATGATCGGTGGTTATGCCCAACAGTCCTACGGTTTCAACTACTACGGCACCGTCGGCTGTAACCGCGACGAGATGGTGGTTGTCCGCAAGATGGACAAGGTTGACTGGCTCGACAACGAGACCGGCGACGGCCTTCCACAACCACTGCCAACAGAAGTTTAAGGAGAGCGTGCAATGAAAATTCGTTCACAAGTGGGCATGGTGCTAAACCTTGATAAATGTATCGGTTGTCACACCTGCTCGATCACCTGTAAGAATGTGTGGACCTCCCGTGAAGGCATGGAATACGCCTGGTTCAACAATGTTGAAACCAAGCCTGGCATTGGTTACCCGAAAGAATGGGAAAACCAGGACAAATGGAAAGGTGGCTGGGTTCGCAATAAGGATGGCTCTATTAATCCGAAAATTGGCGGTAAATTCCGCGTGTTGGCGAATATTTTCTCCAACCCGGATCTGCCTCAGATCGACGATTACTACGAGCCATTCGATTTCGACTACCAGCACCTTCACACGGCACCATTGCAGGAGCATCAGCCTACTGCGCGCCCGCGCTCGCTGATTTCCGGCAAGCGTATGCAGAAAATCGAATGGGGTCCGAACTGGGAGGAAATTCTTGGCACCGAGTTCGAAAAGCGCAGTGTCGATAAGAACTTCGACAATGTACAGAAAGAGATCTACGGCGAATTTGAAAACACTTTCATGATGTACTTGCCGCGCCTGTGCGAGCACTGCCTGAACCCGACCTGTGCAGCATCCTGCCCTTCCGGTGCCATCTACAAGCGCGAGGAAGACGGCATTGTACTGATCGATCAGGAGAAGTGTCGCGGCTGGCGTATGTGCATTTCCGGTTGCCCGTACAAAAAAATCTACTTCAACTGGAAATCCGGCAAGTCCGAGAAATGTATTTTCTGCTACCCGCGGATTGAATCCGGACAACCCACCGTCTGTTCGGAAACCTGCGTTGGTCGTATCCGCTATCTGGGTGTTCTGCTTTATGACGCAGACAAGATTGCGGAAGTTGCCAGTACCGAGTCCGAGCAGGACCTGTACAAAAAGCAACTGGAAATCTTCCTCGACCCTAACGATCCTGCCGTTATCGCCCAGGCAAGAAAAGACGGCGTGCCTGATTCGGTCATTGAAGCGGCACAGCAATCTCCCGTTTACAAAATGGCGGTTGACTGGCAGCTGGCACTGCCTCTGCACCCAGAATACCGCACCCTGCCTATGGTTTGGTATGTGCCACCGCTGTCGCCGATTCAGTCTGCGGCTGATGCCGGCACTATCCCGGCCAAAGCCACGGGCACTAACGGTGTGATTCCCGATGTGGATGCCCTGCGTATTCCGGTGAAATACCTCGCCAACATGTTGACCGCTGGTGACGAAGAACCGGTATTGCTGGCACTGAAACGTCTGTTGGCCATGCGTGCATATAAACGCTCGCAGATCGTTGAAAACCAGCGCGATCTACAGGTACTCGAAGATGTGGGTTTGACGGAGTTGCAGGTTGAAGAAATGTACCGCTACCTGGCGATCGCCAACTACGAAGACCGCTACGTGATCCCGACAGCACACCGCGAGGAAGCCATGTCGGAAGCCTTCGCCGAACGCGGTGGTTGCGGATTCTCGTTTGGCAACGGCTGCTCCACGGGTGAATCGGACATCAATCTGTTTGGCACCAAAAAAACCACCCGCAGAGATGTGATTCAAACCGTCCAAGTGTGGGAGGAATAACGCATGGAAATCCTGAAAATTATTTCCCGGCTGATGACCTACCCCTGCCAGGAAATGCAGTCTCACCAGAGCGAGATCAAACAAGCCATCGACGCATCCCGGGATATATCCCCAGCGATGCGTCAACAACTGAAAGATCTGCTACAAGCAGTCTACAGTGGTGATCTGATGGACGCACAGGAAGCCTATACCGGGCTGTTTGACCGCGGGCGCTCCCTATCGTTGCTGCTGTTTGAGCATGTGCACGGCGAATCGCGAGATCGAGGCCAGGCCATGGTTGATCTGATGGCACTGTATGAGAACCACGGCTTTGCCATCAATGTGCGTGAACTGCCTGATTATATTCCTCTGTATCTGGAATACCTTTCTCACCGACCTCACCTTGAGGCCCGAGAAGGACTGACCGATGTCAGCCATATTCTGGGATTACTCAGCGCCCGTTTACAGGAACGCAACAGCCCCTACGCGTCGCTGTTTGATGCGCTACTGATGATCAGTGGCGCGCAGGTGGATATCACCCAACTGCGGAAACAGACTGCCTCGGAAAAGCGCGATGACACGCTCGAAGCGCTGGATAAAATCTGGGAAGAAGAAGCCGTTACCTTCGGTGCTGGCGACGGGCTTGAGGGCAGCTGCCCTTCCAGCCGCCCCCTGCCACCTCAACACGCTCAACCTCAACGCAATGCAAATGACGCCGTAGCCGTCCGCTGGGCAAACTAAGGAGCACATTATGACTAATACTCTGCTATTCGGCCTCTACCCCTACCTGGCGGCCATTATCTGCATCGTCGGCTGCTGGGCTCGCTACGACCGCGAACAGTACTCGTGGAAGGCGGGATCCAGCCAGGTGCTGCGCACCAAGGGCATGAGAATGGCCAGCAACCTGTTCCATGTTGGCGTATTGTTCATACTCGCCGGGCACTTTGTCGGCCTGCTAATGCCAGAATCCATCTATCACTATGTGATCAGCACTGAAAGCAAACAGCTACTGGCGATGGTATCCGGCGGCTTCTTCGGCGTGCTGTGCTTTATCGGCATGACCATGCTGATTGTTCGCCGCTTCACTGACGAACGCGTCAAGGCGAGCAGCAGCTTTTCAGACAATCTCGTTCTGATACTGCTGTATATCCAGCTGATTCTGGGGCTGTCTACCATTTACGCCTCCAGTCATCATATGGATGGCTCTGTCATGGTGATGCTGGCTAACTGGGCGCAGTACACCGTACTGCTACACCCGGTAGAAGCCGCTGCAGCCATCGCACCGGTCAGTCTGGTTTACAAACTGCATGTATTCCTGGGGCTGACGTTGTTTGTGGTATTTCCTTTTACCCGGTTGGTGCATATCATCAGTGGTATTGCTGCACCCATTAAGTATCTGACCCGCAACTATCAGATTGTGCGCCGCAAGCGCGCCTGATAAACCGGCGGCAGTCACCTGTAAACCGGTGACTGCCGCCTACAATTAACGAGGATTTACCCATGAGCTGTTCCTCTTCTTCCGCTTCGGCAACTCACCCTGAACAACACGATGATCCAATAACGATTGATGAAGTCAGTGTCAATGGTGTCACTATCACACCGGAAGAGATTGCCCGCGAAGTGCAGTACCATCCAGCCAACTCGCCGGAAGAAGGTGTGCAGGCTGCAGCAGAGGCACTGGTCATACACCAACTGCTGATTCAGAAAGCCAGAGAACTCGGGCTGTGGTCAAATGATTGCTCTGAAGAAGATGTCATCAGCAAACTGCTACAACAACAGGCAGTGGCGCCTCAGGCAAGTGAAGCCGAGTGTGAGCGCTATTTTACCGCCAACCGCAACACCTTTTGCACCTCACCACTAATGGAGGTGAGTCATATCCTGATCAGTGCTGCCCCCGAAGATTTTCAGCAGCGCGACCAGGCCAAACAACAAGCCCGACAACTGATTGAAACACTGCAGCAGTCACCCGAACAATTTGTAGCACTGGCAAAGGAATTCTCAGACTGCCCATCCAGGGAAACCGATGGCAATCTGGGGCAGCTTTCGTCCGGACAAACGACCCCTGAGTTTGAACAGCAGGTTTTTCCGCTCGGTAAAGGCCTGGCAAAACATCCGATTGAAACACGCTACGGTTTTCATGTCGTTCTTGTTCACCAGAAAATTGAGGGCAACCCCTTACCCTACGAACAGGTAAAAGATCGCATTGCCGAATACCTGAATGAAGCCAGTCAGCGCAAAACCATCAGTCAGTACATCCATATTCTGATTAGCGAAGCAACGATCGAAGGTATCAATATGGGTATTGAAGGGTCACCACTGCTGCAATAAACAGTTGTATAAAACAAATACTTACCCGAAATATTGCTGAAGCGTTACAGTTAGAAACAGATCTGCCTACTGAACTGCTAAAAATTTCTTATTGCGTGTTTTTTTATTCCATAAAGGGATAGAATGCTTCCCAGTAGCAAGGGAGCCTCTTTATGACCAGCAAAAATTGCGTAAGCATGCCAGGCCTTAACTGTGGCGATTGCAGAATGAATGCCCTGTGCCTGCCTCTGTCATTAAAAGAGAGTGAAATTGGTCAGCTGGACAATATTGTCAAACGTGGCCGTCCTCTCCAGAAAGACGAGCACGTTTACCGCACCGGTGAAGCATTTTCTGCCATTTACGCTGTTCGCAGTGGTACAGTAAAAACTTATGCCACCAGCAGCGGCGGACAGGAACAGGTCACCGGGTTCCATTTACCGGGCGAAATTTTTGGTATGGATGGTATCGGCAAAAATCGCCATACCAATTCAGCTATTGCGCTGGGCACTGCGGCTATCTGTGAAATTCCCTTCGAGCAACTGACCGACCTCAGCAGCACTATCCCCTCACTGCAAAAGCGTTTTATCCACTTGATGGGAATGGAAATTTCCAACGATCAGGAGCTGATCAATTTGCTCAGCAAGAAAGGCGCAGAAGAGCGTGTGGCAACCTTGCTTATCAATATATCCAACCGCCATCAGGCCCGTCAGCTATCGCCAACGCACTTCCTCCTGCCCATGTCACGATCCGATATTGGCAATTACCTCGGCCTGACACTGGAAACTGTCAGCCGCGTATTCAGCCGTTTGCAAAAGTCAGACATTCTGAGGGTGGATAAAAAGGAAATTGAAATCCTCAACATGGATGCTCTCAAGGCACTAACGGCCACTTGCGGCCCAGACAGCGAGGACGCCAACGAAAAGGCGAGTTGACGCTGAAGGTTCCCTTCGGTCACGGGTCAGACTCAGCGCAGCAACCCAACTCAATCTAATAAAGAAAAGCCGCATAGCAGTGCTATGCAGCTTTTTGCTTGCTCTCAAGCCAGGTATCAGAAATCTACCTGAACCTGCAGCCACAGTTTGTCAGTGTCTGTGCTGAAATCATCAGCATCATAACTGGCATATTTCACCATCAAACCGACGTTTTTGTTAAGTTGTTTGGCAATAACCACATCAACTTCGTCACCGTAGTTCATATTGCCATCCTCAGCGTCAAAGTCATGATAAATCACACCAACCTTGGTGCCGAAAACATTGGTGAAGACCGAAACATAGCTGTCTTCGATACCATTGGCAGGCGTTACCAGGAACTTATCCGCAAACCCCTGAAACTTGTGCAGGGTTGCCAGTGGTGTCGAGAAGCTCACACCGTCGTCAGACTCCAGTACTTCCTGCCCTACTTTGGCAGTTACGCCTGCAGCCTGAATACCTAACTCAACGGTGTAGTAGTCAGCATCATAGCTGGCAGGATTATCGGCATAATCAGATTGTGTCGCATACTCAAGAGTATAGAGGAACTTGGTTTTGTCCCCCTGAGAACCATCGAGCCTGACACCATAGGTCTTGCTGGAAATGGCCGCCGCATCTTCGACATCAAGCAGATAAAGATAACCGGACAGGGTACCAATGCCGAGCCCTTTGTAACCAACATTGAAGATATTGGCATTGCTCTCCAGTTTGACATCTGCCGCAGGCGTTCCTGCACGGCCTTCATCAGGCCCAAAGATACGGTTCACATTATCGACATGCGCATACACAAACGTGGTGTCCGGCAAGGAGGTGTTGACAATGGTAACGCCATCATAAGTCTGCTCATTTTGACGCCAGCCCACACCACCAACAAAACGCTGGTTATCCAGGTTGATCCGTTGACGTCCGTATTTAATGGTCGTGTCACTGAAGCCACTGTAGGCAATCCAGGCCTGGTTGAGGGCGGTACCTTCCGGGTCAGCCACTACCGCATGATCCGTGTTGGTGCCGTGCAGATCATCATAGTTTTCACCACCGATGACCGTTACATCGTCAACTTCGATCTGCGCCTGCCAGTCGTTGTACTTCTTGGTGGTGTAGGTGAGACGGGATTTTAAGGTTGAAGCATGCGCTTCTTCAGGTCTCGCGTCATCATCGACATCTTCATAGCGATAGCGAAAACTTAACTTGACATCGCCTCCAGTAATTGCATCACTCAGGGTGTTGCCCTGCTGGCCGTGGCCATCTGCAAAAGATACTGCCGAGGCCCCAAGCGCGACTGCCGCAACTGCTGCAGCGAGTTTGCTTTTGGACAGTTTCTGCTTAGATCGTTTCATGATTGTACTCCCGTTTGATAAATAACACTTTCAACTTATACATCAGCAGTAAAAAACTACCACTTTAGTATTAACCTTTTGATATAAAAGGTTTTTCTCTCTCCACACCCAATGTAACACTAGCCAGAATATTCATCTTGACCTGTGTCAACTTCTCTATTTTTTTCCACTATCGGCAACATTTTTCTGTTACATTTACGCCATAAAGATAATTAAGTAATCAGCACCCAACTTTGAAAACACCAACTGACAAAAAATCGGCACTGGTCGACCCCTTCGGGAGGGTCGTCAATTACGTGCGCATGTCCGTCACTGACCGCTGTGATTTCCGCTGTATTTACTGTATGGCAGAAGACATGACCTTCCTGCCCAGGGAACGGCTCTTAACACTGGAAGAAATGGCTTTCCTTGGCCGGGCGTTTGTTGAACTGGGTGTTAACAAAATTCGACTGACTGGTGGTGAACCACTGGTCAGGCGCAATGTTATTTCATTGGTGCAAGATCTGGGTCAGCTCAACGGTTTGAATGAACTTCTGATCACTACCAATGGTTCGCAATTGCCCGATATGGCAAATCAGCTGGCAGACGCCGGTATTAACCGTATCAATGTGAGCCTTGATTCCCTGAAACCTGAACGCTTTAAATCACTTACCCGGACAGGCAAGCTGGAAAGGGTTTTAAAGGGGATAGAGTGCGCCCGGCAGGCTGGCATTGAGAGAATCAAACTCAATGCCGTGATTGTACGAAACAAGAATGATGATGAAATCATCGACCTGATAAACTATGCCAGAGAACGGCATCTGGATATCAGCTTTATCGAAGAGATGCCACTCGGAGATATTGGCAGCCGTGACAGACTAAAGTCCATGGTTACCAGCCAGGAAATTCGCGACAAAATCAGCCAACACTACAACCTGATCTCATCCGCCGAAACGTCTGCCGGACCTTCGCGCTACTATCGCATGCCGGACAGTGATATCCGTATCGGCTTTATCTCGCCAAACAGCCACAATTTCTGCGAAAGCTGCAATCGCGTGCGGGTTACCTGTGAGGGCCGACTACTGCTTTGCCTGGGCAATGAGCACTCTTACGACCTGAAAACAGTTATGCGTCATCACCCCGGCGATATGGATATTCTCAAGAACACCATTATTGAGGCCATCACCCTGAAGCCGGAGCGCCATTACTTTCACGATGATGACAAGCCACAGATTGTAAGATTCATGAACTCCACAGGTGGCTAAATACCCGAAGAGCCCATGCAAACCGGGCAACCCTGCTTTCGCGTAATAGCAAAAGAATTCCATTGATGGTGCTTGCCATCAAATATCTTCAACTGCCCGTTAATATCGCTAGTCATACCCAATAACAGCTTAATGGCCTCGAGAGCCTGCATGGAACCCAGAATTCCCAGTACGGGGCCAACTACCCCGCTGGTGCTGCAATTAAGAACGGGCTCTGCACCTCCTAGCGGATACAAGCACTCGTAACAGGGAGTCGTTGGCTGCCGAAAATCAAAAACCATCAAATGCCCTTCCCAGCGAATCGCAGCAGCAGCCACTAACGGCACACTGTTTTGCCGACAAACCCGGTTCACTGCCCGTCGGGTATCCAGGTTATCACTGCAATCCAACACCAGATCGACTTCAGGCACATATTCAACCAGTTCGTCTTCGGTTAGCTGCTGGTCAATCACCTCCAGATCGACCATGGGATTAAGCCCAGAAATTCGTTGCTCGGCCAGCTCCGCTTTCAGCTCGCCAACACCTTTCGTATCAAACATTATCTGGCGTTGCAGGTTGGTAACATCCAGACGATCACCATCAGCGATCAACAATTTCCCGACCCCGGCTGCCGCCAGATACATCGTTACCGGAGAGCCAAGACCACCCAGACCAATAACCAGCACTCTGGATTTTGCCAGTTTCTGTTGCCCCGCTTCGCCAATGTCATCCAGCAACAGGTGACGACTATAACGTTTGAGCTCTTCACTGCTGATCATAGGCTTCGCCTCCGGGTATAGCTGACACGGCCATTACTGATTAACTCCCGCTGTTTTGCCCTGGCGCTCCAGCTGTTCCATTGCCTCCTGCCATTCCTTCGGTGTATTGGTATTAAACAATTGCTCCGTTTGCGCTACAGGAACTTCAAGATAGGGAACTTTTGATAACAGATTTCTGATTGAGAACACTTTTTTCCCGGCAGCGGGATCCAGGGTTTCAAACAGGGCATTCAAATGTGCCATTAATGCCGCTGAAACCGGTAAATAAAGCGGTAAATAGCTGTTCTCGTAAAAAACAGCACAATGCTGTCTTCTACCTGTCTCCAGCAAATAGCGTAATGCCTGCGAATCGAGCAGCGGCATATCAACAGGAACAATTAACAGTTCATCACTTTGATGCCGTTGCAGAATACTGTATATCCCCCCAACCGGCCCCGCTTCGGCAATCACATCGGCAACACCGCCATGTTCAACCTGCCCACTGTATACCGTGGGCAGCCCTAGCCGTTTAAGCTGGTCAGCGGTGTAATCCAGCATGCTCTGCTGATCTATTCGCTGCAAATGGGCTTTATCTTCTCCCATCCGGGATGAAAGGCCTCCAGCCAGCACGACACCAAGGCATTCATTCATAAACTGTTCTCATCATTCTTCGCGGCCTTCAGGTTTGGACTGCCTTAACAGTATGTAAGTAGCCCCACTGCCACCGTGCCGGGGTTGAGCTGTGTGAAACGCCATTACCTGATCAATCTCCTGTAACCAACGGTAAACACAGCTTTTCAGCAACGCTGGTTTCTCCCGGTATTCCCCATGCCCATGAGTCACTACCGCCACTCTAATTCCCTCATCGACACAGGCATCGACAAACAGCAACAGCTGCTCACGCGACTGCTCTACAGTAAACCCGTGTAAATCAAGATCGGCCTCTGGAGCAAATTTGCCCAAACGCAGCTTCTTGAATGCGCTGTGCTGTAAACCCGGGCGCATAAAGCTCAAGATGTCATGCGGTTTCACTGCATCGATATATTCAACGGACGTCAAAGGATCAACCGTCTGCTCGGGCAGAAAGGCTTCAGCTCGTTTTCTTGCATCTTTTTTTCCGCGAAAATCGATCTGTCGCTTTTGTTTGATGCGATCGGAAGCAGGCAACGGTTTCACGTCACTCATCTGTTCCCGGAAAAGCTTGAAGTCTTCATCTTGGTCATTCATGGGTCGCCATTATAGCGCCTCAGAATTGATCGTCCTTAACAACTTTACGCCCTGTTACTCCACACCGTTAAATCTGACCGGAAGCGCTTTACCGGTAACGGATTCAGAGGGTCAGGAACAAAGGCATCATGACTGACTGTCCAGATAAACGGCATATCCACCATTCAACATTCATTCTTGATAACCCGTTCCTTGAGAGTCTGGTCATCTTTCAGGGGCTAGTCGTCTTTCAGGGAAAGGTGAGAAACATCTATGTCGCGTTCAACAAACGGCTTTTTATCGTCATCTGGCAATACATCGGCACCGGGAGAGGCCACGCTCAGATGCTCAAGCGCTATCTCGGCAGGCGTGAACTCTCGCCGTTCATCCGGCGCCAATACATCGGCTCCGACAGGGGACAGCGTTAATTCATCTCCCCCCTGATCATCAGTCTGACTGCCTCCTTCTGAGACCGCATCCTCGACAACGGCGACTGCCTTAATTTCCACTACCGCACCAGCCTGTTCCAGTGCCTGTTGATACTGTGCTGCCTTTTGTGCATCCAGGTTTTTCTTCAATACCACGGGACGTCCGGAGAACAGTTGTTCAGCCCGCTCTTCATCAACTTTAAAAAGAGCTGCAACCCGCTGTTTTACATCCGTTACCGTCTCTCCAAGCTGCACGTCTCCACGGAAAACAATTTCATAGGTCGTCTCTGCACCGCTCATGGTTCACCTCCTTTTGCGAATACTCTAACAAGCGACTGTGATCAAAAACAAGCCTGCCATATCGCAGCCAAATTGCCTTTGCATACATGTCTGCCAACCGACCATTCAATCAAACTATAGCAGCAGGATACAGCCCCAAGTCAGGAAGAAAAGTGATATTGATAACATGACAGCCGCCGCGCCCAGATCTTTGGCTCGCCCAGCCAGTTCATGTCGCTCGTCACTGATTCGATCTACGGTTGCCTCCACAGCGGAATTAAGCAGCTCGACAATCAATACAAACAATATCGACCCCATCAGTAAAACAAGCTCAACAGCAGAGTCTGCTACAAAAATAGCAACGGGCAATAAGACAAGGGTACAGATCACTTCAATCCGGAAAGCTTCTTCGTGAAGAAAGCAGGCCTTCAGCCCCTGCAGGGCATAACCTGTTGCGCCCACCAGACGCCGCTTCAATACGGCCAGCCAGTTATCAGGCCGGTTCTTCAGCTCGTCCGAGCTCACTGGTTGAAGTCCTTCTGCATCGACACACCTGTATCATCGTCGATATGCTGATCCATGCCTCTGGCAGGCTCTGCCTCGCTTGGTTGCCCCACGATTCTCGCCGGAACGCCAGCAACAGTTGTATGCGGTGGCACAGCATCCAGTACCAAACTACCAGCGCCAATTTTCGCACCTTCTCCCACTTCAATATTGCCGAGAATTTTCGCTCCGGCAGCAATCAAAACACCTGCGCGAATTTTAGGGTGCCGATCACCACAAGCCTTTCCGGTACCTCCCAGCGAAACACCGTGCAGCATGGAGACATTATCCTCAATCACTGTGGTCTCACCGATCACAACACCAGTGGCATGATCAATCATAATACCGCCCCCAATCCTGGCAGCCGGGTGGATATCAACAGCAAAAATTTCTGAAGCTCTATTCTGCAGATACATCGCCATTGCCTGCCTGCCCTGCAGCCACAACCAATGTGCTATCCGGTGAGTTTGCAGTGCCTGAAAGCCCTTAAAATAAAGTAGGGGCACGATAAAATGATTACAGGCAGGGTCCCGCTCCACATGCGCTTTGAGATCGTCTTCTGCTTGCGCCAGAATAACCGGAGCGGCATTGATAACCTCAACAAAAAGCGGGTAAAGCACATCCCGGGGCAGCTGCGATGAGGCAAGCTGACCCGCCAATGTATGAGCCAGCGCCTCTCCCAGACTGTTATGATCCAGAACCTGAAGCTGGTAATAGGTCGCCATCACCGGTTCGGCAACAGCAATCTTTTTCGCTTCACTGCGAATAATTTGCCAGATATTTTCAACAACCTGATTCATGATTTTTCTGCTTTATTCGCTGTTTTTATTAACCGATTTTACTGAATAACACTTATCAATCTGCGCACAGGATAAACCTGTCCATGATTTCATCCAGATTGCCCAGCACAGCATGTTTCAGTTCCAATTCGCTGGCCTCCAGTGTTTCTAACAGCAATTGCCGACTGATCTGCGACTCGAACTGTCGGGCAACCTGCCGATAACTCAGATGCCAGGGTTCCGGAGCCACGCCCTCTGAATCAATTTCGTAGGGGCGATAAAAACCATATTTTTCGAGGGAGGAATCCAGCCACTCGCAAAGCGGGCTAAATGGGCCGCCCCACCGATACTCATCCGGACTCAATCGCAACGAGTAATCTTTCGGCACAGCCGCACTGTCCCACACATCCATATCGGTGCCCCAATGGTGCCGGGAAGCTCCCGGCAGCGCAGACCAACGCAGTATCGCCATGACCTTGTTGCGATCATCCAGTTGACGCAGATCCAGCGGCCGACCATTGTCATCGAATACCGGTCGTTTCCCCAGTGCCTTGGCATTCCAGATCATCAGTTGCCGTTCGAAAGAACGAAAACAACTGGCAATCTGCAACTCAAAACCTTCCGTTCTCGCCGCCAGCTGCAACGACCGCCAGGGATCGGCCACCTCTGAATGTATCCACGTATGACATTCAGGTAACTCAACTAGATGTAATTCGCTGCTGCCAGTGACCATACCCGGAGTGATTTGCATACCCGTCCAAAACGCTTTGCTTACCGTATGCGACACCTTAATATCCCGAACAGAAATTTGCTATGCTAAAAGTTCTTTCAACCAACGAAAACACCGTATATGGATACAGAAATCATGCAGGAAGAAATTCAACAGGTTCATGCCATTTACAATGCCATTGTCGAGTTCTTTGTTAATTACAGTTTCCAGCTAATCGGCGCAATTATCATCTTGCTGATCGGCCTTTTTATCGCGGGCCGAACTGCTCTCTGGGTAGAGCGTCTGTGTATAGGCAAGAATCTGGATATCACACTGAGCCGGTTTATTGCCAGCTTCGTCAAAATTGCAGTCATCGTTGGGGTAGCCATTATTGCACTGGGTAAACTGGGTATCAGCGTTACCCCGTTTGTTGCTGCTGTCGGCGCCCTTTCACTGGGCGCAGGTCTGGCGGTACAGGGACTGGTATCCAACTATGGTGCCGGACTCAACATCATCATCACCCGACCATTCGTGGTTGGCGATACGATCTCGGTACAAGGTGTGACCGGTATTGTCGATGAAGTGCATCTGGCCTACACCATTCTCAAAGACGAAGACGGCGTCCGGATTATGATTCCCAACCGTCACATTGTTGGCGAGATCCTCCATAATTCTGCCAACAATTCTCTGGTGGAAACCACCGTGGGCGTCAGCTATGCATCAGACCCGGACCAGGTGATTGACGTGATTTTTGCTGTGCTGGATAACCACGGCGTAACCGAAATACGACCACCGCAAATTGGCATCGGCACATTTGGCGACAGTAGCCTGAACATTGAAGTCCGCTTCTGGGTGCCCACTGAAAAATTTCATGAAACCCGCTTTAAGGTCAACAACGCCATGTTTGAGGCGCTGAAACTGGCCGGGATACAAATCCCATTTCCTCAAAGGGAAGTCAGAATGCTGGAGAACAACAAAGCGTCCGAGAAAAAAACATCAGGGAACAAAAAGTAAGCTGATAGTTATAAGCTGATAGTTAATAGCGGACCTGGTCAGGCTGGTGAAGAGGTATTACCTGAATGGCGTCTTCGTCGCGATCGTCGAAGACGTACATCAACCAGCCCAGAGCCAAGGCAACAACCCCCAGAGCCAATACCCCGCAGGTAAATAATTGTAAAAACCGCTTCATCAAAAGGCCCTCATTACTTCAGGTCGATCGTGCCTGTTTCGAGCAATCGCACTGGCCGGGGCCACCAGGCAGTGCTGAGTCGGGCTTCCAACTCGTATTTTACCGCTTCGGTCTCGTTGAGTATCGACATCAGCGCACGCACCCCCCCGACCAGGCTAACCGAGGACTCCAGTTCCACCACCGTATCGCTATATGCCGGAATAGTGCCGATTTTGCTGGATACACCGGTAATCACCTTGCTGTCCTGTAGTGACAGGCTGTAGGAAAGCCCGGATACCGCCAGAGGCGCATTATTGGGGTTCACTATCCGCAGACCGATCAGAAAGCGTTGTTCCAATCCCGCTGATGGCAACGGCTCTACCTTGGTCAGATGAACTTCTGGCTCTTGCCTGTCCGCCCAATGTGCGCAGGCTGTCAGCATCAACACCAACAGCAGGCTTAAGATATGCCGCAAAGTTTGTGAACCTTTCGCTCCCCACCCGATCAATTTCAAAATATGTTCTCCATTTATCAGACTATTGGCCATTGATTTTTTCATGAGAGACCACATCTTACTAGATGTCATCATAACTTGAGAGTAAACCGAGGAGTTTTTCATGTTGAGAATCGGCCTGTTTTTAGCCACCAACATCGCTATTCTGGTACTGTTCAGCCTTGTCTTCCAGGGGCTTGGATTAGAGCAATACCTGGCTTCACAGGGCGTACACACTAATCTCACCGCACTGCTGATCATGTGCGCCGTCATTGGTTTTGCCGGGTCATTCTTTTCCCTGCTGGCCTCAAAATGGATGGCGAAAATGAGTGCCGGGGTACATATCATTGAACAACCCGCTAACCCGGAAGAACGCTGGCTGCTTGAAACCGTAAATGACCTGTCCAAAAAAGCCGGTATTGGCATGCCGGAAGTCGGTATATTCCCTGCTCAACAGTCCAATGCTTTCGCCACCGGCTGGAATAAGGACAATGCTCTGGTTGCCGTTAGTGCCGGGTTGATGCATCGTTTCAACAAGGATGAAGTTCGAGCAGTGCTGGCCCACGAAATTGGCCATGTCGCTAATGGTGACATGATTACCATGTCACTAATCCAGGGTGTGCTCAACACCTTTGTGATGTTCTTTGCCCGCATTATCGGCTCCGTCATCGACAAGGCTGTCTTCAAAAATGAACGCGGCCACGGCCTCGGTTACTTCATGATTGTGATCGTGCTGCAGATCGTGCTGGGCATTTTCGCATCCATGATCGTCATGTGGTTCTCTCGCTGGCGTGAATTCCGGGCCGACGCAGCCGGTGCGCACCTGGCCGGACGAACTGCCATGATTGGAGCCCTGCAAAAACTGCAGGCTGAAAGCCAGGCTCATGTGGAAAATCAAATGCCCGACACATTGACCGCATTTGGTATTTCCAGTGGTTGGAAACAGCATGCCATGCGCCTTTTCATGTCACACCCGCCGCTGGAAGAACGCATAGAAGCACTGCGTTACGGTTACCAGTAAAGCATTGTGAATCGTTTGCTGTGCAAACACAGTGAATTGCCGGAGGACGGCAACTGTAAGGAATTTCAGCTTGGCGATGAGTATTTTTTTGCCATTCGACAACGGGATAAACTCTTTATCTACAAAAACAGCTGCCCGCATGTTGGTACACCTCTGAACTGGCAAAAAGACACATTTTTCAATGCGGAAAAATGTTTTATCCAGTGCTTCTCTCACGGCGCATTATTTGAAATTGATACAGGGCTCTGCATCGCAGGGCCCTGTCACGGTCAGTCTCTGACAGCAGTGAAGCATCAACTGAAAGCGGAAGGCATTTTTATTTAAGCCGGTCCGAAACGCAGTGCAATTTCTCCCGGTTCCAGTTAATCGCAGCCCATGACAGAATTGCTTCGCAAGATCCGCCCACCAGCTCTTCGGAAAGCGTCATATTCAACCATTTTAATGCAGCCTGCAGGTTGCTTGCCGCTACTGCGCTGTCGATTGCCGTGGCCAGGTTCTGTTTGCTCAGTTTTTGGCCGTCTCGGTTCAACACCAGCGGATGATGCCCGTACTGTGGAGTTGAGTAACCCAATCTTTGCTGCAAATAGATCTGTCGGGCAGTGGAATCCAATAAATCCCTGCCGCGAATCACGTGGCTGATATCCTGAAAGGCATCATCCACCACTACCGCAAGTTGATAGGCTGGCAGCATATCCTTTCGCAGCAATACAAAATCACCAACTTCACTGCTGACATCTTGCTGTTGCCTGCCCTGTATCAGATCATCAAAGGTAATCATCGTTTCAGTGGGCACATGAACCCGTAAGGCATGCGCTTCTTCCAGCTGCTCGTGGCTGCCCCGGCAGGGCTGACGGTGGACGCCCCCCTGTGCAGCCAGTTGCTGCCGAGTACAACGACAAGGGAACAGTATTCCCTGGTTACGCATATCCGCCAGCACATCCAGATAAGCGTCCTGACGGCGACTCTGATAAAGCACATCATCATCCCATTGCAAACCATGTGCATCCAGCTGGGACAGAATGGTATCTGCGGCACCGGGGATTTCTCTTGGAGGGTCAATATCTTCAATACGAACCAGCCACTGGCCACCAGAGTGACGTGCGTCCAGATAGCTGACAAGAGCGCTTATCAGAGAACCAAAGTGCAAGGGCCCGGTAGGAGAAGGCGCAAACCGGCCCCGATAGTGAAGACTCATGGAGAGAAAAAGGTATTTATCAGCAGCAGAGGCTCTTGATATTGCACTGCTGCCAACTCGATCAGCCGCCGACAGTTTGTCTTTCTTTAATTTCGTCGAGGGTCTTACAATCAACACAGAGTTCTGCGGTAGGACGAGCCTCGAGTCGACGAATACCAATCTCAACACCACACTGATCGCAGAAGCCGTAATCGTCTGCGTCAATGCGCTCAATAGTACTGTCGATTTTACGGATCAGTTTGCGCTCGCGATCACGGGTGCGAAGCTCCAGGCTGAACTCTTCTTCCTGAGTAGCACGATCTGCCGGATCGGGAAAATTGGCAGCCTCATCTTTCATGTGAGAAACGGTGCGATCCACCTCTTCCATGAGTTGTTGTTTCCAGGCAAATAACAGTTGTTTGAAGTGATCACGCTGTTTTTCACCCATGTATTCTTCACCCTTTTTCTCTTTATAGGGCTCAAAACCAAATAACGAGGCGACGGTAGATGTAGCGGCGTTTGCTTTTTTGGGCATAGTTTCCAGTCTCTCTCGAATTAAGAAAACCCGCGTTTATAGAGCTACTCCGACAATAATTCAAGTAATAATTATGACTTAGTACTATTTATCTTCATAATGTCGGTCAATTTAATAGTGGGAACTTCATAAAGTAACACACAGGAAGTTTCCGAAATCGTCAGGATCAAACAATTTAACATGAAAATTTCTCCGCCGCTGGAGCAGGCAACCCTGATTACACGTTACAAACGATTTTTCGCCGATATACGTCTGAGTAACCAATCAATTTTCACCGTCCACTGCCCCAATACCGGCAGCATGAGAAACTGCCTGGTTGCGGAAAGCAACTGCTGGTTTTCACGTTCCAATGACCCCAAACGGAAATTAAAAGGCACGCTGGAAATAACAACTACGCCCAGTGGACACAAGGTGGGGGTCAACACCAACCGCCCGAACAAGCTGGTCAAGGAAGCCATTGAAAACGGCACCATTACCGAACTGCAGGGCTATCAAACGGTGCAGACAGAGGTTCGCTACGGGGAAGAAAACAGTCGCATAGACCTGCTGCTGTCTGATCACAAAGAAGACCGCAGCAAGCTCTGTTACATCGAAGTTAAAAACGTCACGCTGGAAGCAGACCGTGACCCAACATTATTGCGTTTCCCCGATGCCATCACCAGCAGGGGGGTGAAGCACTTGCGTGAACTCCAGCTAATGGTGGACCAAGGCCACCGTGCCGTATTGTTTTTCTGCGTACAACACAGCGGTGCGCAAAAAGTGACAGCGGCGGCAGATATTGATCCACTTTACGCCAAAACCCTGCAAGCTGCGCAACAAAACGGCGTGGAAATTCTGGCTTATGGGTGTCGGCTACAGCCTGACGAAATTGTCATCACTCGAAAACTGACGTTTAATCGTCAGGAAATTATTGATTAACCTGACCGTGAGCCGTCAAACTGACTTTGTATAACCTGACAGGCAAAATGAGTATCTGCGTCCATGCTTAATTTTCGTTCAGCCACATTACTGATATTGATAACCTGCGCACTTGGCCCCCTGACTTTTTATTGGGCCACCGCGCCCAGTGCGGAGTGGTATCGACCCTATATCCTCTGGCTGCTAATCGTTACCGCCACTTGGTTATGGCGTTACCGCGGGTCTTCGGTCTGATGTCTCTACTCCCCGACATTGAAAACGCCAGTCAGCTGGCGGGCGGCTTTGCCCTGTTTGTACTGACTTATTTTCTTGCAGCCACCGCCGTTCGCAGCAAACTGATACCACAAAGAGTTGTCAGGCACCCACTGATTCACAGCTTGGCTCTGGTTTCCATTACTGGCGTACTGACTTACTTTGGCATGGTTGAAATGGCCGGACGGTTCGGACTCAGTGCAATCCTGGCATTCATGTCGCTCACTGTCGCCTTTATTCTGGCTCCCCTGTTTCTTGAACCTCTGCGCTGGATTTCCCATGTCAATCGCTTTCCCAGCACTGCTGATTTACTGGTATACCGGTTCAGAACCCTGAGGTTCGGCAAGCTGACCACAGCGGGTATGTTCCTGGTGTTATTACCGATGGCAACCGCCCAGATAGAAGCGGTTGCACTTGGCATTCAATATCTGTTGTCCGTAAAGAGCAGCGTGACCAATCGGCTGCTGGCTGGTTTACCGATTGCCGCCACCGTCATACTGCTGCTCTGGCGTTACAGTGCTGGTAGAAACCACCACGATATTGTTTCAGTCGCAATGGCGGCAGGCACCATCCTTTTACTGGTCTCCTTGCTGTTGGTGGGAACTGTCAGCGTATTTGGCATATTCGACAGTTTCGAAGGCATGTCTGAATGGCTGGCCGCTATCGGCACCAACACTGCCACGCCGGATTTCGAAGAGGGTTATGCACTCATCATGACCTTCATGCTGGCAGGCATGGCGATGCCACAAATATTTTATCTGCAATCGAAAGTCCGCTTTGCCACTGCGCAACTTAACTATGCATCGTGGTGCTTCCCTCTCTTGCTACTGCTGACAACGTTACCTATGTTCCCTCTGCTTTGGTCAGGTAGCGCGATGGAACTCAATGTTGCCGAACAAATGTATGTTCTCGCTCTGCCTAATATCCTGCACATGCCTGGTGTCAGCCTGCTGGTGATTGCTGGGGGGTTTTCCGCGGCAGCGGGCGGGCTGATTGTTATCGCCATGTCAACCAGCCAAATGCTGGTGAATTACTGGGTTTTACCCGCTCAGAAATCTCTGGCAAAAGATGATCTTTACCACTGGTATGGCAAGCAAACCCGTATCGTCGCATCCATTATAATATTGGCAGCCCTGATTTTTGGCGCATTTTCTACCGTATCCAGCATCACTGATCTGGCACTGATCTCACTGGTAGGAATTCTTCAGTTTACCCCGGCAGCAGTTGCCACATTTTACTTTCCCAGCATTAACCGGCAGGGTGTCACTTGTGGCATTATCGGCGGCCTGAGCCTCTGGTTCATTGGTCTGGTGTTACCTATATTTCTCGGCGAATGGGTCTGGACCGTACCTTGGCTGAATGCCCCGATTCCATTTGGTTCGTCCAATTGGCACAACTGGCTGCTCGAAGCCACTATGGTTAACCTTACTCTGTTGATACTGGCATCACGGTTTTCCGGCAGCAGCCCGGAAGAAATACGACATGCCGAACTCTGCGCACTGGACACATTACCTGTTCCCCAACGAGTGGAGCTGGCAAAACATTCCCTGACGGAAATTCGTCAGCGCCTGACCGATCAGGTGGGAGAAGCGGTCGCCAACGCTGAAGTTGACAAAGCATTACAGGGGCTGAATTTGACTGACGCCAACAATCAGCCATATGCGCTCCGGCTGGTCCGCGATGAACTTACTGCAAACCTGTGCAAGGTACTCGGTGTCTACACCACTCAACGGGTAATTGACCAAGCCATCCCGCTGGGTCGCACAAACAACATTAGCGCTGACGATATCAACCTGCTGGAAACAGAGCTCAGTAAACATGGCAAGCAACTGACCGGGTTACCCGCTGAACTCAACAAATTGAGACTGCACCACCGCAACACCCTCAACAACTTACCTATTGGAGCCTGCTCGGTGGGTAGTGATGGCGAAATCCTGCTGTGGAATCACGCCATGGAAAAATTCACGGGCATCAGCGCGGCAACAACACAAGGAACCCTGATCAGCGCCCTGCCCAGCCCCTGGAACCTTCTGCTTGGCGAGTTTTCACAAAGTTCCGACACCCAGCAGCTGGCCATAAAGGTTTCACTTCTGTCACGCACCTGCTGCTGCAACCTCTTCAAAGCAGCTATCACCCGGGATTCACCAAAACTTCTGGGAAGTCAGGTGTTATTGCTTGAAGATATTACCGACACACTGTTACTGACACAGGAACTGGCCCACACAGAACGTCTCGCTTCGGTTGGCAGGCTGGCGGCCGGTGTTGCTCATGAGATTGGCAACCCGGTCACCGGCATCTCATGCCTGGCACAGGATGTAAAATCGGAACATACTAACAAGGGCATTCAGGAATCGATGGATATGATCCTGTCTCAAACTGGTCGCATCAGTAAAATTGTTAGCTCCCTGATCAATTTTTCCAGAAGTGGCGACCGCGGCACGCCACTGCATGTCCCTTTTTCGCTGCGTGATGCCGTCAGTGAAGCGGTGCAACTGATGATTCTGCAAGTCGACAAAAAGCCGATGAGCTACCAGAATAACGTTTCTGAAAACGAAAAAATCGAAGGCGACCTTCACCAGATCACACAGGTCTTTGTTAATCTCCTGAGCAATGCCCGTGATGCCAGCCCGCCCTCATCTACCATTATCATTGACGCACGACGAGACAATGACAGTGTTATGGTAACGGTTACCGATCAGGGTAAGGGTATTGACGACGAGCTGTTGAAGCAGGTTTTTGAGCCATTTGTCACAACCAAGGAAGCGGGTGAAGGCACAGGGCTGGGATTATCGCTGGTATACAGTATTATCAAAAACCATGGTGGCGATATACACTTTGAAAACCTTAATCCAGGAGGCAGAATGCATATACAGCTTCCTATCAAGAACAACCGTTTACAGCAGGCCCATTCGTGACACGTGAAACCACTACTGAAAATATGACCAAGATTCTGATCGTTGAAGATGAAGACATTATTCGTCATTCACTGGCGAAACTACTGACCAAGCATCACTACGCTGTATCAGACGTACGCAGTATCAACGAAGCACTGAACAACTTCCGGCTCTCGGAGTTTTCACTGATTATCAGCGACCTTCGGCTACCGGGTGGTCTGGGTAGTGAATTTATCAAGCTGGCCAAAAATATCCCTGTCATCATTATGACCAGTTACGCCAATCTGAGATCAGCTGTTGATATCATGCGTTCTGGCGCCGCAGATTATATTCCCAAACCTTTTGATCAGAGTGAAATACTGGAAGCCGTCAAACGTGCTCTGGACAAAAACAAAAACAAAGAGCAGACGCACGATATTCAGCAAGGCACCATGTCTCTAGAGAGCTATTTCACCCAGTTCGTACTCGAAAACCAGGATAACATGAGTGAAACCGAGCTGGCTGAAAAGCTCGGAGTCAGCAGAAAATGCCTGTGGGAACGACGCCAAAAACTCGGCATTCCGCGCAAGAAAACATCCAGAAAATCTTCTGCCGGTTAAGCTTGCAGAAGGCCATAGCGCTGAACTTCACAGTCGGAAACTGAGTAGTTCCGTAACACGAAGTACAAAAAAAGCCATGAAAACAGTAACTAACACCCGCTTTAGGTGTATTTTTATGTTTGCCGTGTAACATAGCGGCCAGAATAACAATAAATAACAACAATAAAGACTAGTTGCTTTTTGGCATACAAGGGGAACAATGTAAGTCAAATGGCCTATGGGATTAAAGGGAGCCGTACGGCTCCCTTTTTTCATATTCTGCATTTGTTCAAAGCCCCCCAACCTGAAAAAAACCAGCCCCGAACAGAAGCTTCAACGCAATTGTCAAACCCGTCCCCCAACCCAAGCCATTGACCACCTGCTGTGATAGAATGCGCGCCTTAATGAGAACCTGCCAGACACATGCTGAATAAAATAAAAACAATAATCGACACCCGGTTCATGCCCCGCAAGAAAAACGGAAATTCTGCAAGCGGGCCCTGCAACCTGCCTGCGGCCAAATACGGCATTACCGCCAAAAAAATCAGCAATGGTGCGAAAACCGTTGTTTCGGCATTGACCGATGCCGGCTACGAAGCCTACGTTGTCGGCGGCTGTGTCCGGGATATATTGCTCGACCTGCACCCCAAGGATTTTGATGTCGCCACAAATGCTACGCCAGAACAGGTCAAAGCCATTTTCAACCGATCACGTATCGTCGGACGTCGTTTCCAGATAGTGCATGTTCGCATGGGCAGAGAAGTGATAGAAGTCACGACCTTCCGCGCCCACCACCAGCAAACAGAAACAGGCAGAGTGGACCAGCGTGAAACCTCGCGGCGTTCAGACAAGGGCTTACTGCTACGCGACAACATTTTCGGCACCATTGATCAGGATGCCTGCCGACGTGACTTCACCATGAACGCACTTTATTACCATCCGCAGGATAACAAACTCTACGACTATGCAAACGGTGTGACGGATATCGAAAACCGCACTATTCGCATTATCGGCGATGCCAGTCTGCGTTACCGCGAAGACCCCGTGAGAATGCTCAGGGCCGTGCGTTTCGCCGCCAAGCTGGGGTTCGATATTGAACCTGAAACAGCAAAACCGATTCAGAAACTGGGCAAACTGTTAGCCGAAATTCCTCCCGCCCGGCTTTTCGACGAATCCCTCAAACTGTTCATGAACGGACAGGCTCTTGCTACATTCGGCCTGCTGCGGGAATACGATCTATTCAGCAAACTTTTTCCCGAAACCGACAACGTTCTGAAAAATGAGCAGGAACCCTGGATGCTGCCTTTTCTGGAACTGGCGTTAACCAATACCGACAAGCGGATTCGGGCCGATAAAGGTGTGACACCCGCTTTTCTCTATGCCGCGTTGCTTTGGCCTGCCCAGAAATCATTGTACGACCATTACTGCAACCAGGGTGAACCGCCATTGTATGCGATGCAGCGCGCGGCAGCAGAAACCGTGCACCGGCAATGCCAGCATATCGCTATTCCCAAACGCTTTTCCATTCCCATGAGAGAGATCTGGGAAATGCAGCTGCGCCTTCCCAAACGCAGAGGCAAGCAGGCCCAACGGTTAATGGAACACAAACGCTTTCGCGCTGGCTACGATTTTCTGCTCTTGCGCGAAGACGTAGCCGAAACCAAGCCGGGGCTAGGTGACTGGTGGACAAAGTATCAGGATGTAGACGAGAACCACAGGGCGGAAATGGTGAATGCTCTGGCCAACCGAACAAAGCCCAGAGCACGGCGCTCCGGTTCACGGAAACGCAGTTCCCAGCCACCACCTTCAGAGAGCTGACTCGTGTCCGTTGTCTGTTATATCGCGCTCGGCAGCAACCTCGACAGCCCTCTGCGACAAGTAACAACCGCTGTAGCCGAAATCTCTGCTATCAACAACGTCAGGCTTATCGAGCAGTCATCCTGGTACCAGACACCTGCCATTGGTCCCCCCGGACAACCGGACTATATCAACGGCGTTATTGCGCTGGAGACATCGCTGCCCCCTCTGGCACTGCTCGACGTCCTGCAAGCCATTGAAAATACTCATTTACGTATAAGAAAAGAACGCTGGGGCCCAAGAACACTGGATCTGGATATCCTGCTATACGGCAAACAGATCATTAATACCGAGCGCCTCACTGTCCCTCACCCGGAAATAAAGCATCGCAGCTTTGTGCTCTACCCTCTGGCGGAAATTTGTCCGCAATTAAAATTACCCGATGGCACTAATGTGCAACAACTATTGGAAAATTGTTCGCCAGGCGGTATGGTTCAGCTCTCGAAACCCGCACGCAGTAATGACCAGGCTATATGACCGCGCAATTGTTGCCAAATGACCTCAACGTTGATCTAGAACAGTATCAGGTACCCCGCTACATTGCCGTCGAAGGCCCTATTGGCGTGGGTAAAACTACCCTTGCAAAGCGCCTGGCTGACAGCTTCAATTACGAAGCATTGCTGGAACAGGCAGAAGAAAATCCGTTTCTCGAGCGCTTCTACCAGAATCGCCGTTCCGCAGCCCTGCCCACACAGCTGTTTTTTCTGTTTCAGCGCGCCCAGCAAATCAACGAGCTTCGACAGGGTGACATCTTTCAGCCTGTTCGCGTTGCCGACTTCCTGATTGAAAAAGACCCACTGTTTGCCAGAGTCACACTGGATGATGACGAACTGCGCCTGTATCAAAGCGTTTATCAGCACATGACCATCGATGCCCCGGTTCCCGACCTGGTCATCTACTTGCAGGCGCCAACGGATGTTCTATTAGACAGAATCCACAACCGCGGCATAGCCAGTGAGAGAAACATAGACGAGGCCTACCTGACCCAGCTGAACGAAGCCTACACACAGTTCTTCTACTACTATGAAGACGCTCCCTTGCTGATTGTCAACGCAACAGAAATAGACCTGGTCAACAACCAGAACGATTACCAGAGCCTCGTCAAGTACATGTTGGGCATTAAAAGCGGCCGCCATTATTACAATCCCGGCTCCTATAAAGACAATCAGTACAGCACGGGTACTCACCTGTAACAGGAATTCAATATGAAAACCGTCACCATTAACACGCTCAACGCGCTCAAGCAGCAAGGTGAAAAGTTTCCGGTTATCACCGCTTATGATGCCTCCTTTGCCGCGCTAATCGAGCAGGCAAGTATCGAAGTCATACTCGTGGGCGATTCGCTGGGCAATGTGATTCAGGGTCAGGACAGCACTGTGCCCGTTACCGTGGAGCAAATGGCCTATCACACCGAATCGGTAAAACGCGGCAACAACAAATCGCTGATTATCACCGACCTCCCTTTCATGGCTTACGCCACCCCCGAACAAGCCATGGAAAACTCAGCCCACCTGATGCAGGCGGGTGCGCATATGGTCAAACTCGAAGGCGGTGCATGGCTCGCTGAAACCGTGCATTTACTGAGTGAAAGAGGTATTCCTGTCTGCGGTCATCTGGGCTTAACCCCCCAATCCGTCAACAAACTGGGAGGCTACCGGGTGCAGGGTCGCGATGAAGACGCCGCAGCCGAAATGCTAGCCGACGCCAGACTGTTAGAAAGCGCTGGCATAGACATGCTGGTACTGGAATGCGTTCCCACAGCGCTGGCCAGTGACATCAGCAAAACCCTGAGTATACCGGTAATCGGCATTGGTGCAGGGCCTGAAACAGACGCACAAGTACTGGTCATCTACGACATGCTTGGGCTATCACCCAGACACCCCAAATTCAGCAAAAACTTTCTGGCCGAAACCGGCAGCGTGCTTGAAGCACTGGAGGCCTACGCAAGTGCTGTACGCAGCAACAGCTTTCCGCAGCCAGAGCACAGCTTCAAATAAACCTGATGCCCGCTATATTGCTCAATCACCGGATACTGGAGCAACAACCATTAGAGTCACAACCCGTACGTGAACCACAGGTGGTTGTGCTGTTGCACGGGTTATTCGGCTCGCTGACCAACCTTGCTTCGCTCGGCCGCGCACTATCCGAAAACTACCGGGTCATACTGGCCGATTTGCGCAACCACGGAGACTCGCCCCACAGCGATGACATGAGCTACCCTCTGATGGCCCAGGATATTGAGCAGTTACTGAACTCGCTGAATATTCAACGAGCCCACTTTGTTGGCCACTCAATGGGCGGCAAGGTAGCGATGCAAGTCGCTCTGAATCATGCCAACAGAGTCAACAAGCTGGTGGTGGCAGATATTGCCCCGGTCACTTACAGGGCAACAACCAACCTTGGAGCACTAGAAGGGCTCTGTGCACTACAGCATGCCGACATTCACACCCGTAAAGATGCCGACAACTTACTGGCCGCACACATTTCAGAACCCGGTATTCGGGCATTTCTACTAAAAAACCTGATACGAAACGACAAGGGGCAGTTTCAGCTCAAGCTGAATATGAGCAGCATTGCTGCCAACTACGCCAAAACACTGAATCTGGCCCCCGAACCAAGCCCACAAGGGCAGCCATTTATCGGCCCCACCCTGTTCATCAAAGGCAGTGACTCCGCCTACATTCAGGAAAAACACCGCGAAACTATCAACCGGTTGTTCCCCAACGCGCAGTTAAAAATCATTCAGGGCACGGGTCATTGGCTGCATGCCGAGAAGCCGGAAATCTTTAACCGGTTAGTACAGCAGTTTTTACTTTAGTACATCCAAGTAAAGAATATAAACCGATTGCTTCTGCAACAGCTCAACGGCCTCAAGGGGTAGCACTTGCCTTAAAAAAGATATAACGTTTCATCCAATGAAGACAAACATCATTGTGCGGCAGCTATAGCGCCGTACCAGCAGATATTCTGTAGTGGAGCCAGGGAAAGGTGAACCGACCATCGTTACAACCCTTTTCAACAAACTGGATTAACACCCAGCAGGCCATTGTTTCCCAAAAAACACTGGCCTCAGCTCTTTTTGCAACCTGCTTAACGAAAACAAAAAAACTTCAAAGAAAAAATCATTACTTATCAAAAAGTTAGCATTCACACCAAAAAGGGACTTTTCCATGAAAAAATCAGTTTTTACTCTTTTATTTCTACTCGCTGCTTGCACAGCAGTAGACATAAAACCTGTGCCTAGTGATATGAAAATGACGCACGTATGTATAGAGGAAAACCCCAAAGTTATCGTTAAAGGCTTTGTCAGCACCATAGAACATGTCTTTGAAGACCATCTAATCACAACCGAAATATACAGAGGCAAAAAGCCTGAACGCTGTGCATTTTACTTAACATATACAGCCCTCAGGTCTTGGGACTTCGCTCCATATTTATCTCATGCTGAACTTCGGCTATACCACGAGGGTCTGCGAGTAGGTTACGCAGAGTATCATTTAAGGGGCAAAGGCGGCTTTGCATTGAATAAATGGGCTAGCGTTGAAAGCAAAATGACACCCGTCGTTAATCAGTTGTTGGCCAAATACAAATAATGCTAACAAGTGACTATGGTTACAAGCACCAGAATTAGATCATTTTTCATCCCAATAAGTGTTGTTTTTCACTATGACATTCAAAATACTAAGCTTTTTTTCATGCAGACCATCAGCGCGACTTTCTTCAAAAAAGGGGCGTAGCTACTTTCGTCATAGAGCCCAAAAATCGCTTACCCTTCCAAGTGATGCTATATCAAACCCAATGCAGATTTGGCGGAATCACCCAAACCGTAACGTGTCACAAGTTCATACCACTGACAAACCGAGGGAATGGTAATTGCAAATATTTCACTCTCTAGTTCAACGCTTTATTTCAAAATCTCAGCTTCGGACGACAATTATACAGCGTGGGCAGACACCTTTCCGTTACTCAAGCTCTATTCCCAAAACACATCCGGCACTAGTCGTCTGACAGGCATTACTTATGAAATTTCAAAAGGAGCGCATTATGAAAACACAATTCGCTATGCTTCTTTCACTACTAGTATTGGTAGTGGGTTGCACAACCCGGTCAATATCAGATTCAGGTTATCCAGGGCATGGGTACTACGGAGCTAAGCAATCTAATCCCTTCTACAAAGGCGAAATCAGTGAGTTTGATGTATTAGGTGTCGACCCGGATTCAAGCATTACAGATGATGATATTGATACAGTATTTAATGAGTCTCCAAGCAGAAAATTATTACGGAAAGGAGACTCAATATTACTGATTCAGTCTGGAGCAATAATCCCAGACCAAGAAATGATAGAGCAGATGGAGAAGTCATTTTCTGTGTCAGTTTTTACAGGAGTACCTGAAAAGGATAAAAAGGAAAATCAAAGCTACTCAAAATCATTACGCCTGTCGGCTGCAAAAGCAGGAATCGGGACAATCGTTGTTTATTGGGGAATATTGGAGTCAGGAATAGAAGACCTAGCTACAAAGTCGGTTTCTTGGCTCCCAATAGTTGGATCAGCCGTTCCAGATGAAGCTCAGAAAATGAGAATTCGCCTAAAAGTTGCGGTTATTGATGTACGCAGTGGACAGTGGGAAATCTTTACTCCAAGAAGAATTGACGATAAATCATATAGCGGCCGATTTAATCGCGAGCATTCTGACCAAGAACAAGTTGCTTCATTAAAAGCTGCCGCATATGAGAACGCTTCTAATGGTGTTGTTGCGAGATTTATCAAATAGATAAATGAGGTAGCGAGTAAAAGGGGGGGGGGGAAGTGAGTAAAAGCGGACGCAGCTATTTACACCCCCTATCACCCCCCACACAAAAACCAGTCAATACCCAAGCCTTTGGGCCAGTTCATCGGTGGCGTTAACCAGCGCATCCAGAATACTCGGCTGGCTGGAAGCGTGACCAGCATCGCGAATAATTTCCAGCTTTGCCTGGGGCCAGGCTTTCTGTAATTCACAGGCCTGATCCACCGGGCATACCATATCGTAACGCCCATGTACGATCACACCGGGAATATCTGCCAGTTTGTGTGCATCTTCAATTATCTGGTTCATTCGTATAAAAGACTGATGCATAAAATAGTGTGCCTCAATACGCGCCATCGCCATTGCCACATGCGGGCTACCCAGGAAGTGAACCAGATCGGGGTTTGGGTGCAGTGTGGCGCAACGGCCTTCCCACACAGACCAGGCCTTGGCCGCAGCCATGCGTTCGAGTTCATTTTCACCGGTCAGCCGCTGATAGTAAGCTGTCACCATATCGCTGCGTTCAGCTCTGGGAATAGGTAACAGAAAATCCTGCCAGTAATCCGGAAATACGTGGTTGGCACCTTGTTGGTAGAACCAATCAATATCTTTTTGCCGACACAGGAATATGCCGCGCAGAATAAGCCCCAACACTCGTTCAGGATGAGTCTCAGCATAAAGCAGGCTCAGGGTTGATCCCCAGGAGCCTCCAAAGAGTACCCATTTTTCAATACCCAGTTGCTGTCGAATAAGTTCGATATCGGCCAGCAGTGCAGGCGTGTGGTTATCTTCCAGTTCGGCATGGGGCAATGAGCGTCCACTGCCCCGCTGGTCGAACAGAATAATGCGGTATTTTTCCGGGTCAAAAAAGCAGCGATCGTTTTCCGTGCAGCCTGCACCGGGGCCGCCATGCACAAACAGGACGGGCAAACCACTCTCATTGCCCACCTCTTCCACATAGAGCTGGTGCAGATCACTCACCTTGACCTGTTGAACACGATAGGGCTTTATAGCGGGATAAAAAGTTCGCATAACAATTCTCACTGAGACTTAACACTATGACAGCTGGTGCTCAAACGCAATCTTCCCGTCAACACTGCCCCTGGTGTGGGGACGACCCGTTATATCTGGATTATCACCATACGGAGTGGGGCGTGCCCTGTTATGACGATCATGTACTGTTTGAGTTCTTGACACTAGAGAGCGCCCAGGCCGGTCTTTCGTGGATTACGGTGCTTCGCAAACGGGAGAATTATCGCAAGGCATTTGCCAATTTTGAAGCGGAAAAGGTGGCCCGATTTAATAGCCGCAGCGTTGAGCGATTAATGAACGATGCCGGCATTGTGCGCAATCGTCTCAAGATAGAAAGTGCGATCAGCAATGCCCACTGTTTTCTCGATATTCAGGACAAATATGACAGTTTCGCTAACTATTTCTGGGGTTTTGTAGACTATCAGCCAATACAGAACCAGTTGCGGAGTATGAAAGAAGCACCCGCGTCAACAGAACTGTCAGACAAAATCAGTAAGGATATGAAAAAACGCGGCTTTCGCTTTTTTGGCACCACCATCTGTTACGCGCATATGCAGGCAACTGGCATGGTCAACGATCATCTGGTGGACTGCTTTCGGCATCAGGAATGTGCTGCACTGGCCCGACGGCCTTAAGTCAGGCAATCAGTCACTAGACGGGCAACGCGCCGGTGTTCAAGGGTGATTTAAGTACGAATGATGAGTGTACACCGGACACCCCTTTAATCGGGGTAATCTTGTTTAGCAGGAACTGTTGGTAGCCATCCATGTCCTCGACTACGACCTTCAGGAAATAATCGGCATCCTGACCGGTAATCAGGTGACACTCGAGTACCTCAGGGTATTTTTCAACAGCTGTTTCGAAATAATCGAAACGATCCGGTGTATGCCTGTCCATACTAATATGGATAAATGCCATCAGCCTGAAACCCAGACTTCGAGCATTGAGTCGGGCACTGTAGCTCTCGATAATCCCTTCCTCTTCCAATCGCTTAACCCGGCGCAAGCAGGGGGACGGTGACAAGCTTACTGCCTCAGCCAGATCCTGATTGGAAATGCGTCCATCCCGTTGCAGACGACGTAAAATCGCTCTATCGTAACTATCAATGCTCATAATATTGCTTAAAAATTAATTAAAACAGAATAATATTGCTTGAAATACCAACTATCAACAACAATTAGCAATAAAATGGCGTCAAACTCCTATTAAACTGCTCTTAAATCAGACATAGGTCAAAAAGCTGTCTGTTTCAGATTTTACGAGTGACGTTCGGAGAGCAACATGATTAACAATCCAAATACCAAATACCGCCCTTTTGCCCCGGTGCAATTATCCGACCGCTGCTGGCCAAACCGCACCATTGAAAAACCTCCCGTCTGGATGAGCACAGACCTGCGCGATGGCAATCAGTCTTTGATCGATCCCATGTCGGTGGAGACCAAGCTGCGCTTTTTTGAGATGCTGGTAGAAATTGGTTTCAAAGAAATCGAAGTGGCCTTTCCTGCAGCCTCTGACACGGATTTTAATTTTGTCCGCCGACTGATCACCGAGAACCGTATTCCGGATGATGTCACCATTGAGGTGCTCACCCAGGCACGTGAAGACCTGATCAAACGTACTGTTGAGTCTGTCATCGGTGCCCGCAAGGCAATTGTGCACCTGTACAACCCCACTGCGCCCCAATTCCGCCGTATTGTCTATAACACGGATGTAGCGGGAGTAAAAGCGATTGCCGAGCAGGGTACCCGCTGGGTGAAGCACTACACCAGCCAGCACCCCGAAACCGAGTGGGTTTATCAGTACTCGCCAGAAATTTTCTCAGGAACAGAGTTACCTGTAGCCAGAGAAGTTTGCGACGCTGTGAGTGCTATATGGCAACCAACACCTGAACATAAAATGATCATTAATCTGCCAGCAACCGTCGAAATGGCAACGCCGAATATCTATGCTGATCAGGTTGAATGGATGGACCGTAATCTTGCACGCCGCGATAGTATTCTGATCAGCGTGCACCCCCATAATGACCGGGGCACGGCTGTGGCCGCTGCAGAGTTGGCCATAATGGCCGGAGCAGATCGAGTAGAGGGTTGTCTGTTTGGCAATGGTGAACGCACCGGCAATGTTGATATCGTGACACTGGCTCTGAATCTTTATACTCAGGGCATTCACCCCGGCCTTGATTTCTCAAAGATTGAGCCTATTCGTCGCACGGTGGAAGAATGTAATCAGATTCCGGTCCACCCCAGACACCCTTACGCAGGCGAATTGGTATTTACTGCTTTTTCTGGCTCTCATCAAGATGCCATCAAAAAAGGTTTTGCCCAGCAAAATAATGGTGAAATATGGGAAGTCCCCTATCTGCCGATTGACCCCGCTGACCTCAACCGCGGTTATGAAGCAGTGGTCAGAGTTAACAGCCAGTCAGGGAAAGGTGGTGTTGCCTTTCTGTTGCAACAGCAATACGGGCTTGAGTTGCCCCGCCGTTTACAAATCGAGTTCAGCCGAGTAGTCAAGCAGTTCACCGACCGCGAGGGGTGTGAAGCTACCAGCGCTGATATATTCAACCTGTTCGAGAAGGAGTATTTACAAGCCTGCAGCCCCTATCGTTTTAGTGAGGCCAGCGTGATTACGCACAGTCATGGGGAAAGCGGCGCTACCGAAGTACAGATCCGCTATCAAAATAACGGTAAGGCACACACCGTTTCAGGTATCGGCAACGGTTCAATCGATGCTGTTGTGAAGGCAATGGGCAATCATATCAACGTCATTGATTACCACGAGCACGCGATGAGTGTCGGCGCTTCGGCTGAGGCTGTTTGTTATATTGAAATGCAGATCGACGATAGTCCGGCAATCTTCGGCGTGGGCATTCACCACAATATCGTCAGTGCCGCAATAAAGGCTATATTCAACGGACTGAACCGTCAGAGCATAATTCAGGGTGCCATTGCGCAGGAAGAACACACTGAACGACTAAGCAGTGGTTAGCCAGGCAAACCAAGCTGAATAAGGGCGTGTCTTGTCCTGTCAGGCTGACGCAGGTAGCGTTTCAATAGCCTGCGATATAGTTTGACACTACTACAGGGCAAGACACTGGCAACCCTTAACCACTTTTTTATTTGGCGCGTTTACGCTCATTTTCGGTTAACAGCTTTTTGCGCAACCGAATATGGTTGGGCGTTACTTCAACCAGTTCATCGTCTTCAATAAACTCCAGCGCCTGTTCCAGAGTATGGCGGACAGGTGGCGTCAGGGTTAACGCCTCATCCGTTCCGGATGCCCGAATATTGGTCAGCTGTTTACCCTTGGTAGGGTTTACCGGCAAATCATTACTGCGTGAATGCAAGCCGACAATCTGGCCTTCGTAGACTTCCTGACCGGCACCGAGGAACAAGCGGCCTCGCTCCTGTAAATTAAACAAACCAAAAGCCAGAGTCTTGCCCTTGATCATGGACACCAGCACACCATTCTGACGCTTGGCCACATCTCCCTGCTTAACTGGCCCGTAATGGTCGAATATGCTGGTCATAATGCCGGAACCACTGGTCATGGTCAGGAAGTGAGAGCGAAAGCCAATCAACCCCCGCGACGGTGCCATAAATGCCAGCCGCACACGACCTTTGCCGTCCAGCTCCATGTTGGTTAGTTCGGCCTTGCGGGCACCCATTTCTTCCATTACCGCGCCCTGGTGCTGCTCTTCCACATCAATCACCACCTGTTCAAATGGCTCATGCAGCTCACCATCCACTTCTTTTTGAATCACTTCCGGGCGCGACACCCCCAGTTCAAACCCTTCACGACGCATGTTTTCGATCAGAACTGATAAGTGCAGTTCGCCGCGACCAGACACCACAAACTTGTCCGGACTGTCACCGGGAGCAACACGCAGTGCCACATTGTGAATCAGCTCCTGCTCAAGGCGCTCCTTAATGTTGCGAGACGTCACGAATTTACCATCAAGACCGGCAAAAGGAGAATTGTTAACCTGGAAAGTCATGCTCACCGTAGGCTCGTCAACGCTCAGTGCAGGCAGTGCTTCAATCTTGTCCGGATTGCAAATGGTGTCAGAAATATTGAGTTTGTCGATGCCGGTAATACAAACAATATCGCCTGCCTCGGCTTTCTCTACCTCAACACGCTCAAGTCCGTGATAACCCATCACCTGCAAAATCCGGCCTTTTCGGGTTTTCCCGTGACGATCAATGATCGCCACCTGCTCATTGGGTTTCATTTTGCCGCGAGTAATACGCCCAACACCGATAACCCCTACATAGCTGTTGTAATCGAGCGCGCTGATTTGCATTTGCAGCGGGCCATCTGAATCCACC
Organism: Pseudomonadales bacterium; assembly: GCA_024234435.1. Classification (NCBI taxonomy): domain Bacteria; kingdom Pseudomonadati; phylum Pseudomonadota; class Gammaproteobacteria; order Pseudomonadales; species Pseudomonadales bacterium. The sequence continues at coordinate 202,153 of JACKOF010000003.1, forward strand.
TCTGGAGGGCTAACTTTGTCGATGATAACTTCCAGCAGTGGCGCCATATCTTCAGCCATATCTTCAGGGTCCATACCGGCAACACCGTTCAGAGCTGAAGCGTAAACCATAGGAAAATCCAGTTGCTCGTCTGTTGCTCCCAGGCTGTCAAACAAATCGAACACCTGATCGACCACCCAGTCCGGACGTGCACCCGGACGATCAACTTTGTTCACCACCACAATCGGGCGCAAGCCCTGTTCAAAGGCCTTGGATGTAACAAACCGGGTTTGTGGCATTGGGCCATCGACTGCATCAACCAGTAACAGCACGCAATCCACCATCGACAGTACCCGCTCAACCTCTCCGCCGAAGTCGGCATGCCCGGGGGTATCGACAATATTAATCCGGTAACCATTCCATTCAATGGACGTATTCTTGGCAAGAATGGTAATACCCCGCTCCCGCTCCTGATCATTGGAATCCATAATGCGCTCGGTGCCGACATTCTTGCGATCCAGAGTGCCGGACTGCTGCAGCAGCTTGTCTACCAGCGTAGTTTTGCCATGGTCAACGTGAGCAATAATGGCGATATTGCGAAGATTCTCAATCACAGGGGGTTCTCAACAGAGTTAGTAAAAGGTTGTGGGTTGGTAAAATCAGGCGCGGATTATACCGACAGACGCAGGAAATAGCAGATTTTTCTACCGGATTTGCGTCGTATCAAAAAAAATATATTTGCCGCTGGGCAGAAATGGCCTGCCGATATATGCTGGTCTATTAACACGGGCAACCTGCCGCACTGTTTTCGGTGAACCCTGCACCCTGACAAAACCGGCACTGTACCGTCAAATACCTGATCTGTTTGCACCAGCCAATTGAATGAAGCCACATGAACAAGCCTCCTGTTAGCAAACCACTGATCATTGACTATTACACCGATATTCTTTGTGTATGGGCCTGGATCGCGCAACGGCGCCTTGACGAACTCAACAGGCAGCTGGGGGAGAAAATTGACCTTCATTGTTACTACGTCGACATCTTTGGTGATGTTAACGCTAAAATGAATGCCCAATGGCACGAAAAGGGTGGTTACTCGGGCTTTGCTGAACATGTACAGCACTGCGCAGCCACGTTCGAAGATGCTGTTATCAACCCAGGAATATGGACAGAAGTCAGACCCGGAACCTCTGCAAATGCACACCTCGTTCTGAAGGCTATTGAAATCGGCTATGGCAAGCGTCAAAGTATGGCAATGGCATTAAAATTCAGGTCAGCGTTTTTTGCTGATGCAGTAGATATCGGCAATCTGGAAGTGCTCAACGAACTGGCAACAGCAAATGGACTGGATACCCGCATTATCAACACTAGCATTCAGAATGGCTCGGCAATAGCGGCCCTGATGAGTGACTATCAGCGTGCCAGCCAGCAAAACATCAAAGGCAGCCCGTCTTATGTTATTAACGGCGGCAGGCAGACGCTCTATGGCAATGTCGGTTACCGGGTGCTTCGTGCCAATATTGATGAGCTTTTGAAGCAACCGGAAAACGAAGCCAGTTGGTGTTAGGTTACCCTGACACCGCTCTGGCAATAATCACACTCATGATTCGGTGAGCGCTACAACCGAACCTGACCCGACTATCACTCTATAAAAATAGGCAACACAAGCTTGCCAGCGTATTACAATGACCGCTGCCATATACCTCTTCGCAACAAATACCGCGAAAAAACAGCTTGCTGCAGTAGTTTTACACCATTGCTCGTGAGCCCAAAGCTCGTGCATTTAATCAAAAGTGGATAAACCCTTTGAACGAAACAGATTTCTTATCGCTAAACCTGCACCACGCCTTGCTGGATAATCTTTCAACTCTTGATTATCAAAGCATGACACCAATTCAGGCACAAAGTCTGCCGCATATTATTGCAAACAGAGATGTTATTGCTCAGGCAAAAACCGGCTCGGGAAAAACAGCCGCCTTTGGTTTGGGCCTGTTGCAAAAACTGGATGTAACCCGTTTTCGTGTTCAGGCATTAGTGCTTTGCCCCACTCGAGAGCTTGCTGACCAGGTAGCCAAAGAGATTCGCAAACTTGGCCGGGGTATTCATAACATCAAGGTTCTAACCCTCTGCGGCGGCACACCCTTCGGGCCACAAGCAGGCTCACTTGAACATGGTGCCCATATCATTGTCGGCACCCCTGGCCGGATTGAAGATCATCTTCGCAAGGGCACGTTAAAACTGGCCGATTTAACCACGCTGGTCCTTGATGAGGCTGACCGTATGTTGGATATGGGGTTTCAGGAATCGCTGGATAACATCATCGACGCCATACCCAGCCAACGTCAGACGCTATTATTCAGTGCTACCTTTCCTGAAAAAATACAAACCATCGCACAGCGCGTGATGGCAGACCCGATAACGGTAAAGGTGGAAAGTACCCACAGCAGTGACAGCATCAAACAGCGCTTTTTCAAAATTGAAGGGAAGGTATCAAGACTCGACGCACTGCGCTTGCTGCTACTTGAATACCAACCTGAATCCGTTGTGGTTTTTTGTAATACCAAACAGGAAACACAGGAGGTCGCCAATGAACTGCGCCGCTATCATTTCGGCGCCCTGCCATTGCACGGCGACCTTGAGCAAAAAGATCGCGATCAAACATTAATTCGCTTTGCCAACAAGAGCGCCTCCGTTCTCGTCGCCACCGATGTTGCCGCACGCGGTTTGGATATCGAATCACTGGATATGGTAATCAATTATCATCTGCCTCGTGACATTGAGGTTCACACTCATAGAATCGGCCGCACAGGCCGTGCAGGAAAAAATGGCATCGCCTGCACGCTCTACACCGACAAAGAACTACACAAGCTGGAGAAGTTGGAAGAATATCTGCAACAAACCATAGACAACTCGCCGCTACCTTCCGAGCGTTTACTTAACGAACCCGCTTACAAACCCGCTATGGCAACACTACAAATAGACGGCGGAAAAAAACAAAAAGTCAGAGCTGGCGATATTCTGGGCGCACTCACCGGCAACAGTGGAATCGATGGCAAGCACGTGGGGAAAATCCAGATTACCGACAACAAAGCCTATGTCGCCGTGGACAGAACATCAGCTAAGGCTGCCCTAAAAAAATTGAATGAAGGCAAACTCAAAGGTAAAAACTTTAAGGTAAGGCTGCTGGCAACATAGTTAGGAAAAGTAATCTGCACCAATGAAACACCCCATAAAAAACTATCATTTGGATGAAGAGCAATATTGGGTTGCGGAACTGAGCTGCGGGCATTTTCAACACCTGCGGCATGATCCGCCGTGGACTAACCGCCCCTGGGTATTAACACCAAAAGGGCGTAGAGAAAAATTAGGATTTGAGCTGGATTGTAAAAAGTGCGATCGTGGCGAACCACCAGACTGTCTAAAATTAAAAGCTGATTAAAAACCATCGACAAAGGAGTGACACGATGAACATTCACGAAAAAATTAACTACGTTGAATTTCCCGCCCAGGATATCCCGGCCACCAAAAAGTTCTTTAGTGAGGCTTTTAGCTGGATATTTGAGGACTTTGGTCCGGAATACACAGCTTTCTCCAACGAAGGCATTGACGGCGGGTTCTTTAAAGCTGATATGGCTTCATCCACCAGCAATGGTGCTGCACTCGTCGTCTTTTACAGTGAGGCCCTAGAAGCAACGCTTGATAAAGTTAAACAAGCTGGCGGCGATATCATCAAACCGGTATTTGCTTTCCCTGGCGGTCGGAGGTTTCATTTCTCTGAACCCAGCGGCAATGAGTTTGCTGTCTGGTCAGACAAATAATCGAACTTAATCATGCGTGGAGGTATCTATATTTAGCAACTGCGAACAGGTGCTTATCTGATGCGACAAACCAAACAATTCTACCTCTATTTCTTACTGATAACCGCGGTGATTATGATCGGCAGCGTTTCGAGATTCACCTCAAAGCCGCCTGTGAACGACGACCACCTGCCCAACCATCAAGCCGTGTTATCAGCAGAGCATTTTGTTGCACTTGTAAAAGCAGTAGATAGTACAGAGGTTGACAACCTAACTGCGGTTGTCAGCCAAAACTGGCATAACAGCTATATTCCTGCACTGCTGGAAGTGTACGATTTTGCCTCATCCGATTACACCGCCGAACAAATCATCACTCTTTTGGAAGCTCATACCGGCCAGTCGTTCGGCAACAATATTCCCGCTTGGTATCAATGGCTCTGGAATGAACCAGCAGACGTTACTACCGAATATATCCGATTCAAATCTTTGTTATATCTGCACGTTGACCCCATATTTGAACAATATTTCTCTGGCCGTTTTGCGCAAACAACGATTCGCATGGATGAAATACGGTGGGGTGGCGTAGTTCAGGATGGTATCCCCCCCCTTAGAAAGCCAAAAATGATTTCGGCTAGTGCTGCCGATTACCTTCAGGATAGCAACATCGTTTTTGGCATTGAGATTAATGGCGATGCCCGCGCCTACCCGAAACGAATTCTTGCCTGGCATGAAATGTTTATCGACACGATTGGCGGAGAGGAAATTGCTGGTGTTTACTGCACCCTGTGCGGCACAGTAATCCCCTACAAAACCCTTCACCACGGCGTGAATTACCAGCTCGGCACTAGCGGTTTTCTGTATCGCTCCAATAAGCTCATGTATGACCGTAAAACCCAATCTCTCTGGAACACCCTCACAGGTAAGCCTGTGGTGGGACCACTAGCCGCTAATGACATTCAATTGGAATTTCTCAGTGTAGTCACCACCACTTGGGCGGAATGGAAACGGCGACATCCAGACACAACCGTGCTCTCTCCAAACACCGGCCATCGACGCAACTACGGAGAAGGTGTCGCCTACCAACGCTATTTTTCTACTGACCAGCTACTGTTCAACACACCCTTTAACGATACCCGCCTGAAAAACAAGCAGGAAGTGTTGGCGCTGCGGTTTACCGCTTCGCCTAAAGAGCAGTTAGCCATTGATACCGATTTCCTCATGCGGCATCCGCTATACACTGACCAGATCGGCCAACAAAAACTACTGATTCTTACGGATAAGTCCGGAGCCAACCGCGTATACGATCCTCAAAACGTAATATTCACCCATTACGATAACGAACAAAGCATTATCGACAGCACTGGTCTGCTATGGAAAGTAGATGAGGAGTTCCTGATTTCAGAAACCGGCCAGAAACTCAACCGACTGCCCTCTCACCGCGCCTTCTGGTTTGGCTGGTATGCAGCATTCCCTGAGACCCGATTAGTTAAGCTCAACTAAAGACGTGATATGGCATCACCAAAATCAGGCTGGGCGATAAACTGCAACATTGGTAAACCCTTGCTCGGCCAGTAACTCTGCATGCAAACGGCTCATTACGCCCTTCTCACAATACAGCATATACTGCACCGCGGAATCGAGGTTTTTGAACTGATTCTGCAACGTAAAGAACGGCACTTCCTCAACCGGCGCATCACCTACACGCAGGGGCCTGATATCAATTTCGTCAGGATGGCGGATATCCACAATAACAGCGTCCGGTTGAGGAACAGAAAAAATCTCTACAGTAGCGACTGGCCGTTGCTCTTCCATCACCTGATCTATTGTTTGTACCTGACGGTTCTCAATTGCCTGATCAAGTTTGCTGAAATCGAAATGGCTCTCTTCTTCGGCAATACGCTCCGGTCGGGCTCGCGTGGTGGGTTTAACAGAAATGACTCCACAATACTCCGGCATGTTAGCAGCGAATTCTTCTGTACCAATTTTGCGGGCGATATCGATGATGTCATTTTTATCAAATGTGATCAGTGGCCGAAGCACCAGTTTTTCAGTAACAGAGTCAATCACGGCAAGATTCGCCAATGTCTGACTCGAAACCTGTGCAACTGCCTCCCCTGTGACCAACGCGGCAACATCCATTTCGTCGGCGATTCGCGTGCCAGCCCGCAACATCATGCGTTTGAGGATTACGCCCATTTGGGAATTTTCAACACTGGTGAGAATTTCTGCGACAACATCTTCAAACGGCACGGTAATAAAGCGCACCCGGTGAGAGCCGGAATATCGATTCCACAAATAAAATGCCACTTCCTTAACACCAACTTCATGAGCCCGACCACCGAGATTAAAAAACAGGAAGTGAGTTCGAAGGCCACGCTTCATTGTCAAAAAACTCGATACAGTGGAATCAAAGCCCCCTGAGATCAGAGACATGACCGAATCCTGCGTACCCAGAGGAAACCCACCCAGACCCGGCGAGGTATTCTCAATGACAAACAACTGATCATGGCGAATTTCCAGCCGTACCGTAACATCGGGGTCTTTCAGTTTTACGCCTGCAGCTTCCGTCTGGTGTAGTAATCCCCCGCCCACCTGACGCTCAACCTCCGTGGAATTAAAGTCGTGTTTGCCACTGCGTTTTACCCGTAGTACAAATGTTTTTCCTGCCAGCTCATCAGCCCATACCTGCTTGGTTTTCTCCAGAATGTCGTCAAAATCCCCCAAAGGAAATTTCTGCACACTGGAAAAGTTGGCAATCCCCGGTGTTCTCGACAGAATATCTGCTACCTGAAGTTTCAGGTTTTCAGCCTTATCCGGGCCGGTCACTTCGATTTTCTCCCAGTCCCGATCAACTCGGATATTTTCATCTAAAGGTGTTAACAGCTTTTTGAGGTTGTCCCGAAGCTGTTTGGTAAAACGCTTGCGAACCGGTGGACTTTTAATGGTGATTTCCGGAAATAATTTGATAACAAAATGCATGATGAGGACTAATAACCTTAACGGGTGGGGAAAGTGGCGCATTATAGTACAAATGTTGTGCAAACCGGCGTATGATGCTGCCGTTGTTATTTGGCTATAGTCCAATGGGCAACACAAGCAAAACAACCAAAACGGTGCACAAAACCCAAATCAAGCACAATAATGGTGCAGAAAGAATCGGAGCAGATTTGATTCCGCCGGGTTTAGTGCGTCCTACAGCCACTCTGGTCTGGCATGGTCTTTGCTAACTTTGCATGACGGTAAGCATGACTGAATTGGTTCCGCCGCGAACGCTGGCCCGATAACTGATTCCGGAATGGCAACATTGATTTTTTTTTAAACCTGGATATCCCGACTGGAGGAACCAATGTCCGAAAAGACACTGAATCTGATCAAAGAAAGCGAAGCGCGCTGGGTTGACCTGCGTTTCACCGACACTAAAGGTAAGGAACAACACGTTTCTATTCCCGCTAAAGAAGTCGACGAAGACTTTTTTGAAAATGGCCAGATGTTTGATGGCTCATCTATCGCAGGCTGGAAAGGCATTAACGAATCAGACATGATTCTGATGCCAGACGACAGTACAGCTGTTCTGGACCCGTTTACTGACGAACCTACTGTTATCGTTCGCATGGACATTGTTGAGCCTTCTACCATGCAAGGTTACGAGCGTGACCCTCGCTCTGTTGCAAAACGCGCTGAAGCTTACCTGCAAACCACCGGCCTTGGCGACACTGCATTCTTTGGTCCCGAACCAGAATTCTTTGTGTTTGACGACATTAAATGGGGCTCCGACATGAGCGGCAGCTTCGTTAAAATCAATTCTGAAGAAGCCGAATGGTCTTCTGCCCATGAGTTCAATGATGGCAATATGGGTCACCGTCCTCGAGTCAAGGGCGGCTACTTCCCGGTTCCACCTGTTGATTCACTGCATGACCTGCGTGCCGCCATGTGTACTGCCATGGAGCAAATGGGCCTTGACGTTGAAGTTCATCACCACGAAGTGGCAACTGCAGGCCAGTGTGAAATCGGCGTTAAATTCAACACCATGGTGAAGAAAGCTGACGAAGTTCAGATTCTGAAGTACTGCGTACACAACGTAGCACACGCTTACGGCAAAACAGCTACTTTCATGCCCAAACCTATTGTTGGCGACAACGGTTCCGGTATGCACGTACACCAGTCTTTCTGGAAAGACGGTGAAAACCAATTCGCTGGCGACTCTTATGCTGGTCTGTCTGAAACAGCCCTGTACTACATCGGCGGTATCATCAAGCATGCGAAGGCGATCAATGCTTTTTCTAACCCCGGCACCAACTCTTACAAGCGTCTGATTCCGGGCTTCGAAGCACCCGTTATGCTGGCCTATTCCGCTCGTAACCGTTCTGCATCTATTCGTATTCCCTATGTTCCTTCACCCAAAGGCAAACGTATTGAAGCACGTTTTGCAGACCCAATCGCCAACCCATACCTGTGCTTCGCTGCCATGCTGATGGCTGGCCTTGACGGTGTTCAGAACAAGATTCACCCTGGCGATGCAGCGGATAAAGACTTGTACGATCTCCCTGCTGAAGAAGCGGCAGCCATTCCTCAGGTCTGTGGTTCACTGCGCGAAGCGCTGGACAACCTGGATAAGGACCGCGAATTCCTGACTCAGGGTGGCGTTTTCACCGATGACATGATCGACGCGTACATCGATTTGAAAATGCAGGACGTTTACCGCGTTGAACACACTACTCACCCAGTAGAGTTCGATATGTACTACAGTGTTTAATCACTGCCAGTAGATCAAGTGATCAAAAGCCGCAGTGTTTCCACTGCGGCTTTTTTTATGGCCCGAAAAGAGCTGTAATTTCTGTGAATGATCTGCTTTTTCTTTTGTCCAAGCAGCGCTAGACTGGAATTATCTGTCAACAAGAGTAAAACCGCATGTTGCAAAATCGTATCTATCTGCCCTGGCTGTTCGCACTGGCCCTGCTTCCTGCAATCGCTTGTGGCGCGGTTTATCGCGTAGTCGATGAGAACGGCAATATTACGTTTACTGACAACCCGCCAGCAGATAACCCGACAACAGAGAACATTGATTTACCTGTAGTCAATACTCAGCCTTCACCGCTACTCTCTGACCAGCCAGAGAAAAGCGAGGAAGATCAGGCTGACACGAGTTACAGCAGTGTGTCTATTATCTCGCCTGAAAATGAAAGCACCATCACTCCCGGCCAGGTGACGGTTAATGTCCGGATCAAAACGGAGCCCGCCCTGCATCTGGGTCACAATGTCCAGCTATGGTTCAACAACCAACCCTACGGTAAACCAACAACGGCAACAAATTTTCAAATTGGTGCACTGGAGCGAGGCGAACACCAACTGCAAGTCAAAATCCTGGATGAACGTGGCGACACCGTTGCTTCCTCCGGGAGCGTAACAATTTATGTAAAACGAGCATTTATCAAACCCAAGCCCCAAGTAAAACAGAAATCGAATTAGTCCCCCTATCTTTTTGCACCACCTTGGTGCATAGTCGTTTCTCAGGGGCCAAACTGGTTCTCCGAACAACCCGCGAGCCGCGTGATTCGGCGCCCAGCATTTGGCCCACTATTTGCACTGAAAACTCGTAGCAGATACTGCTGCCAAATCGTGCGCCAACAGATGAAAAATACGGCGTGTGCATTATTGAGAAATACTGACGGCTACATGACTAACCAACTGCTTCACAGACTACTACTGGACAACCTGAGCACCGCTGTCGTGCTACTGAATGACGAAATGGATATTTGTTTCCTGAACTCTGCCGCCGAGACATTACTGGAAACCAGTGCCCAGCGATTACTGGGGCAACCTGTTTCACTGATTCTCGATAGCTCAGAAAATACTCTCGACTCGCTGAACAGCTCGCTGCAGGACAACCACCCTTTCACCCAGCGATTGGCCACCATTTTACTCCCTGGACATAAACCGGTTAAGGCGGACCTTACCGCCACACCATTAAACTCTGAACAAAGGCCAATGCTATTACTGGAGATGCAACCAATGGATCGCGTCGTGCGAATCAACCGTGAGGAAGCGCTCATATCCATTCATAACACCACCCGTAACCTTGTTTCAGGACTGGCCCACGAGATCAAAAATCCGCTGGGGGGTATCCGCGGAGCCGCTCAACTGCTCTCCGAAGAAATCAAGGATCAGACAGAACTGCTGGAATACACCGAGATCATCACGGCCGAAACCAACCGCCTCTGCAACCTTGTTGATCGCTTACTCGGCCCTATTAGCCCACTGGAATTCAAGGCACTCAATATCCACGAAATACTCGAACATATTATTCTGTTAACCGAGGCAGAGACTCGTGGCAGTATTAACCTGGCTCGTAATTACGACCCCAGCATTCCGGAATTAAATGGCGATCGAGAGCAACTGATTCAGGCGATGCTGAATATCGTCCGCAACGCAACCAGAGCACTGAAAAGCCAGGAGAATGCAGCACCCAAGATCGAATTTGTTACCCGCATTCAACGACACTTCACTATTGGAAAGATCTATCACCGGGCAGTTTGCCGGGTTGATATTATCGATAACGGCCCCGGTATTCCCGAGGATATTACTGACCGTATTTTCTTCCCGATGATTAGCGGTCACGCAGAAGGCAGCGGACTGGGGCTACCCATCGCGCAGTCGCTACTCAATCTGCACAAAGGACTAATTGAATGTAAAAGCAGGCCCGGCAAGACATGTTTCTCGCTGTATTTGCCACTGCAAAATGGAGACTCAGAATGACTTCCACTGTCTGGATCGTCGACGATGACCGATCAATTCGCTGGGTAATGGAAAAGGCCCTGCAAAAAACAGCGCTCGAAGTCCGCAGCTTCGAATCAGCCAATCGTCTTCTTGAGGCCCTGGATACTGATCAACCAGACACTATTATCAGCGATATTCGCATGCCAGGTATTGATGGTCTGCAAATGCTTGAAAGAATTCACCTCTCAAATCCCGAGCTCCCGGTTATCATTACCACCGCACACTCAGATCTCGACAGTGCCGTTGCTGCCTACCAGGGCGGCGCTTTCGAATATTTACCAAAACCTTTCGATATCGATGAACTAATAGCTGTTACCAATCGAGCAATTACTTTCTCCAGTGAGCAGCGCAACGCCCGCAGCAACATTGCCCAGATAGAATCCAACACCGAAATCATTGGCGAAGCACCCGCCATGCAGGAAGTATTCCGCGCTATCGGCCGCCTTTCACACTCGAATATCACGGTACTAATCAATGGTGAATCAGGCACGGGAAAAGAATTGGTTGCCCAGGCATTGCACAAGCACAGCCCAAGACGTGATTCCAGATTCATCGCGCTCAACATGGCAGCCATACCGCACGACCTGATAGAGTCAGAACTTTTTGGCCATGAAAAGGGCGCCTTCACAGGTGCCAGTCAGCGACGTATTGGCCGTTTCGAACAAGCTGATGGAGGCACTCTGTTCCTTGACGAAATTGGTGATATGCCCGCAGAGGCGCAAACCCGCTTGTTGCGGGTGCTCGCTGATGGGGAGTTTTATCGTGTCGGCGGGCATGTACCCGTGCAAGCCAATGTGCGCATCATTGCCGCAACCCATCAAAACCTCGAACAACTGGTCGCTGAAAACCGTTTCCGGGAAGATTTATTTCACCGCCTGAACGTTATCCGCATACACCTGCCCAAACTTGCCGACCGCCGCGAAGATATCCCGCAGCTGATTCGACATTTTTTCCAGATCGCAGCAAAAGAGCTGGGTATGGAGCCAAAAGTACTGGCGCCAAATGTAGAAAACTATCTGCAGCAACAGCCCTGGCATGGTAATGTTCGTCAACTGCAAAATACCTGTCGCTGGTTAACAGTGATGGCATCCGGGCGTGAAGTTCACATGGACGACCTGCCGCCGGAACTGAAAAACCAGCCGGAACAGGCAGCGAACCTGCCCACCATACAGAGTAACTGGCAACAACAATTGCGTCAGTGGATAGACCGCGAACTGGCAGCAGGCAAAAATCATATTCTTCATACTGCTGTACCGGACTTTGAACGCACCGTCATCGAAGCGGCCTTGCACCACACCAAAGGCAGAAAAAAAGATGCAGCCGAGTTACTCGGGTGGGGACGAAACACCCTGACAAGGAAACTAAAGGAACTGGATATGGGTGGAGAGGAAAACTAAATCACTAAAAAAACTACAATATGTCAGCCAACACTTTACTCCATAGATACTCTGAGTAACGTGTTGCGGTACCACTATTAACTTTTTGAATATGCTTTCTTGCTTTATCCGTATTCCCATCCAACCAATAAAAATAAGCTGTATAAAAGTAAGCCTCTGTTTTTTCGCAACCTGTAATAGCTGCTTTGACCAGCGACTCTCGTCCAACTACCACATCTCCAGAGCTGAATGCTTTTGTATAATCAAGGATTCTCTGCTGCCATTCATTTTCAGCTTCAAGCTGATTTAACAACACTGGAGGATACTCTTGTCCAGTAATCCCCGCTATCCAGCGGGTACGTAACTCCACAAGTATATTATTGCCATACAACTCCCTGTACCTGAGTAGATGTTTAAAAGCTGCTTGTTTCTTCCCAGAGAACAAAGCATGCAAAGCCTGCCCTTCATAACCACCAATATCATCAAATTCCACCACAAGCTGTTCCGCAAGAGGTGAAATTTCGTTAAAAAACCCCATATGTAACGCCGCATCGAACAAGTGCCCTGTCGACCAAGCATCTTCTTGAATTTGATGGGCTTTTTTGGCTTCGCTATATGCAAGAGGGAACAATCCCAAACGTAAATATTGGAGGCTTGTAGTATCCGTATAGATTTGCTTGGTTTTATCCTTTGCCGCAGCTTTTGCCATATAGCGGACAGAGGCTTTCAGCAAAGTACGTTCATCGTAAACACACTCAGTCCCTTCCGCGATACTATTAATCCTACTACCCAGATCAAACAGATATGGCGGGTAATTCGGGGCTAGTTGCAAAGCTCTTTGAGATGCAGCAGCAGCTAACCAATATTTCTCTTGCCGCGAATATAAATCGGACAACATACCCCATACAACATCAGACCTTGGTTGATAAACAAGAATTGTCTGAAGCAAATCGATAAGTTCATGATGATCTGCTCCTGCATCCATTTTAAAAAAAAATTTCAATAACTCTGGGTGACTAAGAGTTACCTTTATAAGAGGATGTAATTTTAAGTACGCAGCTCTAACTTCTTCTGTTACAGACTTATCAACAAGCATCGCTTTCTGAAAGACTGCTTGATAGTAAGATTTTTGAATCAAAATATTATCGGGATGTCTATCAAGTGCTTTTTTATATTCTGATACAGCCTCTGTTAATAAAGCGGGCTCCTTACGCTGATTCAGCTGCATCATGATTTCATCGCCTTTCCTAGCATGATCAAATCCGCTTAACACAAGCTCCTGACTGCTTATCACCCGCTTGTCGGTCGAATCAGCGTACGCTACTACCGACAAGCCTAGTAACAATAGGAGTAAAAAATCCCTTTTTTTCACAGCATCCACCTAAAACTCGTAACCTAACCGTTTTGCTTTTTCAAAAGATTTTTCAGACTCTTCCAAATCACCGCTAAACCCTTGCACAACCCCAAGTGTGTACCAAGCCTCAGCACTATTACTATCCATTTTAACCGCTTTTTCAGCCGGCTTGAGGGCTCTGTTGAACTCCCCTATATTAATTTGGTAACGAGCCAAACCTAAGAGATAAACAAATGAGTTATCACCGTGAGCTCTTTTAACATCTTCCAACACTTCCTCTTCATTTCGAACTTTATCGAACTGCAATGCAACAACCCAGCCCCCTAACTCTGGAATTTTAACTGTCGAATTGTAAAAGTTTTCATATTCCTTGACAGAAAGATCTAGCTTAGGGCGAGTGTATTTAACTTTAACAACGTAATCGGAAGCATCATAAAAACCCTCCTGCTCAATTAAAAAATATCCTTTCCCTGCTCCCTCAGCCGATGCCACAACTGCAGTGACTCTATTTTCAGGTGCTTCGAACCGGACATTCATACTTAAAGTGATATTGTAAGGGTTAATATACCGATTAATTCTGGACTCAGGCGTCTGCATACCTCTATTCGCTCCAAAAAAACTAAGTAACTGAGAGGCAGAGGCTCCGAGCCTAATCAATTCTTCAGGATCATCCAGCTCATCAAAACTAAATCGGGCCACTATTTCAACAGGGTTAAAAATGTTATCCGCATTGTTGACTTCTGCCGTTAAACTATATTGCCCATTGTCTTCAAAGATCGTGGATAAAAGTTGTTTTAGTTCTGTATTCCTATTAGTACTCCTTTGCCACCAATTGCGTGTAAATTCCTCAAAAATCCCTGAGTGGGAAACAGAAACCTCCGCAATGATCTGGGAACCAATAACTCTATAAACTAAATCGATATGCCCTGTGTTTTCAGTATCTTTTTGCTCAATATTTCTCAACTCGCCGCCAGCCCCATCCACAATAAACGCTGGCTGACCAGACAGATACTTTGACACACCAGGGAAAAGGGCTCTATCTCCAGTGCTATCCATCCAAATTTCCTGATGCTCGCTCGTTGCAGGAATCCACACCATCACATGATCAAAAAAAACATCCACTAATCCAGTATCTGATTTTCCACTGGCTGGGGTCTGGACAAGAACAGGATACGCTTCCACACCTAACCCTTTTAACAGCGCTAAAGCAAGCGTTGTCTGGTCCTTACAATCTCCATACCCGTTGTGAAGTGTTTCGTTTGGGCTGTGAGGATCGTATCCGCCCCGTCCCAAGTGGGCCGAAATATAACGTACATTATTTTCTAGATATTCATAAACAGCTCTAATTTTTGTTATATCGTTTCCATTTTCGACAGACTTAAGCTGTTTAATCACTTTTTCTAACTCAGCAGTACTACCTAATTTCCCCTCCACTTTCTTCCAGAACCAACTATCAACTTTTTGCCAATCTTTAGTATTCGAACTCTTAATTGCCAAATACACTTCAGAAAAAGGAGGCATGAAATCTTCTATAGCCACACCGTCAATATTTTTTACTGTCCAGCTTTTCACACTGTACTGTTTCGAAACGGTAGATTTGGGTGCAACATTCAAACCACCAAAAAGTTGATGCTTCATTTCGATAGAGCTTGGCGTGGTTAATTGATATTGATAATTAACAACCGGGTCGGCCCTCCAGCCATTATCTGCCGCACGTCTTTGAAACCAGTGCGGTGTACTTAGATCGCTGTAAACAGTATCTATTGCAACCTTTTTGGTCTCTGTCCTGAATTGAAATTCTATTATTGAACCCGGCTCAACTTCGGGCAGGGAAAAAACCATCTCACTTTTCTCATCATAAAAGTTTGTCCCCGACAACGCCTTAATCTGTATGGCATCAGGTTGAACAGCTTTAAGCTCCCCTTTTGAGTTTAAAACATTCGCAAAATCAATCTCAGCATTCGCATAATAATGATTAAAAGAAACATTAATACGCCCATAATCTCGGGCAGCTATGAGATCATTGATCTGTATAGAGTAATAGCGCTCTCGTATCCATGTTCCATTCTCCTCGAGACGGCTTTTTTGGATCGAGTACAGAATATTAGCCCCTGTAGCTCCCGTAACTGTAGTTTGATCTTTTAACTCTGGAGCAAGGCGCTGGTTCGCAATACAGGAGTGACAATATAGATATGCCAGAAAAAAGAATAAAAAAAACCGTATGAACATTTAACTATCCCTATCAAATTTCGCTCTCTAAACACTGGCGCGTTTACTGCCTTTACAACCATCGGGCGAGTCTACAGACAGCCTTAAAGTAAGCACTCACGCATTGCCAACATCCGCAGCAGTCTTCTATGCAAATTCATCGAAGATAACGATACCTTTTACTACCTTTATATTAAAAAACAATAATAAATGTTAAACAAGAAAAAGGCGGCTCCGTCACCGGAGCCGCCTTTTTTATGATAAGCGAAAAATTACGCTTTTGGCTCTTCTTCCGCTGATGGCACTTCTTCAGCAGCTTCCTCAACAATCTCTTCAGCAGTTGCTTCTTCTGCCACTTCCTCAACAGCTTCAGGTTCCGGCTCGGCAGGTGCAGCAACTTTAATCAGCCCTTCTGCCAACAAAATTTTGACTTTGTCTTCAGCATTAACCCACTTCTTGTCAGTACCTTTAACCGCGTAACGACCAGAACGCTTTTGGTAAACTGTATAGTCGTCAGTTTTCTTGATTACTTTCATCGTTATTTCTCCTGTTGATTACTCGTTGATTTTCATTGTGTTTATCATTTTTCTATTCAGACAGCTGATCCATAATCTCATCCGGAATATCAGCATTGGTATAAACATTCTGCACATCATCCAGATCTTCCAGCGAATCAATCAGCGCCAGTGTTTTTTCTGCATTATCCTTGTCAAGAGGAACGGTGGTTGAAGCCAGCATGGTCACTTCAGCATTTTCTGCTTCCAGCCCTGCAACCTTCAAAGCATCTCTGACTGCGGCAAAGTCTTCCCATGCTGTCAGCACATCAATAGAGCCGTCATCGTTGGCAACAACATCTTCGGCACCCGCTTCCAGAGCAATCTCCATAATCTGATCTTCATCCGCACCGGGAGCATAACTAATCTGCCCAGTGCGGGTGAACAGGTAGGCAACTGAACCGTCTGTGCCAAGATTACCTCCCCGTTTGGTAAAGGCATGACGGACATCGGACACCGTTCGATTACGGTTATCACTCAGGCATTCAACCAGTACGGCAATACCGCCAGCGCCATAGCCTTCATACGTAATTTCTTCGTAATTGTCGCCTTCACCAGCACCGGCACCACGGGCAATCGCTTTATCGATCGTATCCCGCTTCATGTTGGAGCCTAGCGCTTTATCCACCGCTGCGCGCAACCGCGGGTTATCTTCCGGGGCAGGTCCACCCTCTTTTGCCGCAACGACCAGTTCTCGAATCAACTTGGTAAAAATCTTACCCCGTTTGGCGTCCTGGGCGGCCTTGCGGTGTTTGATATTGGCCCATTTACTGTGTCCAGCCATAGTTTTCTCCGAAGAGGGGGGATACCTCTAAAATTACTGTGCAGCCCTTGTACTTCGGCATGCCTGTTCAACTTTTAGGCACTCGAACCAAACAGTTTCAGGGTGCCTGTCTTCAATTAGCTTTCTGCAGGTTTTTCCCGCAATTTAATATTCAGCTCTCGTAGCTGTTTGCTATCCACACTTCCCGGCGCATCAGTCATCACACAAGCAGCTGTCTGTGTTTTCGGGAAAGCAATGACGTCACGAATGGATTTACTGCCAGTTAACAGCATGATCAATCGATCCAGACCAAATGCCAGGCCACCATGAGGCGGACAACCGTATTGCAGGGCATCAATCAAAAAGCCGAACTTCTCGTCAGCTTCTTCATCACTGATACCCAATACGTGGAAAACCGAGCGCTGCATATCAGGGTTGTGGATACGAATGGAGCCACCACCCAGCTCAGTGCCATTAAGTACCATATCATAGGCCTGCGAAAGCGCATTTTCCGGGTCTGCTTTCAGCTCTTCCGGAGTACAGGCAGGGCGGGTAAAGGGATGATGCAGAGATGTCCAGGCGCCATCATCGGTCTGCTCGAACATCGGGAAGTCCACCACCCACAGTGGTGCCCACTCGGTGGTGTACAGATTAAGATCTTCGCCCAGCTTGCAACGCAGCGCACCCAGCGCTTCGGATACGACCTTGTTACTGTCAGCACCAAAGAAAATCAAGTCGCCGGTTTCTGCCCCGGTACGCTCCAGAATGGAGGCACGAACGTCAATGGGCAGGAATTTAACAATGGGAGATTGCAAACCTTCTTCCATATCATTGCGATCATTCACTTTGATATAGGCCAGCCCGCGCGCACCATAGATACCGACGAAATCGGTGTATTTATCAATTTGCTTGCGACTGATCAGATCATTGCCCTTAGGTATTTTCAGTGCCGTTACCCGCCCTTTCGGGTCGTTCGCCGGACCGGAAAACACTTTGAAGTCCACTTCTGTCATCAGATCCTTGATGTCTACCAGTTCGAGAGGAATACGCAGATCTGGCTTGTCGCTGCCATATCGCGCCATTGCTTCGCTGTAGGGCATGCGCGGAAAATCACCCAGGTCAACATCCAGTACCTGCCTGAATACTGAGCGAATCATTTCCTCGTTAATCGCCATAATCTCTTCTTCTGTGGTGAAGGAGAGCTCCACATCCACCTGGGTAAATTCGGGCTGCCGGTCAGCCCGTAAATCCTCATCGCGAAAGCACTTGGCAATCTGGTAGTAGCGGTCCATGCCCGACACCATCAACAGTTGTTTGAACAGTTGTGGCGACTGCGGCAGCGCAAAGAATTTGCCTTCATGGGTACGACTCGGCACCAAATAATCACGTGCGCCCTCTGGCGTAGCTCTGGTCAGAATCGGTGTTTCAATGTCGAGAAATCCGCGCTCATCAAGATAGTTACGAATCACATTGGTAACCTTGGAGCGAAAACGCAGGTTGTGTTGCATTTCCGGACGGCGCAAGTCCAGATAGCGGTATTTCAGACGAACGTCTTCGCCTACTTTATTGTGCTCATCCAGCGGGAAAGGTGGCGTATTTGAACTATTAAGAATATTCAGCTCTAGCCCGTAAACTTCAATATCGCCAGTCGCCATCTCCGGGTTCACGGTTGATTCTGTGCGCGCACGAACACGACCCTTCACTCGCAGTACATATTCACTACGAACCTTATCAGCGGTGGTAAAGTGTTCTCCGCCATCAGGGTCAAACACTACTTGCACAATGCCCTCACGATCACGCAGGTCGATAAAGATGACACCACCGTGATCACGACGACGATCGACCCACCCGCAAAGTGTTACTTCCTGGTCGATGTTGTCCTTATTGAGAACACCGCAATAACTTGAACGCATATTATTCCGCCTTTACTGTGGCAGCTTTGCTACCCTTGTTTTCAGTGGCTCCGCCTTTACCAGCATTATCCTTGCCGACACTGCTATCAGATTTGGCGGATGGAGTTTCCTTGGCAGCGCCATCTCCCGCCAGATTTTTTTTGCTACCCGTTTTAAAATCGGTTTCGTACCAGCCACCGCCACTCAAGCGAAACGCGCCGGCAGTAACCTGTTTTTTTAACTCAGCTTTTCCGCACTCGGGGCAATCTACCAGCGGTGCGTCGCTGATCTTCTGAAGTTTCTCCAGCACATGGCTGCAGGATTGGCATTTATATTCATAGATGGGCATCAATCAGCACCTACTCAATAAGTTCTTTCAGTTGGCTCAAACCGGCAGAGTGCCGGAAAGCGGCGCATTATACAGTACAGGTGGCAGCGCTTGAAGGTGCTTATGCCGCGATTTTTAGGACTAAGCGGCGCGAAAGTCCTCGCCTTGCAACAGTTCAATAACCAGGTCAATGCGCTGTTGCAAAGCACCCTCCTGATACGGACGGGCAGGCACAACGCCCCAGACCGGCGCAGGCCAGGCCGGATCACCCTTGTAACGGGCAATATGGTGCACATGTAGCTGCGGCACCACATTTCCCAGTGCGGCCACATTCATTTTATCGGGTGAAAAAGCATCCACCATGCACTCCGACAGCCGACATGACTCCTCAAACAATTGCTGTCGATCGGCTTGATCAAGATGGTGTATTTCGGAAAGATCAGCCCGCTGAGGTACCAGAATAAACCAGGGGTAATTGGCATCCTTGCTTATCAGAATTCTGGAAAGCGGAAGGTAACCCACTGTAACGGTATCTGCTTCTAATTGAGGGTGAAGCTCAAACATACAACATCTCCTGAATTTAATGTCCCTGATTTTCGATGCCATCCCGGCAGCCAAAATATTACCACTACGCCTGTACCCAGCGCAGCCACCACCGTAAAATAGCACAACCGCTCTTACCGGGCACTGGTACACTGTTGACATACCGACATCCACCCATACATCACACCTGACAGGACCATCAATACACCATGCGAGCCAGCCGTTTCCTGATAGCCACACAAAAAGAGACTCCCGCCGACGCCGAAGTCATCAGCCACCAACTCATGATTCGCGCGGGCATGATCCGCAAACTGGCCGCAGGTCTCTACACCTGGCTGCCGATGGGCCTGCGAGTACTGCGCAAAGTCGAGGCTGTGGTTCGCGATGAGATGAACAAAGCCGGGGCGCAGGAAGTTTCCATGCCTGTTGTTCAGCCTTCGGAGTTATGGCACGAGTCCGGCAGATGGGAACAGTACGGTCCTGAATTACTGCGTATTTACGATCGTCATCAGCGGGATTTTTGCCTGGGGCCAACCCACGAAGAAGTGATTACTGATCTGGTCCGCAATCAGATACGCAGTTACCGCCAGTTACCGGCTAATTTCTACCAGATTCAAACCAAATTCCGCGACGAAATTCGCCCCCGCTTCGGCATTATGCGCGCACGGGAATTTCTGATGAAAGATGCCTATTCCTTTCACACCTCTCAGGAAAGCCTGCAAGCAACTTACGACGACATGCATGCCGCCTACACGGCCATTTTTACAAGACTGGGGTTGGATTTTCGCCCTGTACTGGCAGACACCGGCAGCATTGGTGGCAGTAGCTCTCACGAATTCCATGTACTGGCATCCTCAGGTGAAGACGATATCGCTTTTTCTTCCGAAAGCAATTACGCCGCCAATGTCGAGATGGCTGAAGCATTAGCGCCCGCAGGCGAGCGCCCCGCTGCCCGTGCCGAACGAACAGAAGTGGCCACACCCGGCCAACACAGCATTGATGAAGTCGCTCAATTCCTGAAAATAGATTCATCGCAAGTAATTAAAACCCTGCTGGTTCTGGGTGAATCGGACAGTGAAGAAAGTTCTCTGGTCGCGCTGGTATTGCGCGGCGACCACGAACTGAACGCTATCAAGGCGGAGAAACTGCCCGGTGTTGCATCACCACTCACCTTCGCCAGTGAAGAACAAGTCAAACAGGCCATTCATTGCTCTGTCGGCTCCATCGGACCGGTTGGACTGGAAATCCCGGTCATTGTCGATCGCAGCGCTGCACACCTGGCAGATTTTGTCTGCGGCGCCAACAAAGAGGGTTTTCATCTCACTGGGGTTAACTGGGAGAGGGATTGCACGCTTACACGCGTTGAAGACATTCGCAACGTCGTGCCTGGCGACCCCAGCCCGGACGGCAAGGGCGTACTGGATATCAAACGTGGCATTGAAGTCGGCCATATTTTTCAGCTGGGTACCAAATACAGCGAGGCCATGAACGCCAGGGTTCTCAATGAAGGAGGTAAGGAACAAACGGTGATCATGGGTTGTTACGGCATTGGTGTTAGCCGCGTTGTGGCCGCCGCCATTGAGCAGAATCACGACGAAAACGGCATTATCTGGCCCGATGCCTTGACCCCGTTCCAGATCGCCCTCGTACCCATCAACATGCATAAATCGGAACAGGTTCGCGAAACCTGCGAAAAACTCTACACAGAGCTTCAGCAGGCAGGCTACGATGTGCTGTACATGGATGAAGAGAAAGCGCGGCTCGGTGGCATGTTGGCAGATGTTGAACTAATGGGCATACCCCACCGGCTGGTCATTGGTGATCGCGGACTGGAAAACGGCACGGTGGAATACCGCAACCGCCGCGAAACTGAAAATCAGGATATTCCGTTCAACAGCATCGCGGAGTTTCTGCAAAAGGTTGTCAGATAAACGGAGCGCACTCGTGAAATATAGCCATCAACAACACAAACCAGCAGCCCGGTGGCCGTCGGTTCTGTTGATGATGATATATACCGTTTTTTTAGGCTGGCCAGTAACCGGCACTGCCAACGAAGATGTGGATCAGGAACTGCTTGCCCTGTTGAAACATAATGTATCAGCCGCCGACAGTTTTGAAGACCGCTTCGATGCCGAAGTCTGGCTGATGGCAAAGTCCAGCCAGCTTGAACGCTATATCCCTAATACCGCCAAGCGTCTCAAACTGCTGCGAAACATCCACCGCGAAGCCACTCGTGCAGGCCTTTCTCCGGAGGTGGTATTGGCTGTGATTGAGGTGGAGAGCCATTTCGACTCCTACGCGGTGTCCCGAGCCGGTGCACTCGGTATGATGCAAGTGATGCCTTTCTGGAAAAATGAAATTGGCCGCCCGGATGACAACCTGATCAATCCCCTGACCAACCTCCGCTACGGCTGCACCATTCTCAAATACTACCTCGACAAGGAAAAAGGCAGACTCGCCGACGCACTCGCCCGCTACAACGGCAGCTACGGACAATATTGGTATCCAGAGAGGGTCTTGCTGGCCTGGGAGCAACGCTGGCGCTAGCTAGTTAATCCACATCCCAGGTCGCCCTGATCGCAAAAGATATTGGCGTTTGGTCTTTATAGGTTCCGGGGAAATACGGGTTTTCATCAACACTAATTGTCCGGGGTTTGTTTTTAGTGTAACCCGCTGTAAACCCTAATCGCCAACCACCATTATCTATCTCGTAGCCAGTCATTAACATATCGTTGTCAACATCGAACAGTGTCGGCGACAGTGCCTCATCCTCGATCATTGCTTTCCCCCGGGTGTACCCAGCACGAAAATAGTGGCCGGGCTTTACTTCATATTCCAGCGCCAGTCCCACACGAACCCGGTTTCTGGTATTTGATAACAGCGGACCGTTGAGCTGTTTGGTAAGCTCAAATTTTTTCTCGCCTCGCTCAAAGTCCTCATAACGCGTCCAAACGACCTGACTGAGCAGCCTTAGCCGTTCCGAATAATCATAGGCCACACCAAGAGTAATATTCTGGGGGGTAATCATTTTCACGGTTAAATCCTGCTTGACGCCCCCGACTCTGCCATCGCCTTTGAACCGGACGATTCCCGGCGTTCGATAAACCATGCCGAAGGAAAGGAAATCTTTCGGCGTATAAACCAGTCCAACCGAACCGCCAATGCCAACCCCCTGATTTTTGAAACTGATATCACCAAATGGCGACGGCGACTTAATCTCCTGCACGCCATAGCGAGGGGCCACCTGAAACCCGATACGCCACTCAGGCGTCAGCTGACGCCCGATATTGAACCCGAAATTCAAAACACCGGTTTCACCGAGATAGGGAGATGTTTGTCCAATAGAGGGGTCTGCGGCCAGATCATAAGCCGTTCCCAACGAACCATACACCCCCACACCTCTTGACCAGCCGTTGTCGCTTTCGCCAAGGCCACGCCACATGCTCAGTGCCATCGCATCCTTTCTGCCACTTTCTTCATAACCCGTCATAGGGTTCACATAACGCATCTTGAAAGTGATGGGCATAATTGCCACCATCGCCTCTTTCCGAGCCTCGCTGACAACCCCTGCCGGGTTGATAAGCAACGTGCTGGAGCCGTCATCGGGCGAAGCAACCACAACGCCCGCCATATCGGCATCCCGGCCGGTGCTATGGGGAGCAACAATCAACGAAGATTCGGCCACAACAGAGAGTGTTAATAATGTGCTGCCCCCAACTAGACCAATCACTCTTAACTTTTTATTCACACCGTCATCTCCCGATTGTCATTTTTATCAACAGGCACACCACTATAAAAAGAAGCGTGTGTTATGGCGCCAGAATACAGTCTTATTAAAAAAGAGTAACAAAAACAGGGCATTTATTGCCAACACCGGCCACTATTGTCAACACCATCAATTTCGGGTCACAACGGCAAAGGATGGTTTTGAAGCGCTCCCCAGTTCTGGGGATAATCGTCATCGTAGTCACGACTAATCGTCAGAAAAGACTCTGACGCTAGTACCGCTCTCCCTTTCTCCTCACTATAATCAAAACCGTGCTCTGGAAAATCAGCATAGATCGCATGGCCTCATTAATCAATTTGCCAGCATAAGTTCACTTCTTTATAATTCGCATCATTACTAATTTCGCTAACTCGGAGAATACCTACATGAGTAAGGTTGTTATTGTCGACAATATTAGAACCGGTCTTGCCAAATCCTTTCGGGGCACTTTCAATCTGACTCGTGCAGACGACCTGGTGGCACACTGTATTGATGCGCTGCTGGAAAGAAACCCGACGCTTGACCCGGCACTGGTTGACGATGTGATTGTGGGCGCAGCGCGACAAACCGGAGAGCAATCTGCCAACCTGGCACGCTATGCGGTAGCACTTTCCGGGCTACCGGTAACGACTTCAGGTATGACCCTGAGTCGCGCTTGCTCCTCAGGGCTGAACGCAATTTCAGTAGCAGCCACCCAGATTGCCAGCGGCTGTTGCGATATTGCTATTGCCGGTGGCGTTGAGTCCATCACTGGACTGGAGCGAGGCAAATCCGAGTTTGAAGAAAACCCCCGCCTGATATCAGAAATGCCGCAGTTTTTAATGCCCATGGGCGAAACTGCCGAAATCGTCGCCAAACGTTACAACGTCACCCGGGATCAGCAGGATGAGTACGCTCTGCAAAGCCAGCAGCGTTATGCCGCTGCGGTTGAAGCCGGTTACGTCGCTGATGAAATCACCCCCATGACGGTGAAATGGCGCAAGGAAGACCGTAAAACCGGTGAAGCAGAAACACTGGAAGGCACTGTTGACCGTGACGAATGCAACCGCCCCACCACTACACTGGAAGGCCTGGCTGGTCTGAAACCTGTTTTCAGTGAAGACGGCACTGTGACCGCCGGTAACGCTTCGCAGCTCTCTGACGGCGCTTCCATGACCTTACTGATGTCCGAAAGCAAAGCCATTGAACTGGGCCTGACGCCTATCGCCTATTACCGTGGTTTTGCCGTTGCAGGCTGTGAGCCGGACGAAATGGGTATTGGCCCCGTATTTGCCATTCCCAAACTACTCAAGTACAACAATCTGAGCATGAATGACATTGATCTGGTCGAACTGAATGAGGCCTTCGCGTCACAGTGTCTCTATTGCCGTGATGCACTGGAAATTGATAATGACATCTACAACGTGAACGGCGGTGCAATCGCCATCGGCCACCCGTACGGTATGACCGGCTCACGAATGACAGGCGTCGTACTGCGCGAACTGAAACGCCGCAACAAGAAATTCGGTATTGTTTCCATGTGTGTGGGTAAGGGTATGGGCGCTGCCGGGTTATTCGAGGCCTGCTAACAACTCTTCGAGGGATTCGTCATCCTAGCATAGGATGACAGCAAGCTGCCCCACTTCATGTGAGGCAGCTTTTTTATTACATCTCTTTTTTTGCCTACCCGTAGCCTTTACGACTGCGTCATCAAATACTTGAGTATTTCCACCACCTGCTCTGGCGTTGTCGCCCATGCTTGCGCTGAACCATCCACTTCTTTTAACGCATGAACCAGTGATTCATCATGCAGTGTGATGTAGGGTTTTCCCAAAGCCGCACAATAACCGGCATCAAATGCCGCATTCCACTGTTTATACTTTTCACCAAAACGGATAATGGCCAGATCACATTTTTCAAGCGAATTTTTAATCCTGATCGCATTCACTTTCGCCGATTTATGATCCCGCCAGAACGCCGCCGCCTCAGGCCCCAGGCAATCGCCTGCTGCATCACTTGCTTCGTGATTGGTCACCGCTGACGAGAAAGAAACCCCCAACCCCAAACGCTTGCAGCCATCGACAATTCTGGCTCGCCAGTCGGAATGAATTTCGCCTGAAAGATACACGTTTAATGTCATTTTCTACCTGTATGAATAAATGGATTCTAAAAGTCGAAAGCGCCTCTCCCCAACACAGGCCAGAACGTACCGGCTAAGCAGTGAAGTCGTGAGCTGGGCCAACTTGCTCATGGGCATTCTTTGGATGTATACCGAACTTTGACACAAAATAAGCTCATGGTCACCGGGCAAAGGCCACAATAATATTGCTTGAAATGCAGAGTCCTCTACCCTGAAATTGTTCGCCAAGAAAAATTCAGACCATTGCTCAGAATCAATATGTATCGCTAGATACTCATTTATATAAACTGATAGCAATAGTGGGTATTCGGTAGAGTAACCACTTCGTGCTTTTTTATCCTTAATCTGTATTGCGTCTAATACGCGTAACAGGTAACGCTCTACATCATCAGATACATAAGGAATGTCTTTGAAATCGTTCTGTAGAGGGATGTGATTGTCGGGAACACTTCTGTCATATTGATAGACCGATGTCAGTTCAACACCATATTTTTTATCGAGAATATCAGAAACCAAACCATAATCTGGCCTTTCACTTTTTAAATAGACTCTTAAGCCAATATTCGACGTAGCTCGTTCGTAGTGTCGAATAAACTGCTCTATTTCCCAATTTTCACGTTCTTGTTTACTCGGCCAATTCACACGCTTCTTCATTCGTTCATAACACCCATCCCAACTTCTCTGCTATGAAAAAAATCATTCTTGCCCCATGCCATGAGAGACCTTATTGCCCACTAATATTAATATTGATATTCATCAAAACAAACAGTGAAGGCATAGGATAAGATCCGGAATAATTAAGCACTCTCTTATAAACGCCCGGAGGTAGTCATGAGTTGTTGTGGAGCATGTGGTGGACAAGATGTTAAACAGGAAAAACCCGAAGAGAAAACGGAAGAGCAAAAGTCAGAAAAAACATCGGCTGCTGTAGAGCAGTTTGACCCGTCGAAACAATAATCTATGTGTTTGTTGTTATGAGGGAAACAAAACTTATAAGCATAAATTCAGCTGTTCCGCACGGTACAAATCAAAAACTATAACGGATCACAAAATTTCTGTTCCCGCTAATTTTAGCTAGCTAAATTTATTAACGATAATATTGCCTGTTTAAAGCTTCCATCAATCTCGCCGAAAAAACATACACGTAAACCTTGGTGACACAAAAAAGCTGCCGCAAATTAATGGGGCAGCTTTTGTAGCTATACAGTCAATCCCGGGTTACTGAGATCAAGGCAAACCGTCGAACTCGTCTTCCCCTTCTTTCACTGGTGGTATCAAATCTTCCCTGCCAATCCCCATAAACAGTAGTGCATTTGATGCCACATAAATGGAGGAATAAGTACCTACCAGTACACCGACCATCAGCGCGATGGAGAAGTTGTGAATCAGCTCGCCACCCACTACGAACAGCGCAGCCAGCACCAACAATGTGGTTAACGAGGTTATCAGAGTGCGGCCCAGTGTCTGTGTAAGTGACTCGTTGATAACCTCTATAGGGCTTTCCTCTCGCAGCAAACGGAAGTTTTCACGAATCCGGTCTGACACAACGATGGTGTCATTCAGTGAATAGCCGATAACGGCGAGCACTGCCGCCAATACGGTTAGATCAAACTCGATCCGCATCACCGAGAAGAAACCCAGCGTGATAATAACGTCGTGCACCAGTGCGAGCACGGCCCCGATGGAGAATTTGTACTGAAAACGAATGGCAACGTACAGCATCACCACAGCCAGTGCTGCCAGCATGCCAAGGCCGCCGTCTTCGCGCAATTCATCACCCACCTGTGGGCCAACAAAGTCAACACGACGTAAATCCAGTGTCTTGCCATTGTCATTAAGGGCTGCCAGAACCTGATCAGACAAACCCGCTTGGGGTTCACCCTGCAAACGGATCAACACGTCGCTTTCTGTGCCAAAATGAACCACAACGGCTTTTTCAAAACCGGCATCCGTTAATTGCTGTCGAACGTCTGCCAGAGCAACAGGCTGCTGATAACCCACCTCTATCTGGGTGCCGCCAGTAAAGTCCAGACCAAACACCAGCCCGTTCATCGCCAGTGAGTAGATGGAACCGATCAGCAAAAGAATCGATATCAGTGCGGCCAGTTGACGCTGGCCCATAAAGTTGATAATGCGTTGCTGGCTTGTAGATGATTGGCTCATGGTTAAATCCAAAGCTTCTGAAGGTTGCGGCCACCGCAGGTCATATTAACCAGCGCTCGGGTACCCATAATGGCGGTGAACATGGAAGTGAGAATACCGATAGACAAGGTCACCGCAAAACCCTGTACCGGACCGGAACCGACGGCGTAGAGGATAACCGCCACAATCAGGGTCGTCACGTTGGCATCAAGAATGGAAACAAAAGCCCGGTCATAACCGGCACTGATAGCCTGTTGAGGGCTTAAGCCCGCTTTCAATTCTTCGCGGATGCGGGAGAAAATCAACACATTCGCATCCACAGCCATACCCACGGTTAGCACAATACCGGCAATACCAGGCAGAGTCAGTGTCGCCGAAAGAATCGACATGACGGCAATCAGAATAACCAGGTTCATGGCCAGCGCAATATTGGCAAACAGCCCAAAAGCACGGTAAAAAACCAGCATGAACGCCAGTACCAGCACCATCCCAATAGCAACTGACTTGATTCCCAAATCAATATTCTCGGCACCCAACGATGGACCAATAGTGCGCTCTTCAACAAAATACATAGGAGCAGCCAGCGCCCCTGCCCTTAACAGCAGAGCCAATTCGGAGGCCTCGCGTGGGTTATCCAGCCCGGTAATACGGAACTGCACGCCCAATGCACTGCGAATGGTTGCCAAACTGATAATGCTCTTTTCAACATAGGGCGTTGAAATGGTTTCCAACTCACCTTGCTCATTCATTTTGTGTTCAATGCGGGCCTTATATTCAATGAACAGCACACCCAGCCGCCGCCCGACACTGTTGCGGGAGACCCGATGCATACGGGTGCCGCCACCGCTATCGAGGTTGATGTTTACTTGCGGCAAGCCGTTTTCATCAAATCCGGTAGAAGCCCCAGCCACCTGATCACCGGTAATAACAATGTTTTTTTCCAACCAGGCCGTACGAGGAAGTGCAGCAGGATCACGAAACTCAAACTCTTCGCGGCCCACCAGCTTGCCCGGTTCGGCTTCAAGACGAAATTCCAGATTGGCAGTTTTACCGATAATGCGCTTCGCTTCGGCAGTATCCTGCACCCCCGGCAATTCGACCACAATACGGTTGCGCCCCTGCCTCTGCACGATGGGCTCGGATACTCCCAGCTCATTCACCCGGTTGCGAACGGTGGTCAGGTTCTGACTAACCGCATAATCTTCAATTTCACGAATTGCTGCTTCAGAGAGGTTGTAACGCAAACCCAGCTCACTTTCCTGTGCCGAGGGTTCGCGCAACAGGTCGCGAAAGTTTTCGCGAATAATGCCTGCAGCGGCAGTTTTGTCCGCCTCTGAACGCAACAGAACAACGAGTGTATTGTCCTTTGTCAAATTAACAGACCGATAACGGATCTTTTCCTTCCGCAGAGCGGTACGGGTTTCACTGACCTGAGTATCCATGCGTTTATTGACAACTGATGGTGTATCAACCTCCAACAGAAAATGTACGCCACCACTCAGATCGAGCCCCAGCTTCATAGGTTGCGCACCTAGAGACATTAACCACTCCGGTGTCGTCTGCGCCAAATTCAATGCCACCACATAATCACCACCAAGTGTTCGCTGGGCTATGCGTTTTGCCGCCAGTTGCTGCTCGGTATCTTTCAGACGAATCAGCGCGGCGGTTTCCTTGCTCTCACCGCCAAAGAACTCAATACCTTCCCTCTCCAGCGCTGTGGAAACTTTGTTCAGCACGTCATCATCAATCACCAGAGCACTGCTCTGGCCAGAGATCTGAATAGCCGGATCAGGGGTATAAAGGTTAGGCGTGGCGTAAATAAATCCAAGGCCAATCGCAAACAGAATGAGCAGATACTTCCAGAATGGGTAGCGGTTCATAGCGTATTGTTTTTCCATCGCCTTGCGTCACCGCAAGGCTGCAATAAATTTAGCGGGGCATTATAGGTGAAATGATAAAAAAATACCCCGAACATCCGATTCTTTGGTGGCGTTCTCCCTTAAAAAAGGGATATGGGGCCTGATCTGCAATGATCAAGGGGCTGCAAGGGAATAACGTTTACCCGACCTGCTGAATAATTTTCTCACACAGGTTTTTCAGCTGTAGCAGCTCATCAAAAGAGATATCGAACTTGCAGGCAAAGGCTTCGGGTACTGATAACGCATGCTCTCGCAGCTTTTTTCCAGAGGCCGTCAAAAACACCTCTCTCACCCGCTCATCCGATATTCCCCGCTTCCGGATCAGAAGCCCTTTTGCCTCCAGTCGTTTCAGCATTGGCGTAAGCGTACCCGAATCCAGGTGGAGGTTCTGCCCAAGCGCTTTGACATTAATGCCATCATGAGACCAAAGCACCATCATGGTCAGATACTGCAGATAAGTGAGGTCAAGTTTCTCCAGAAGTGGCCGATAGCTTCTAACCACTGCATTTGCAGCACTGTAAAGCGGGAAACAAATCTGATTCTCCAGTTTTATTTTGTCTTCTGAAGAAAGCTGGGGAATACCGGTAATCACAGGAAGTAACCCTCCGAGTTATATTGTGCACAATATACTTGATTCGCCGCGCGTACACCTATATATTGAATTGCGTACAATATAATTTTGAGCAATTATAATTGGAGAGTCTGCCTATGTTGTCATTTGAAAGCTATAACGCCGCGTACTGGGGTGTCTGGGTAATCATTGCCACAGTTCTTGTACAGTGGGTGGTCGAAAATGGTGTAAAAGCTGCTCAGGATGGCGCTATCCCGGGAAAAATAGATAACAGTCTGAGCCATTCTTCATTTGTTTTTCGTGCTCACCGCACATTCATGAACTCAATTGAAAACCTGCCAACCATGCTGGGAACAATATTTCTGGCAATATTCGTGGCCGCAGACCCTTTCTGGGTGACCACCTTTGTCTGGTGCTTTGCTTTGGCGCGCATTATCCACATGAGCTTGTATTACGGAATCGCCACAGAGAAGAACCCCAGCCCAAGAAGCTACTTTTTCGTCATCGGCCTTGCAGCCAACATTGCTCTACTGGGGTTATGCGCAATGGCACTCCCCTGAAGCGCTACCAATACCCAACATTCGGAATGGGCTTAATGATCAACCGTCGTTAAGCCCTGCTTTCATTTAACAGACCGGCACTTTTACAGATATCACCAAAATTTCAGGCAGGCTTGTTCAGGCAACCTGAATCAAAACAACAAAAAATACTTACCACTTGTTCAAATCACCACCTTATCGTACTAATATAGCCAACGTTAAATAAGTGAGTTCTACTTACTTAAAACAAAAAACAGGTTTTTATTACCCGGATATTTCAGCATTAACTGATTTCGGCTCAGTTTCGGCTGTTGCTTGACCTAAGTCCTGCAACCATTCATTGACAGCCACCCGAAAAAGCGGGCAGATTTCCAGCTGTTTTTATGATCGATACGTTTTCATGACCGACAAGGATCCCCCGTAATGCCCCACATGAATACAACAGTTTCCACAATAGTCTCTCCTCGCATTGTCATCTATGGTACCGGTCGGTACGGTTGCTTTATCGCCCGCCTCGCCTTGGAAAAAGGCTGGACAGTTGTTGCTGCCTATAACCGTGCAGGCGACAAGGTTGGCCAGGACCTTGGCCGTCTCGCAGGCCTCGATAGAGATCTTGGCATTATCGTTCAGGATTGCGATACCGCCAGCTATGACAACCTGAATGCCGATATCGGCATTGTGGCCATGACCAACCAATTGAGCATTAACTTCACTGCACACGAGCGTCTGCTGAATGCCGGCCTGAACGTATTGTGTCACGGCTCGGAATCTTCCTATCCCTACGGTTGTGACCCGGTCATTGCCGAGAAAATTGATACCCTGGCCAAAAAGAATAACGTGACATTTACCGGTGGCGGTATTTGGGATATGTCACGTATCTGGAGCGGTATTTTACTGGTTGGCCCCTGTACCGAAATTAAATCTCTTTTCCACAGCAGCATCACTGACGTCCACGGGCAGGCAACACACGAAAAAGCGATTGAAGTTGGAATCGGACTGACCCCGGAAGAATTTATTGCCAGAGGCTGCAACAGAGCACCGCTGGCGAACTCCTATAAAACCATTCCAGAGCACGTGTTAACGGCTGTGGGTTATACCGTTAGCGCCTCAAGCGTGGAAATAGAACCCGTAATTTACGACGAACCAATTAAAAACCCCTGGACCCAGGAAATGTATCCCGCGGGGATCTGCCTTGGTACACGTATCGTTGGCAAAATCGAAACCCATCAGGGTGTCACCGCAAGAGTCGAAGTTGAGCTGCGCGTCTTTAAAGAAGGCGAAATTGAGCATGCTTTCTGGTCTGTGGACGGTAGCCCCCGCAATGAGCTCAGAAACAACCGCAAAGACTCCGACCACACGACTGCTGGCTGCATGGTAAACCGCATTCCAAACGTTATAGCTGCTCAACCGGGTATCGTGCTGACGTCGCAAATGGGGCCGCTTACCACAACAGCCTTACTTTAATTTTTTTGGAACCTGACAATGACAAAAAGCTATTCCCTACCCCTGAGTACTGACGAACTACTGGCTGAGGCACGCAGGATTACCGGCATTGATATTGTTGATAATGAAGTCGTTGAACCCTTAACGGTTTTAGTCACATCAATTAACAATGAAAGTCAGTTACACGAAGCAGGGGCGATCGC
This sequence comes from Pseudomonadales bacterium, assembly GCA_024234435.1. Lineage (NCBI taxonomy): Bacteria > Pseudomonadati > Pseudomonadota > Gammaproteobacteria > Pseudomonadales > Pseudomonadales bacterium. The sequence continues at coordinate 234,423 of JACKOF010000003.1, forward strand.
CAAACAAAACAAGCTGCTGCGTCTGTTAAGCAATCGCTTACGTATGTTGCGGGACTTTACTGCTCACCCCGAGATTGCCGATGAAAAAATTGAAAACCCGGTCTTCATTCTGGGTATGGCACGCAGTGGCACCACCAAAACACACCGCGTTCTGTCGGCAACTGGCGACTTTAACTTTATGCCCCTTTGGCAGGTTCAATACCCCGCCCTGTTTACCGGGGATCGCGATGAGTCACCACAAGCGCGCGTTGACGCGACTGACGAATACTGCCGCTGGCTCGACGAAACTGCACCCGAAATCAAGCTGGGGCATAGCTTCAAAACACATGCCGCAGAAGAAGACTCCCTGCTCACCGAGCAATGTTTTGTTGCCCCGTCTTTTTTCGCCTATTCCGAAGTACAAAGCTATATGGAGTGGTTTGCCGGGCTGGGTAGCGATGGCATGAAAACCAACTTTAAATTTTTGCGTGATGTCATGAAATACCTGCAATGGCAAGGACTGGCTACCGCCTCAAAACCCTGGTTGTTAAAAGCCCCGACTTATTACGGCTTTGAACCTGAGTTGTTATCGGTGTTTCCCGATGCGCACATCCTGATGACCCATCGCACTCCACTCAGCACCGTGCCATCCATCTGCAAATTACTTGACAACTTCCACTTGCCATACAGCAATCTGAAGCCTGACCCTCAAGCACTAAAAACGGGTATTGCCGATTTGCTTAAGCTGCATTTACATAACCGGGAAACACACCCCACACTCAACATTCTGGATATTCTCTTTGAAGATGCCGTTAAGGATATGGAGACCGTCGCTGAAAAAATTTACGCCCACGCAGGCTTGGCGTTCTCAGAAGAGTCTCGCCTTGGAATACGTAATTGGGGTGCAAATAACCCGATCCATAAAGAGGGAAAATTTGAATATTCTCTCGAGGAGTACGGCCTTTCTGCCGACAATATCGAACAGGAAACAGCGGGTTACATTGCACTCATCGAATCGTTAAAAAGCCAACACTAATCTGACATCTGTCCAAATTTATCTGAAATCAGCGCGCAGGAATATCATCATGGCAAAAGGTTACCCAATACCACTTTCCGTCAACGAGCTACTGGCTAAAGCCAGAGAAATCACAGGGGTTGATATTATCGACGACGAGGTGGTTGAGCCGCTGACCATGCTGGTTAACTCCCTCAATAACGAAGCCCAGCTGCATGAAACCGGTGTCATTGCCAAACAAAATAAGCTTCTGCGCCTGTTGAGTAACCGGCTACGAATGTTGCGAGATTACGCGGCCCACCCCGAAATTGCGGATGAAAAAATCGAAAACCCTGTTTTCATCTTCGGCATGGCGCGCAGCGGCACCACAAAAACTCACCGTGTGCTGGCTTCAACCGGTGATTTTAATTACATGCCTTTTTGGCAAGTCCAGTATCCCTCATTATTTACCGGGGACAGAAGTGAATCTCCCCAAGCTCGTATCGATGCCGCCGATGAATACTGCCGCTGGCTCGATGAGACGGCCCCTGAGAGCAAGCTCGGGCACAGCTTCGAAACCTTCGAAGCCGAAGAAGATTCACTATTATGGGAGCAATGTTTTATAGCCCCGTCATTCTTAGGGTACGCCGAAGTACCCAGTTATATCGAGTGGTTTGCCCAGCAAGGCATGATGCCCGTATTCAAAATGCTCGAAAAATCGCTCAAGTATTTGCAGTGGCAAGGCCTAGCTACAGCATCAAAGCCCTGGTTGTTAAAAGCGCCGACTTACTATGGTTTCGAACCAGAGTTACTTTCGGTGTTTCCCGATGCCCATATTGTCATGACCCACCGCAGCCCTCTGAGCACTGTCCCCTCGCTTTGCAAACTGGTTAATCAGTTCCATATCCCGTTCGATGACGCACGGGTTAACTCCCAGTCATTGCAGACAGATCTCGCGGCAACACTTGATCTGCATTTAAGTAACAGGGAAACAACGCCCAACCTCAACATTCTGGATTTCCGCTTTGAAGATGCCGTGAACAACATGGAAGCCGTCGCGGAAAAAGTATACGCCCATGCCGGCTTAACATTGTCTGATGAATCTCGTGAAAAAATTCAAAACTGGGGAGCTAACAACCCTATTCACAAAAAAGGTAAGTTTGAATATTCACTGGAAGAGTTTGGCTTGACAGAAGAAGGCATCAAGCGAGACATGGCCGGTTACATCGCGTTTATCGACGCGCTCTAAAATGATGCGTAAGGCAACCTCTCCGGGTATTCCGGAGGGGTGCTAAATGAGTCCGAACTAGACAGTTCAGATCGCTACCTTGGTCGTTCCAAACCCTGTTGCTGGTAAAACTGATCGGTGTACTCGTCTAAACGGTTTTCTTCAATCGCCAGCCGAATATCACTCATCAGGTTCTGGTAATAACGCAGGTTGTGAATTGTATTTAGTTGAGCGCCGAGAATTTCACCACATTTATCCAAGTGGTGGAGATAGGCCCGACTGAAATTCTGGCAGGTATAACAATCACAACTATTGTCCAGCGGGCCGGTATCGTGACGGTGTTTGGCATTGCGAATTTTAATCACGCCTTCACTGGTAAACAGATGGCCGTTGCGTGCGTTGCGGGTGGGCATCACACAGTCAAACATATCGATGCCACGACGCACAGCTTCCAGAATATCCTGTGGCTTGCCGACCCCCATCAGGTACCGTGGACGGTTATCTGGCATTTCCGGCGCAAGATGCTCCAATACTCGCAGCATATCTTCTTTTGGCTCGCCCACCGATAGCCCGCCAATGGCATATCCATCGAAACCAATGTCTTCCAGGCCTTTCAGAGACTCACTGCGCAGCTCTTCATACATCCCTCCCTGCACAATACCAAACAGCGCGGAGGGATTATCCGCGTGAGCATCCTTACTGCGCTTGGCCCAGCGCAGTGAAAGCTCCATAGACTCCCGAGCCTGTTGCTCCGTTGCAGGGTAAGGCGTGCATTCATCAAATATCATGACGATGTCTGAACCGAGCTCTCGCTGCACCTGAATAGAGGTTTCGGGGTCTAGAAAGACTTTGCTACCGTCAATAGGCGACTGAAATGCGACGCCTTCCTCGGTTATCTTTCGCAAATCACCCAGGCTGAAAACCTGAAAGCCACCGGAGTCCGTTAGGATTGGCCCCTGCCACTGCATAAAGTCGTGCAAGGTGCCGTTATTGTCCAGGCCGTGTTCTTTTACAACTTCTGTGCCGGGCCGCAACATCAGGTGAAACGTATTGCCTAGAATAATCTCCGCGCCAATCTCTTTGATGTCGCGAGGCAACATGCCTTTCACCGTGCCATAGGTCCCCACAGGCATAAACGCAGGTGTTTCAACGGTACCACGCGGAAACTTCAATCGTCCGCGGCGAGCCTTGCCCGCTTCTCCGCTGTAAGTGCTATCCAGCTCAAAGCTCATAAAACACGGATGACTCATGGCAAAACTTCCTCAGGTGCACTGGGGTTGCGGGTTAAAAACATGGCATCGCCATAACTGAAAAATCGATACTGCTGTTCAACAGCCTGCCGGTATGCCTCTCGAATATTGGCATACCCTGAAAAGGCACTGACCAGCATCAGCAGTGTGGATTCAGGCAAGTGGAAGTTGGTCAACAGTGCATCCACCACTTTGTATTGATAACCGGGATAAATAAAGATATCCGTTTCACCCTGCATAGGTTTCAAAGCATCGCTCATAGCAGCGCTTTCCAGGCAACGAACACTGGTAGTACCCACAGCAATCACCCGACCTCCGCGGGCACGAGTAGCGGCAATCTGGTCACAAACCAGCTGGGGAACGTCTATCACCTCGGCATGCATTTGGTGTTCGCGGACATCATCAACGCGAACCGGCTGAAACGTTCCCGCCCCCACATGCAGAGTGACATAGGCCATATCGACACCTTTGTCACTCAGTTGCTGCAACAGCGCTTCGTCAAAATGCAGGCCTGCCGTGGGCGCAGCAACGGCACCGGGCTGTGAGGCATAAACTGTTTGATACCGCTCTCTATCGCTGCTTTCATCAGCCCGATCAATATAAGGGGGCAGCGGCATATGACCGAACTCTTCGAGCAACGCCAAAACGGGCTTCTCACCGCAAAATCTCAGCACAAACAAGTCGCCTTCACGGTCTTCAACCTCAGCTGAAATTTCACCTTCGAATAACAGTTTGCCACCCGGTTTTGGTGATTTACTGGCTCTTACATGCGCCAGTAGCCGATGGTCATCCAGTAGCCGCTCAACCAGCATTTCAACCTTGCCACCAGATTCTTTCTGGCCGAATAACCGCGCAGGAATCACCCGCGTGTTGTTAAACACCATTAAGTCGCCAGGCTCAATCAAATCGATAATATCGGGAAAATGCAGGTGCTGAAGCTCTCCGGGATGCTCTCCCACAACCAACAGGCGACTGCCCCGCCGTTCAGCTGCTGGCTGACGGGCAATCAACTGCTCAGGGAGCAGATAGTGGAATAAAGCGCGCTGCATATTCAAGTTCCGACCGAAAGGCCGCAAGGTTAAGGAAAGCGAGACTATAAAACAACTATAAGCACCCTATTCAAGACGACTTTACCTTGATTATGCAATACCCGCTGCTATAATCGCCAACCTGCGCCAGAGTGGTGAAATTGGTAGACACAGGGGATTCAAAATTCTCAAGCGATTTTGTATCCCAAGGGAAAATAGTAAAATCTAAGCAGTGCCAGAGTGGTGAAATTGGTAGACACAGGAGATTCAAAATCTCCCGCCAGCAATGGTGTGCCGGTTCGAGTCCGGCCTCTGGTACCATCCCCCCCTTACATAAACGCAACGGATTATTTTATACCCCACAACCTAGATAGAAATTCTGGGATACAACTGGGATACAAATCTGAGTAATGTGAAGAAATCTAAAGCATGCCTTCTAATAAACATTTCAAGCTACACCACACCTATTACCAAAGCTAAAGACTATAGCTTTCTACCCTCTCGAAATATCTCAGTATGTCCATGAGCAATTGACCAGCTTCTTTAGGTTCTACTAACCTTACATCCGTGACCCCGCTCAACAGGGTCAGAACCTGCCAAACTGGGGAAAAACCAACAACCCTTTAGGGACACCCTCCCCTCTACTAGCCGGCAAAAAGGTAAAATGCTGGCACTGGCCATTTTACCGTATCTCTCCCGACACCGCCTAAAGAGATTTCAGTCCTTTCGATGAGTCTGCCGAAACCCTTAGGGCGTGTCCCGGGAGCTCATTGCGCACCAATGATACTATCGTGCCCTCGAAAAACAGCAGGAACAGCTTTAAATGCGCGAACAACTGGAGCGATATCAGGTCTGGATTTATCTGGTTGCCATCCTGGTCGGCATGGCCATCGGCTGGATGTCACCAGAGCAGACCCGTCATTGGGAAGTGTTGCTTTGGCCGGCCCTAGGTGTTCTTCTGTATACCACTTTCACTCAGGTACCACTGATACATCTCAGGTCGGCATTTCGTGATCGCCGCTTTCTGGCCGCTTTGCTGACGGGCAATTTTATCCTGATACCGGTGGTCGTTGGTCTTCTGTTGTGGCTGATACCGGATGATCCCGCTATTCGTCTCGGCGTGCTGCTGGTACTGCTGGTACCCTGTACGGACTGGTTTATCAGTTATACCCATCTCGGTGGTGGGGACGGTGCCCGGGCCATCGCGGCCGCGCCGATCCTGCTGATTGTGCAGCTCATTTTGCTACCCGTTTATATCTGGCTTTTCATGGGCAATATCGCCATTGAGCTGGCGGTCGGCAGCCACTTGCTGCCAGCCTTCTTCGGATTGATTGTCACCCCACTGATCCTGGCCTGGTTAACCGAACAGTTGACGGAAAAGCACCCGCGCGCGCAAACACTGGTGGACTGGCTTGGGTGGCTGCCCGTGCCGTTGCTGGCACTGGTGGTGTTTCTGATTGCCGGCTCCCAGGTCAGCCTGGTGATCGACAGTGGCGCCCTGCTGTGGTCGGCGCTTGTGGTTTTTGTGCTTTACCTGATTGCCGCCGCCATTATCGGCAAGGGGCTCAGTGAGCTATTCGGGTTCACGCCCACTATCGGCCGTACCCTCACCTTCAGCTTTGGTACCCGCAACTCCTTCGTCATGCTGCCGCTGGCGCTGTCACTGCCGGAGCCCTGGCGTGCCGCCATCGTTGTCATCGTCTTCCAATCCCTGGTCGAGTTGTTCGGCATGGTCGCATATCTGCGCTGGCTGCCGCGCCTGATCAGGAATGCCGACTGAGCCGGGAACGCAGCCTTACCCGGCGCAACAGGACAATTGAGTCACATCCGTGGTAAAAGTCTGGGCGCAGAGCTTGAGCCCTTCCACCATGGTCAGGTAGGGAAACAGCTCTTCAGCCATTTCCTGCACGGTCATATTGGCCCGCATCACCATTACTGCCGTCTGGATCAGTTCTCCAGCCTCGGCGGCAACTGCCTGCACTCCCAGCAAGCGGCCTGAATCCTGTTCGGCCACCATTTTGATAAAGCCTTGGGTGTCGAAATTCACCAAGGCGCGCGGCACGCTGTCCAAACTGAGCACGCGAGTATCGACCTGCAACCCCTGCGTGGTCGCCTGTTCTTCCGTCAAGCCAACGGTCGCCACCTGTGGATCGGTAAAAATCACCGCCGGCATGGCGCTGAGGTCAAGCAGAGCGTCGCCGCCGCTCATGTTGACCCCGGCCCGGCTGCCCCCGGCGGCGGCCACATAGACGAACTGGGGGTGATCGGTGCAATCGCCCGCCGCATAGATGCCTGGCACGTTGGTTTGCATTCGCCCATCCACCTGAATCGCGCCACGCACTGTCTTCACGCCAATCTGTTCCAGACCCAACCGTTCGGTATTGGGTGTGCGTCCGGTGGCGATCAACAACTGCTCTGCTCGCAATTCCCCGGCATTGGTATCCAGTATGAACTCTCCATCGGCGTAATCGACCCGGCTGGCCTGGGTCCGCAGCAATACCCGAATGCCTTCCTGCTCAAAGGCCTTCCGAATAACATCGCCTACAGCCGGATCGTCACGGGATAGCAACCGGCTACGCGCCAGGATGGTTACATGACTGCCCAGCCGCGCAAAGGCCTGGGCAAGCTCCAATGCCACCGCTGATCCCCCGATCACCAGCAGGCGCTCTGGGATGATGGATAGCGACAAGGCGGAGGTGGAAGTCAGGTACGGCGTATCGGCCAACCCCGCAATGGGTGGGATCGCCGGCCGCGCACCCGTGCCGATAAATGCCCGATCAAATTTGATCCGCCGCACTTCGCCCTCCGTGGTGGTGACGTCGAGCGCATTGGCCGTCACGAATTGCGCTGTTCCCTGGATCAGGGTAATGGCCGGGTTGTCACGTAGAATACTGGCATACTTGGCCTCGCGCAGTGCTTCCACCAATCCCTGCTGTTGTTCCAGCAATTTGCCACGATCCACAGTTGGCGCCCAGACATCAATGCCCTCGTCAAAGGGACTTTGGCGTCGCAAGTGCGCGATCTTCGCCGCTCGGATCATCGTCTTGGATGGCACGCAACCGGTATTCACGCAGGTGCCACCAAGGGTGGCTCGCTCGATCACGGTTACCCGGGCGCCGCGTTCCGTCGCTTTCAGTGCCGCGGCCATGGCGGCACCGCCGGTACCGATGACAGCAATGTGAATCGCTTGCGCTTCACTCATGACGGTTTCCTATCCGAAAATTACCCTACAATCTCATTACTTCTGATCTGCCGAGCTTTGTTTGAGGGTAGATGGATAACCGGCATTGGCCGTGGCCTCCGTCAACTCTGTAACGGAGGTTTGCGTGTCCTCGAAGGTGACCCTGGCTTCGCGCTGCTCGAAGCTGACATCGACCTGCCTGACACCGTCAACCCGCTTGAGCGCAGTCATTACGGTGATCGGGCAGGCGGCGCAGGTCATACCGGGCACATCCAGCGTGACGGTCTGCTCCGCGCCCCAGAGGGGTAGACTGAACAGGGCAAACAGTGAACTTACAAGTAAGGACTTTTTCATGTTGCGGACCTCTCAGTAAAACAGGGGTAGGACATAGGGGAACACCGCAGCGATGGCGATCAGTAACGCTACGAACCAGAAGGCGGCTTTGTAAACGCCATGCACCCTGGGTGCAGCGCACACATCGCCGGGTTCACAAGCCCTGGTGGGCCGGTATATCTGGCGCCAGGCCAACACCATGGCCACCAGGGCAGCGCCCAGAAACCAGGGACGATAGGGTTCCAATGCGGTTAAATTACCGATCCAGGCGCCGGAAAACCCCAGCACCACCAACACCAACGGTACCAGGCAACAGGCAGAGGCCAGCAAGGCTGCGACACCCCCGGCAAGCAACGAACCGCGTCCCGGTTTGGATTCAGGCATGGGCAAACCTCCTGTTGTTTTATTCACCACTGTGGCAAGCTTATCTCCGTAGTCGACTACGGAGTCAAGCAACGTGTCCGGTTCTCAAAACACATCCATGACCATCGGCAGTCTGGCCAAGGCCGCAGAGATAAACGTCGAAACTATTCGCTACTACCAGCGGCTGGGGCTGATGACAGAGCCTGAGAAGCCCTTAGGCGGGATTCGCCGCTACGACGAGGACGCGCTGGCACGGCTTCGATTCATCCGCAGGGCGCGATGGCTGGGATTCAGTCTGGAGGAAATCGGAGAACTGCTGAAACTCGAAGACGGCACCCATTGCGACGAGGCCAAAGCACTGGGCGAGCGCAAGCTGGGCAACGTGCGAGACAAGATCCGCAGTCTTCAGCAAATTGAAGGCGTGCTCGACCAACTCGTCGAGGAGTGCTGCACCCAGAAGGACAATGTCACCTGCCCACTGATCGCATCCCTCCACGAGGGGTTTGAGGCAGTTACTCCATGATGGCAGCAGCAGATCCGCATCTCGAAAAGGCCCATGCATCCCTATCTACTCACGATGCAATCATCGAAGATTTGGCAGCGCATCAAAGATCAGGATGATTCCGGCTGGCTACCCTCTGACTTGATTCAACTCCACGGTCACATGAGCAAGCTCTTTGTGTACGCCTAAATACCGTTTGATATCGTCAGGCGCTACGGTTTCATCCACCACGAGCGACAAGATGCACGCGTAGCTCCCCTTCCCTACTCGCCAGACATGCAAATCCGATATTGCCGCCTCTACCGGCGCCGACTTGATGGCATCGTGTATCTCCGCCACCACAGGCGCATCCATTTCTGCATCCAGAAGCACGCGACCGGTATCCCGCAAAAGCCCGTAGGCCCAGGCGGACACCAGGCCTGCACCCACAATACCCATTACCGGGTCCAGCCAACTGGCCCCCCACCACTTGCCCCCAAACAAGGCGACAATGGCCAATAGAGAGGTTGCCGCATCGGTCATGACATGTAGATAGGCAGAACGCAGGTTGAGGTCGTGATGATGGTGATGGCTATCGTGGCTATCCGTGCCATGATGATGAGCATGACCATCTTTCAATAACCAGGCACAGGTGAGATTGACCAACAAACCTACCATGGCAATCAGGATCGCCTGGTCATAGTGAATGGGGCTCGGTGCCAGCAAGCGTTCAACGGATTGAAACAACATCAACCCGGCGACTCCGACCAACAAAATCGCACTGGTATAGCCGCCCAGGATTTCAATTTTCCAGGTGCCGAAGGCGAAGCGTTTGCTATGGGCCAAACGCCGTGCTGCGCCGTAAGCCAGGACCGACAAACCCAACGCCATGGCATGGGAACTCATGTGCCAACCATCGGCCAATAGCGCCATGGAGTTGTAAATCCATCCCCCGGCGATTTCCACCACCATGGTAATTGCGGTGAGCCAAACGGCCCACCGGGTGTTTCGTTCCGCTAACGGATTGCCGTCATCAAAAATATGGGAGTGCTGCCAAGGAATGGTGTTGTCAAATTTTTCCACAGGACTGGTACCTTAATGCATCGCGACATATACTATACCCCAGTATATATTTACACACTAGAGAACAGTGCATATGGCACACACCAACAGGGATCAAAAAAAGCTCTTAACCCGGGTTCGACGCATTAAGGGGCAGGCAGAAGCCATTGAAAAAGCCCTGGATCAGGGCAAGGATTGCACAGCCATACTGCAACAGATAGCGGCCATACGCGGTGCTATCAATGGCCTGATGTCCGAAGTGCTCGAAGGTCATCTGCGTGAACATCTAGGTGCCGAGGACATTTCTCAGGCGCAGCGTCAGCAGGAACTCGATGATGTCATCGGCATACTGCGATCGTATTTGAAATAGGTCATTTAACGATTAATTCCGAAATACCGGTGAAGACATTGCGAACGCAGCTAAAAAGATGGGCCAGACTTATCAGGCAGGACATGTATACGGTGTGGCCGGTTGCGCGGGACTCTCGCACCCCTCTGCACACCAAAATACTGGCCTTCGTCGTCGGTGCCTATGCTTTTTCACCTATCGACCTCATTCCAGACTTCATCCCGGTCATTGGTTACCTGGATGACTTATTGATCGTTCCGGCGGGCATCTGGCTGGTAGTAAAAATGACTCCAAAGATTGTCATTCATGAGAATCGCGAACGCGCTAGACTCCACCACCCAACGCCGATCAGCCGGGTCGCGGCAGGCGTCATTATCAGTCTGTGGCTATCTGCAATAGCGGTATCAATCTATCTATGGGGATATTGATGACGCAATTTAACTATCGCCTCCACTTGATTTGCTCAGGCCAGCGCACCAGTGCCTCACGTAACCCCATGGGGGTCCAGTCGTTTCAATGTGGTTGCCTTTCTGCTAGGCTCACGATCAAATTCCGGGACCACTTGCATGATTAAACGCTGTTTCATAGTCGCAATGACGCTGTTGATTGCCTTGCAGTCAGTGGCGTCTATTGCCTATGAAACACAACCGCACAACCCCGCAATACCACATTATGATGCGCATTCACACGAATCAGCGGATTTTTCCAACGAAAATCAGGCAACCAAGTCGTCTCCCGACAGCCCCAGTCATTCAGCGGACCATTGTCATCACAGCCACAGCTGCTTTCACATGGTGTTGCTGGGAACCCTCACAGACATTTCCGGCGTGACGGCGGGAATAGTACTGTCCGACTACCAAGCCAACTTCACCACCGGGGTTCAATCCTCCCTTTTCCGCCCTCCCATTTCCTGACCCTGCGAATATCTTCCCCACCCGGGGAATAACCGTCATTTAGAATTTCGTAGGAGCAGTCTCATGCTTTTCAGAATGCCCGTAAAAAACGGGCGGCGCGCAATGCCGTGCCACTTTATTATCCATGCCTTTTGCCTTCTAGCGCTGGCATTCGGTTCTGCCCTGGCACACGCCGGTGACAAACCGCTCACTCTGTCCGAGGCCCTCTCGCGGGCCATGGCGCAAAACCCCGGCCTCCAGGTCTTCGATTTTCGCCTTCAGGGCCTTGAGGGTCGCCGCGTTACGGCAGATCAAAATCCTGCCCTGGAGGCCGGTCTGGAAGTGGAAAACTTCCTCGGCAGCGACAATCTGCGAGGAGTTGACGGGGCAGAGTACACCCTATCCCTGTCATCGGTTCTCGAACTTGGCGGCAAGCGTCAGTCCCGCGTCAGCGTGGTTGACTCACGATATGGGCGGGTCGAGGCCGAGCGCCGGGCCGAGACCCTGGATCTCTTGGGACAGGTGACCCAGCGCTTTGTCGCCACACTGGCCCTGCAGGAAAAACTGGAACTGACCGCTGAAGCCGTGGCGCTGGCCGAGGCCACCCACGAGATCGTCACCCGCCGCGCCGACCGGGGCGCTGCGCCCCAGGCCGAAGTCCTGCGCGCCAGGGCCGCGCTCACCCAGAGTCGTATTGAGCAGTCCCGTCTTCGAGCCGCCTACGAGAGCCGGAAAATGGCTCTGGCTTCGCTGTGGGGTGATACCAGCCCGGACTTTCAAATGCTGGAAGGCGATCTGTTCCAGTTCGGTTCCTCCGACAACTTCGAGGCCCTGTACCAGCGGGTCAGCGACAGCCCGGCCATTCAAATCTACGCCAGCGAACAGCGTATCCGCGAAGCGGAGATTCAGCTGGCGCGCAGCCAGTCCGAGAGCGACATCCGTTGGCAGGTCGGCATCCGGCGTTTCGAAGAGACGGATGATACCGCCTTGACCGCTGGGCTCTCGGTACCGCTCTTTTCCGGACGGCGCAATCGCGGCGAGGTGCAGGCCGCCCTGGCGGCGCGGGATGAGGTCCGACTCCGCCGGGAGGATACCCTGCTGCGCCTCCATTCGCGCCTGTTCGACGCCTACCACTTGCGGCAACAAAGCATCGAGGCTGTTGAGCAGGTTCGCGGCCAAATGCTTCCCGACCTGACCGAGGCACTCACTCAGACCCGCGAGGCCTACGAACGCGGCCGCTACAGCTATGTGGAATGGACCGCCGCCCAGCGGGAGCTGCTCTCAGCACGGGAGGCACTGGTCGACGCCGCCACCACGGCGCTGCTCAACCAGGCGCTGATCGAACAACTCACGGCACAGCCTCTCGCCGCCGTTCCGGGCGTCCCGGCGCGCTAATCCACGAATTCAGGATTCACACCATGCAACTGATAAAACAACTCTGTCTGATTCTGGTGGCCACCTGCCTTGCCATCAGCCCCTTACAAGCTGCCGAGGAACAACACGACGAATCGCAGGCCGAGGCTAAAGGACCTCACGGCGGCATACTGCTGCAACAGAACGACGCCACCGTCGAACTGCAAATCTTTGAGCAGGGCGTTCCCCCGGAATACCGGGCCTGGGTCACCAAGGCTGGCCGCGCCGTTACCGATGATATTGACCTTAATGTCCAGCTCACCCGCCTGGGTGGGCAAGCGGACACTTTCGACTTCGCCTACCAGGGGGACTACTGGCTGGGGGATGGTGTGGTGACCGAACCCCACTCCTTCGACGTAGAAGTGAGCCTCGCCATGGACGGCAAGAACTACCGATGGCACTGGGAATCCCACGAAGGTCGCACCCGGATCGCCCCGGATATCGCAGATAAAGCGGGTATCACAACGGCCGCAGCCGGGCCGAGTGCCATCGAGCGCAGCCTCACCACCTACGGCAGCCTGACCACGGCACCGCAACAGATTGCCCGGGTGCATGCCCGCTTCCCCGGTGTAGCCACTTTGGTGAATGTCAATTTGGGCGATCGGGTCGAACGTGGTGACGTACTCGCTCAAGTAGAATCCAACGAAAGTCTGCAGACCTACGCACTGCGCGCGCCCATCGACGGGATTGTCATTGAGCGCCGGATCAGCAACGGGGAAATGACCGGGGAGCAACCCCTATTCGCCATTGCCGATTTGACCACTCTGTGGGCCGAATTCAAGGTCTTCCCCGGCCAACGGGCCGAGGTTGCCATTGGCCAGAAAGTCCGACTGAAGGCTGACGGCATCGAGCGGGAAGGCACCATCCGCCACCTGCTGCCGGCACCCGGCAACGCGCCCTACACCCTGGCCCGGGTCGAAGTCGACAATGCCGAGGGACTGCTGACCCCCGGTTTGCTGGTGGCCGGGGATATCGTGGTGGAAACGGTGGAGGCCCCCTTGGTGGTTGACAACCGCGCCCTGCAATCCTTCCGGGACTGGACCGTGGTGTTTATTCAGGTGGATGACACCTACGAGATCCGCCCACTGGAGCTGGGCCGCAGCGACGGCAACCTGACTGAGGTGCTGGGCGGCCTGCAAGCAGGCGATCGCTATGTGGTGGAAAACAGTTATTTGATCAAGGCCGATATCGAAAAATCCGGCGCATCCCACGACCACTAACCAGGAGGCTATGATGATCAATGCCATCTTACGTCTCTCGGTAGAGCGGCGGTTTTTAATGTTATCCCTTATTCTGGTGCTGGTCGGCGTGGGCGTGTGGAGTTTCCAGCGCCTGCCCATCGACGCGGTGCCGGATATCACCAATGTCCAGGTACAGATCAACACCGAGGCACCGGGCTATTCGCCTCTGGAGGCGGAGCAGCGCATTACCTTTCCGGTGGAAACAGCCTTGTACGGCCTGCCCAACCTGTCCTATACCCGGTCCCTGTCCCGCTACGGCCTGTCCCAGGTCACGGTGGTGTTCGAGGAAGGCACGGACATCTATTTCGCCCGCAATCTGATCAATGAGCGATTGGGCGCCATCAAGAGCGCGCTGCCCCCCGGGCTGGAGCCGGAGATGGGTCCCATCGCCACCGGTCTTGGCGAAATCTTCATGTACACCGTAGAAGCCCTGCCCGGCGCCGCTCAAGCGGATGGCAGTCCGCTGGACGCTACGGCACTGCGGGAGATCCAGGACTGGATCATCAAACCCCAGTTGGCCCAGGTGCCCGGCGTGATCGAAGTCAACACCATTGGCGGCTACGACAAGCAGTACCACGTTACGCCGTCGCCCCAACGGTTGCTGGAGTTCGGCATCACGGTGGATGAACTGGTCAGCGCCCTGCGGGCCAATAACACCAATCGCGGCGCCGGCTATATCGAACGCAACGGCCAACAGCTGTTGGTGCGCTCGCCCGGGCAGCTGGCCACCATTGGCGATATTGAACAGGTGGTGATTGCCAACCGGGATGGTGCGCCAGTCCGGGTAGCCGATGTAGCTGAAGTGGCCATTGGCAAGGAGCTGCGCACCGGAGCCGCCACCCGCGACGGCAAGGAAACGGTGATGGGCACCGCCATGATGCTGGTGGGAGAAAACTCCCGGGCGGTAGCACAGGCCGTGGCCGAGAAACTGGACGCCATTCAGCCCTCGCTGCCCGACGGCGTCAAGGTGGAGGCGGTATACGACCGCACGGCGCTGGTGGACAAGGCCATCGCCACGGTGGAGAAAAACCTGCTTGAAGGGGCACTGCTGGTGATCGTGGTGCTGTTTCTGTTGCTGGGCAACCTGCGCGCCGCCTTGATCACGGCAGCTGTCATTCCGCTTTCGATGCTCGCCACCATCACCGGTATGGTGCGGTCTGGCGTGTCCGCCAATTTGATGAGTCTGGGCGCGCTGGATTTCGGCCTGATCGTCGACGGCGCGGTCATCATCGTCGAGAACTGTATCCGGCGCCTGTCCCAGGCCCAGCACCAAAGCCAACTGGCACTCAAGGAGCGACTGCAACTGGTGTTCGAGGCCACCAACGAGGTCATACGCCCCAGCCTGTTTGGTGTCGCCATTATTACCGTGGTGTACCTGCCGATCTTTGCCCTCACCGGCGTCGAGGGCAAAATGTTCCACCCCATGGCGGCCACCGTGGTGATGGCTCTGCTGGCGGCCATGGTGTTATCACTCACCGTGGTGCCCGCCGCTGTGGCAGTTTTTATGGGCGGCAAAATCAGCGAAAAGGAAAGCCCGGTAATCAGCGGCGCCAAATCGCTCTACAGGCCTGCGCTGCGGGTGGCTATGAGGTTCCGCTGGCTGGTGTTGGGGGGCGCGACCGCGCTGGTAGCGGCCTGTCTCTGGCTGGCGACCACCCTGGGGGCGGAATTCATTCCACAACTGGATGAAGGGGATATTGCACTCCATGCCCTGCGCATCCCGGGCACCGGACTGGAGCAATCTATCGAGATGCAGTCGCAGCTGGAAGAACGGCTGAAGGCGTTTGGGGAGGTGGACAAGGTGTTCGCCAAGATCGGCACGCCGGAAGTGGCCACCGACCCCATGCCCCCCAGCGTGGCAGACAACTTTGTCATCTTGAAGCCCCGCAGCCAATGGCCGAACCCCGACAAAACGAAGGATGAACTGGTGGCGGAAATGGAGGACGCGGTAACGCAACTGCCTGGCAACAATTACGAGTTCACCCAACCCATCGAAATGCGCTTCAACGAGCTGATCTCCGGCGTGCGCGCCGATCTCGGCATCAAGGTGTTCGGCGATGACCTGGATCAGTTGCTGACATCGGCCAACGACGTCCTTGAGGTTGTGGAATCCACGGAGGGCGCTGCCGATACCCGGGTCGAACAGGTGACCGGCCTGCCCATGCTGTCGGTACACCCCAAGCGCATGGCGCTATCCCG
Organism: Pseudomonadales bacterium; assembly: GCA_024234435.1. Taxonomy (NCBI): domain Bacteria; kingdom Pseudomonadati; phylum Pseudomonadota; class Gammaproteobacteria; order Pseudomonadales; species Pseudomonadales bacterium. Next base: position 250,417 of record JACKOF010000003.1, read on the forward strand.
CTACGGGCTGACGGTGGATAATCTCCAGGATCTGGTGGCAGCCGGTGTCGGGGGCGAAAACGCCGGCCTGATTTACGAAGGCGACCGCCGCTTCCAGTTGGTGGTGCGTCTTCCCGAAGACATCCGCCGGGATGTGGACAGCCTCGCGGACCTGCCAGTCCCCCTGCCGGACGGCGGCTATGTGCCCCTGTCGGAAGTGGCCGAGCTGGAGCTGGCTCCGGCGCCCAACCAGATCAGCCGGGAAAACGGCAAGCGTCGGGTGGTGGTCACCGCCAACGTGCGGGACCGCGACCTGGGCGGATTTGTCGAGGAAGCACAGGCGCGCATTGCGGACGACGTGGATCTACCTCCCGGATACTGGCTGGATTACGGCGGGACCTTCGAGCAACTGCAGTCCGCCAGTCAGCGGCTTGCCATCGTGGTGCCGGTGACACTTGCCATCATCCTCGCACTATTGGTGATGGCCTTCGGCTCCCTCAAGGATGCCCTGATCATCTTCACCGGCGTGCCACTGGCCCTCACCGGCGGGGTTCTGTCCCTGTGGCTGCGAGACATGCCCCTGTCCATCTCGGCGGGTGTTGGCTTTATCGCCCTCTCCGGGGTGGCGGTGTTAAACGGCCTGGTGATGATCGCCTTTATCCGTGATCTGTGGCACGAACAGGGTGACTTGATGAAGGCCATTGTCGATGGCGCCCTGATCCGCTTACGGCCGGTATTGATGACCGCCCTGGTAGCAAGCCTCGGCTTTGTACCCATGGCACTCAATACCGGCACCGGCGCCGAAGTACAGCGTCCTCTGGCGACCGTGGTGATCGGCGGGATTATCTCGTCCACCCTGTTGACGTTGTTTGTACTCCCTGTGCTCTATGCGTTGTTGCATGGCAGAAGTGCCAGTAACTCCACGCCCACAGGCGACATTAAGCACGACACTGATAGTTAACCAAAGCCCTACCATGGGGAGGAATCTCCCCATGATTTTTTCAACGTTCTTTTATTGCGGTTTATACCCTGGTAAGACTATGAACGACCCACCCAAGCAACGAAAAGATGACCCGAAGGAAGCTCCACACTTTCGAACACATCGTATCCACGCCATCAACAGTGACTGGTATTTTTTAACCCGTGAAGGTCAAAATATCGGGCCATTCCCGAACAAAAAAGCGGCCGAAGACAGCCTTGCGGAATTCCTGAAAACTGTCAAAAAGGATGAGTAGCCAATGGCCCAAAATCCACAAAGTCGCCAAGGTACAGGCGACCAGGCACAGAGTAAGCTGAATGCAGCAGATGCTTCTTTATACATAGATACCAAACGAGGTTAGTCCAATGAGTCACGACCATGTGCATATGCCCGCTGAGACCAAGGATAAGCGCGTTGCTATCGCCATCTGGGCGAACGGGATCCTGACCCTGGCTCAGATTGGAGGAGGTATCTTCGCTGGCAGTCTCGCCCTTATCGCAGACGCCTTGCATAACTTCTCTGACATGGCATCACTCTTCATCGCGCTGGCGGCGCAAAAAATTGCGCGCCGCCCGGCTGACGCAAGGATGACCTTTGGCTACGGACGCATTGAAATCGTTGCAGCCCTCATCAATTACACTACCTTGATCATTATCGGGTTCTACCTGATTTACGAAGGTGGCATGCGGATAATCGATCCTCCAGAGGTAAAGGGCTGGTGGGTCGTCTGGCTCGGTGGTATCGCCCTGGCCGTGGACGCATTGACAGCGTTGCTCACCTATTCAATGCAAAAAGACAGCGTCAATATCCGCGCACTGTTTCTTCACAATCTGTCGGATACACTGGCGTCGGTCGCCGTGGTCATTGGCGGAACCCTTATTTTACTCTACGACATGCGCTGGGTTGATCCTGCCATCACCATCGGCATCGCGGGCTACATTCTCTACCTGGGTCTGACAGAAATCGGCGGTACCATCAGAACCCTCATGCTGGGCAGCCCGGTGGACATCGATACCGATGCCGTCATTGTTGCCCTGTCCAACATCGAAGGCGTTATCGATATTCATCACGTGCATTTTTGGCAGATGGGCGAACACGATGCCTCGCTGGAAGCTCATGTGATTATCGAGGAAAGTGCATGGGATCAACTTGAGAACATCAAGTACAGGATAAAACAGGCTCTGGCGCAGGAATTCAATATCAGTCATTCGACACTGGAATTCGAACACCCGGACCACGTGCACAAGGATACCCACACCTATGGGCATGGTTAAGGATGAGGAGGGAGCCTACTTCCGACCCATAGTTTACGGGTTGGAATTGCCTAATACGGAGTAGTTCAGACTTGGTCTGACATACTATTTTTTCGGCGAATTACTCAGGGACTCTTGATTTTGATGCTGCATCATTTGTTGCATCATCTGTTGTTGCATTCCCATGCATGAACCCATCATGTTCATACGTTGCGACATCGCTTCTTGCGAGGTGTCCTCCGGGTTCCACCAACCCATCATATTGCCGTTGTTCATCATATGACCATTCATCATATGACCATTCATCATATGGCCATCCTTCATGTGGCCATTCATCATATTCCCCATCATCATGCCGCAGCCGGGATATTCTTTCGTCCCGTGCATCATTTCCATTCCTTTGTTCATCGTCATCCAATGTTCCTTCATCAAGCGCTGCCGCTCCTTGGGGTCAGAGGTTTGCTGCATTTTTTGCATTTGATTCTGCATTAACTGCATCTGTTCCATCATTTTATTCATGTATTCCTGATGGGCTTTATCTTGTGCTGATGGCTGTGGATCATCCGCGGCAAGCGCTACCAGAGGAAAAAGGATTACCGAAAGAAAAATTGAAATCAACGTTTTGCTGTTCATACAAAGACCCTCACTGTGGGAGTTCATCTAAAAAATGACTGAAATCGAGATTTCCGTATTGGTTTCACCATGGTGTCGACGTTATTTGCTCCCAACACAGCCAAATAGTGGCGGGTCAGGATTTTAATTGTAGTATGCGTTGTGCTCCCCGTAATACAATAAGCGCAATCATCGTACCGATAAGGAGGTCGGGATATCTGGATCCTGTCCAGGCAACCAATATTCCCGCCAAAATAACACCCAAATTGGCAATCACGTCATTGGCGGAGAAAATCCAGCTGGCCTTCATGTGCGCGCCGCTATCCCGACTTTTGGCAATCAACAGCAGACACACCACATTTGCCGCGAGAGCCACGAGCCCGAAGCCCATCATCAGGCTGGAAATGGGCTCACTTCCGAACAATAGCCGCCTTACCACTTCACTCAAAGCACCGAGGGCGAGAATGATCTGAAGCCAGCCTGACAAATGCGCCGCGCGCAGCTTCATCCGCACACTGTGTCCAACGGCATATAGTGCCACGCCGTAGACGGCGGCATCAGCAAACATGTCCAAAGAATCCGCGATCAAGCCAGTGGATTGCGCCAGCCAGCCTACTGTCAGTTCAACCACGAACATAACGCCGTTGATGGCCAGCAACCACTTCAGTATACCGGCTTCGACCTGGGCGGTTGCCTCTTCCTTCTCCCTGGCCAGGACTAGATCCTCTTCCCCCACCGGGGTGGTTTTTTCGAGCGTGGCACCCAGCCCCAGGGAGCGCATCCTTTCCTCGATGGTAGCCCCATTGTCACCATGGAAAACACGCACTTTCCGATTCGGTGTATCGAACTCCAGTAAAACGCGGGGCTCAATACTGTCCAGGGCCATGCGAATCATCCCCTCTTCCGACGGGCAGTCCATTTTTGGTACCCGGTAGTCACTGACATAGCCATGTTGAAAAGCCGTATCAGTATTCGCTATCCCAGAGGCGGGGACATTGGCAACCTTCGCACTCTGGCAGCCGTCATTGCACGGGTCAGACATTGAAAAAGCCCTTGTGGATGTACGGACGGTCACTATAAACTCTATAGCAACTATAGAGTCAATCGGAATATTGAGAGATGATGAAAATCGGCGAACTGTCGAAAGTGACTGGCTGCTCCGTGCAAACCATCCGGCATTATGAAAAGGAACATTTGATTGCCTCTGTAGAACGCAGTGAAGGTAATTTTCGCCTGTACGATGAAGCTGCCGTTGAGCAATTATTGTTTATCAAACACTGTCGGAGCCTGGATCTCAGTTTGCCGGAGATCCGGCAGCTTTTGGCTTTAAACCGTTCTCCAGGCGCGCAATGTGATGATGTGAATCGGATGATGGATAGGCATATCGAGCAGGTGGAGGCGCGTATCCAGGAACTCACCAAACTGAACGAGCAACTGAGAATGCTGCGCCGCAGCTGTTCAAACCGTCGGACAGTCGAGCAGTGCGGCATATTGCGGAATTTGTCGGCTACTCCGGTTTCGAGCGGGTGACACCCGGTTCCAAAAACTCTCCTGAACGTTCTGCAACAGGGGCATTTTTCCGCTGCCTTCTCGCCAACCCCAGAAAGACCAGGAAAACCACCAGTACCGACAATTGCGCCAGGATCCCCTGCCAGGTGGATTTGACGCCGACCCAATCGAATTCAAAACTGACAGGCAATGGGGTAATACCGATAAGGTCCGCTTCCTGAAGTGCCGACATCGCCTTACCCATGAGGATAAACGCCAGGGCCAGCAACAGGTAGGTGGTGACGGAAAAGAATCTGGCAATGGGTAATTTCACCGAGTAACGCACCAACACCCAGGCCAATACGGCCAAGAAAGCAGTACCGGCTACAAAGCCGCTGAATACGGATGAATATTGAGCGGCTGCAGCCTGGGTCAGCAGCGCCTGATAAAACAAGACCGTTTCAAAGACTTCACGATAAACCGCAATAAATGCCAGCAGCGCAAGACCCCACAGGGTACCCGCAGTCAGGTGGGAGTTGATGTGCTGCTGAATATAGGCCTGCCACTGGGCAGCATGGGTTTTACTGTGCATCCAGATGCCGACATAGAGCAACACGACCGCCGCCAAAAGGGCCGCAACACCTTCCATGACTTCGCGACTGGCACCGCTGATACTGACCAGGGACTGCGCGGCAGCCCAGGTCGCAACTCCGGCCACCAATGCCGTTACCCAACCCAAATGTACATACCGAAGTCCGTCACGCCGACCGGTTCGCACCAGCACAGTCACCAGGGCAATGACCACGAGCAAGGCTTCAAGCCCCTCCCGCAACAGGATCACCAAGCTGGCACTGAACAGGGTCGCATTGGACAAGGTAGATTCCGAAAGCAATCGATCCGCATCATCCAACCTTGCCAGCGTCCGGCCCACAGCGCTTTCCACCTCGCCCGGGGGCTGTGCCTGCTTCAATAATTGTCTTATCGCCATCATATCGGCTTCGAGCGTCTGGCGGAGTGCTTTATCCTGCGCATCCAGGCTGTTTTCGACCAATTCAAAGCCATCCAGATAAGCGCTGACCGCCAGTGCTTGTGCTGTCTGATAATCGCCGCGCTGGTGCGCCTCTTGTGCTAGCAGCAGTTGGTCGCGGGTGATTTTCAGAGGATTGGTCGATTCCTGGAATAACAGTTCTGGCTTTGCGCGCAGCCGTTCGATCCCCTTCTGCGTCATATCCGGGTGTTCTGCAGCGAGTTGCGCCGGCGTGTGGTTAACCATCTGTGACAAGGTGACGCCAGGTGCCTCGCCTGTAACCTCAGCGCCGGATTGAAATGCCAATCCGCCGACGTGGAACGCCAGCGACCAGCGTTGCTCTTCCGTCAGTTGGGTAAATGCCGGCATTGCGGTATCGGCTATGCCATTGGATATGGCGTCGTACAGGCCCAGAAGTGACCGGTTCAAGGCTCGCTCTTTGCTGGTGAAATCGGTTGGAGCGGGCTCCAGCTGTTCGGCCATCACACCATCGCCCCCACCGGCTGCGCCATGGCAAGAAGCGCACTGGCTCTCATACAACCCTTTGACGGTCGCTTTCGACAACAGATGATCCGGCAGGGACGACTGCGGCATCAGTGCCAACAACGTACCCCGCAGGCTGCCGCTCATTTGCCGAATTGTTTCAATAGCCTGTTTGTTCTGGATGGCTTCCTGTAAAGCCTTGGCCTGATCTGTCAGGTCGCCAGCGTCGGCTGATTTATCCTGAATCTCAGAAATATTCGTCACAATGAGCTGGGAGAACTCCAGCATTTCCTGATATTCACCGTCATTGACCACATGGCCATCTTTGACGGCTTCCATGTAATCCACAGCAATGTATTCGGCCAGCTGAGCCAATTGACGCATCTGAGCGAAGCCGTCATCACTCATTTCCGCCTGACTGGTCGCTGGAAGCAAACACGATAAGCCCAGCAGCAGTACTGAGACATTCAAAACAAATTGCTTCGGGCTTATAAAACGGTATATCCAGTGCGCCTGCATTAACGAGATCTCTACTTGGCTTGTTGCTAATGATAATTAATCTCAATTATAATGCCTATGGTAGCTATAGAGTCAAGTGTGTGACTGGTTTGTTGGCATTCCTGACAACACGGCTCCTGTCGGCACACGGGATATCCTTCTGCCTCCATTGAGCTGCTCTCATAACCAGTCGTACCCGCAGTCCGGGGCCGTGCAGAATGGCATTACGGTGCGTATCTTCTGTCGGAGCAACCTCACGCATCGCACTCCTCTTGCGTTTGTACATTGGACTGGTTGAGATACACCAGCATGATCATCCTGATCTTCACGGCGACCCCGGACAATGCGATTCTCTAGGCGCCAACAGATTATCGATTTCTTACAAAGTGGATCCTAGCTCTTGGGCTCATTTCATGAAGAAGACCCGCTTCAGAGTGGCTTTTGGGTTGGTGCGGTATCCTTAAGCTGGCTTTAGCGGCTGTTCGATAAGCCCGAGGCGTTCGTAATAACGAATAGTTTCGACACTGACCCGAGCTGCTTGTGCCAGTTTACCGATGGTCAATTGACTCATCACTTTCTCCCGTAGCACTCACCTCTACATCAGCCATGCTGGGTAAACTGATCGTGAAGCGCGTGACGCCGCGTTCGGAGATCACCGCGATGTTTCCTTCATGGGCCTCGACTATGGACTTGACGATAGCCAGCCCCAAGCCAGCACCTTCGCTTTGGCGTTGCCGGGAAGGATCGACCCGGTAAAACCGGTCGAAAATCCTGAGCAAATGCTCGGCTGGAATTTCTGGCCCCGGATTCTGTACGCTGAGTAACGCCCTACCCTCGCCCGATGAATCCAGACGGATCAGCACACTTCTTCCCACTGGTGTGTGGCGTATTGCATTGGACAGCAGATTGGACAATGCGCGACGCAGCATAGCGCGGTCACCTTGTATAATCGGTGCCTTTCCTTCCAACACCAATTGGATGTGCTTTTCCTCCGCCAGGGCCTCGAAAAAATCGAACAGCTCGCGCACTTCCCGAGCCAGATCCAGCGGTTCCCAGACAGGCTTGAGCAGGCCGTGTTCGCTCTGGGCCAGCCAGAGCATGTCGTTGACCATTTTGGTCAGGCGCTCCTGTTCTTCAAGATTCGAGTAGAGCAGTTCGCGATATTCTTCCAGGCTTCTGGACTTACCCAAACCCACCTGGGTCTGGGTGATCAGGTTGGTCAAAGGCGTGCGCAATTCATGGGCAATATCGGCGGAGAAATAGGATAGTCGAACGAAGCTGTCTTCCAAGCGGCCAATCATATGATTAAAGGAACAGACAAGGTTTTGCAGTTCCCGGGGAACGGTGTTAGGGTCTAGACGCACATGAAGGCGATCCGCCTGAATATCACTCATTGTCGCACTCAGCTCGCGCAAGGGCGCGTGCCCCTGGTGCACGCCATACCAGGCCGCCAAGAGAGTCACCGCGCCTGCCAGCACCATAATCATCCACAAACTGCGCCGAAAATTTTCCAGAAAGTGGATATGGAAATCCATATCGATAGCAGCAACGATGCGATAATTCTGGTCTTCAATGCGGGTATGCGTGATAGTGCCACGGTAGGTTTTGCCATCAGTTTGCCAGGTATAAAGATTGTCTACCTGAATACGGCTCACAGGAGAATAGGTGTTTTCTTGTGGCGAAGGTCCACCCTCCTCAGGACCATAGACCAAACGTCCCGCATCATCCCACACTTGAAAGTAGACACCATGGTGACCAGAAACAGCTCGCGCAAGGGCGCCCTCCGGTGCCGAGTCCTGATCTTTCGCCGATTGTAGAGCGTCTTCAACAGCACGAGTAATCACCACCAACTCGTCGGCATCCTGTTCAGCAAAATGGCGCTCTACTTCATTCAGCACGAGATAACCGATCATCAGTAAACTGAAACCGATAGCCATCGCGACAAACAGCATCACCCGGCTGTTGAGTGACAGTGGTCGTCTCCGGACGAGGCTAACCTTCGTCATGGTCGTCTTCAACCTCCAGCTTGTAACCCAAGCCGCGCACAGTGTGAATCAGCTTGGGTTCATAATCGTCATCGATTTTTGCTCTTAGGCGCCGTATGGCCACATCAATCACATTGGTGTCGGAATCGAAGTTCATGTCCCATACCTGGGAGGCGATCAAGGAGCGCGGTAATACTTCACCCTGCCGCCGGACCAACAGTTCCAGCAGGCAAAACTCCTTGTGGCTGAGATTGATCCTGCGACCGGCGCGCGTGGCCCGGTGCCGCGGCAAATCCAGGGTGAGGTCGGCGACCCTGATCTGATCCGTCATCACCGGCACCGCACTGCGGCGCAACAGAGTGCGCACCCGGGCCAGCAGTTCGGCAAAAGCGAAGGGCTTGACCAGGTAATCATCAGCCCCCAATTCAAGGCCTTTAACGCGGTCATCCACACTGTCGCGGGCGGTTAGGAACAGCACTGGCGTCTGACGGCCAGCCTCGCGCAACGACTGCACGATCCGCCAGCCGTCGACGTCCGGCAGCATGACGTCCAGCACCAGTAAATCAAAAGTTTCGGTCATCGCCAAATGATGGCCGTCGAGGCCATTGCGCGCGAGCGTGACCATAAAGCCTGCCTCGGTCAGCCCCTGCTGTAAATAATCGCCAGTTTTGATTTCGTCTTCGACCACCAATAGCCGCATCGTTGCCCTGCCCCGTAGTTTTCAGAATGGGTTTGGAAACAGCCTAAGCTCGACTAACCCACAAGAAGATGACGGCCAGATTACAACTTTGTCATTGTTTAGTCATGCGGGTGACAGGCTCGGCTCGCTAGTATTCGAAATCAAGAACCTTGAACAACCATCATTTACCTAAGAAGAGATTGACTCATTGACTGAATGGTTTCCCAACACTGGAGTATTGAGAATATTCATACACTTTGCTTAACTGAACCCATTTACAACCCAGCTGTCCTTCCCGAATAGGAAAGCTAAAAATAAGCCGCGTTGTTATCTCTCATGAACACTACCAGCCTAGCACCCACATTCGGACCGGCATCCAGATCGCCATCACCATCATCATCAAATTTTCAGTCAGCGACACGAAGCCCAGGGGAACATTCGAGTTGCCGCCGACACAGGCGCACTTTAGTTCGCGCTTATCGATATACACTGCCTTGAATACCGACACCGCACCGACAGTCCCGATAAACAACGCCACCGGCACCGCAATCCACATGAGAGCTCCGGCGATCATCAGAATACCAGCTAGAGCTTCGCCGAAAGGATAGATATAACCGTAACGTACCCAACGACGGGCCAGCAGGTCGTAATTCAAAAACATTGTTGAGAAGCTTTCCACATCCTGCAACTTCTGTACTGCCAAAAGCGTCATTGAGATGGCAATGAACCATTCGAGTGTTCTCACTATCATGAAGGTACCAAAGGCTACCCAACTGAAAGCCAGCGCCATTAGGAAACCAACAGCGAAAATTGCGATTACCGGCTTGTAGCTGGTCTCATCTTCGTCCGGCACCTCTTGGCCGAAGTACTCGCGCAGTTCGTCGTAGCCTCCAATCCGCTTTCCGTCAATCCAGGTTTGGGGCGTCGTGTCGACACCATGCTTCTGCTTAAAAGCCTCGGTCTGGTCCTGCGTCTCAAGGTGATGATCCTCGACATCAAACCCTTCGTGCTTCAGCAGATCGACAGACTTGAGCCCATAAGGACAGAGATGATCCGGCATCACCATTCGGTAAATTTCGGCCTTTCTGGCGTTCGCATCATTTGCCATGGTTTTCTCCTATTTTCTCAAATTCACGTTTTCTGACAGCCTTGAGCGCTTGTCATGTCTCGCAAGACCAGAACCCGCGGTAACCAACCTTCAACCCTTTATCGAGAGAAAAAACTAACTCCGCATCGGACCGCCAGTCCGCCTCATCATTCAGCGGATTAACTGTAATGCTGGTTCCGCGTGCCTTAAATGCAAATCCGCCTGAATCGGTTTCACCACTCGCTTCCAGCGACAAGAGCACACCGTTCAGTTTCATGGCACCGGCGTTGCCTCCCTGTGCCGCCCACAGGATCGGATCAGTTTCCGGACTGCGATTAAAAGTGCAGCGTGGTCCTGTCTCAAGAATTTGATTGGCTTCGGACCGGAGCATGGGAGACGGGTCGAGCGTGGAGATCAACGTGTTGCTTAATGCATCGCCCACCGTTCCCACTTTAGCAGGAGGATCTTCGTATATCCTTTCAACAACATTACCGGCCGAGACATCAGCGATCAGGTAGCGCATTTCGGCGATCTCGCGCCGCTGGGCTCCAATAATTTCGTCGGCAAGCTTACGCACGCGGGGGTCGCGAATCTGCGCACGCTCCGAAGTCATAACTGCGATGGAGTGGTGCGGAATCATTGCTCGCATGTAGCTAGATCCTGACACAGTGACCTGGCTGCGCACCAGCCAAAACGAGAGCACGAATACCACGACAGAACATGCGAAGATTGCGAGGTTGATTCTTTTGTTTGAATACATACCAAGCATAGCGCATGATGGGTACCCAGTCCGGGTCGGTGCGCTCGGTGACCAGGATGGCACCCTCGGGAAAGGCATCGACATCGCCCGGCCGGTCCACCACGCAGACCGGCCCGCCGGCGATGGCACTGCCCACGGCTGCCCCCTCAAGCAGCACCCGACCTTTTTCCTTCAGGTGATAGCTCACCAGGACGCTGCGGTCCTTCTGCGATTCTATGGTTTCCGGCCGGGCCTGAACAATGAACAGCTGCCCGTCGCTGTCCCGGGCCCACTCGATATCCATGGGCCGCCCGTAGTGCGCCTCGATTCTGGCTCCCCAGCGGGCCAGGTGCAGGACCGCTACGTCATCCAGCACCCGGCTGCGTTGTTCTGCCGTGCTGGTAGGGACGGTGACAGTGGGCCCCTGATCATCGTCGGCATCCGAGGGCTGGCTATCCTCCGGTAGCGCATAGCGCATTTTCACCAGCTTGCTGCCCACGCTCGCTTCAATCACGGGGCTCAGTGCGCGCTCCTCGAGGAAGGGCTTGTAGGCCATGTAGCGGTCGGGATTGACCGAACCCTTCACGACGGTTTCCCCCAAGCCCCAGGCAGCACTGATGAGCACCACGTCGGGAAAGCCGCTCTCGGTATCCAGGGTGAACATCACGCCCGCCGCGGCGGATTCCACCATCTGCTGGACACCGACGGACAGGGCGACCTGTTCGTGTTCGAAGCCTCGCTCTTCCCGGTAGGCAATGGCGCGATCGGTGTAGAGGGAGGCGTAGCATTCGCGGCAGGCCTGCAGAAGGGCCTCCTCGCCGCGGACATTGAGGAAGCTCTCCTGTTGTCCGGCAAAGGAAGCCTCGGGCAGGTCTTCCGCGGTGGCGGAGCTGCGCACGGCGACAGCCAGGGAGGGGGTCTGCAGGCGCTCACAGAGTTCGCGGTAGGCGCCCGTGATCAGGGTGCGCTGGCGGTTGGAAAAATTCCCCCTGCGGATCAGCTCGCGGATGGCTCCGCCGGTGGCTTCGAGCGATTGGCTGCCTCGACGCATGGCAGCCACAGCCTCGCGGATGGGGGCCTCCAGCCGGTTGTCCGCCAGGTAGTCGCGGAAGGCCTGCGCCGTGGTGGCAAAACCGAAGGGGACCCGGATCCCTTCCTCGCTCAGGCGCTGGTACATTTCCCCCAGGCTGGCGTTCTTGCCACCGACTTGCGGCAGGCACGAGAGGTCAAGGGTGTCGAACCACAGGACGGTTTCTGGTTGGTTCACCGCATCATCTCCTGCTTGTGGGCTTGCCGCTACAGGATAGACCAGGGCAGGCGTTGTGGCGCGCAGGCATGGCGCCGGAGCCATCAGGTCCCGTGCAGGCTGAGGAAGCGGTCCACCACCTGCTCGACATGCGTTTCCAGGGACTCGCCCGTGAATTTTGCCGGCTGGCCGTAGAGTAGCCGGATCAACTCCAGTCCCAGCAGCATGCCAATCAACAGCTCCGTGCTTTGTGGCGGGTCCGGTATGCGCAGCAGGCCGGCGGCATCGGCCCGGGTCATCCAGTGTTCCAGCTGCGCGTGAGTGGCTTCCGGTCCCGAGCGGTAGATACGCGCCAGGATCGCCTGGGAAGAAGCGGGGCTGGCCAGTACCAGGCGCAGGAAGCCCTGGTGCTCCTCACCGAGGACGAAGCTCAGCAGCTGTTGGCCGAAGCTGCACAGCGCCTTGCGGGCACTGGAGGCGTCTTCCGGTTGCAGATTGAGGCTGTCCATCAGGCTGTTGGCCTGGTCGCCAATTACGGCGTCGAGCAGGGCTTCGCGATTGGCATAGCGGGCGTAGATCGTCACCTTCGAGACACCCGCCCGGCGCGCTACGGCCTCCATGGAGAGCTCACCCGGGCCCCCCTGGAACAGCAGTGACCGCGCGGCGTCGAGAATGGCGCGTTGCTTGGCCGGGTCGGGCGGTCGCCCGGGCCGGGCGTTGCTCGCGGTAGAGGACGGTGCGGCTTTGGCCTGCTTGCTTGACACTGGTGCGTACCTCTTAATTACTGTACGATACCGTACACTAAATTGGCGGATGGATCACCTTTCATGTTGCGAGCAAGGCTGGTCGCCATTCTGGCGGCGTTTACCCTGGCTGCCTGTGGCGAGGATACCGGTAATCAGGCCCAGGCGCCCGCGGCCCACTGGGTTTTGACGGTGCCCCTGAGGGCGACCTCGGATCAGCGCCTGCAGCTTTCCGGCACCGTGCGGGCGCGGTTTGAAACGCCACTCGCCTTCCAGGTTGGCGGGCGCATCCTGCAGCGCCGGGCCAATGCGGGGGAGAAGGTGACGCCTGGCCAGGTTTTGTTTCGCCTCGACCCGCGGGATTTCGACCAGGCGCTGCGCATTGCCGAGGCGGAACTGGCTGCAGCCAGGGCGGCACGGGAGACGGCCGTCAGTGAACTCTCGCGTCAGGAACAACTGGTGGCGCAGAATTTTGTCAGTGCCCAGAGCCTGGCGCGCTTTCGCCTGGCGGAGCAGGATGCCCGCAGCCGGGTGGACGCGGCTGCCGCCAGTCTCGCCAGTGCCCGCCATCAGCGCGAATATGCCGATTTGCGACTGGCGCAGGGCGGGGTGCTGATCGAGGTCAGTGGCGAGCCCGGTCAGGTTGTGGCGGCGGGCGAGCCGGTCGCTCTGCTGGCCCAACGGGGCGAGCGCGAGATTGAGGTGTTCCTCCCCGACGTGGGGCCGGCTCCGGTTCAGGGCACGGTTCGCTGGCGCGACCAGCCGCCCCGCGCGATACACCTGCGTGAAGTGGCGGGCTCTGCGGACCCGGCGAGTCGTACCTGGCGCGCGCGCTACCAGCTGGATGACAGCGACGAGAGTTTGCCGCTTGGGGTTGTGGTTCAGGTTGATCTCCACGAAACCGGCAGTTCGCAGCGCTTTGCCCTGCCGTTCTCCGCGCTGGATGAACGTGGGGAGGGTCCCCGCATCTGGACCTTGCGCGACGGTGAGGCGCACCCGGTGTCGGTATCGATCGCCGGTTTGCGCGACGATCGTGTGCTGGTGGCGGTGGATCTGCCCGCCGGCACGCCGGTGATCCGGCTCGGCACCCATCTGCTGGAACCCGGCCAGGCGGTGCGGGAGCGCAGGCAATGAGTTTCCCCAATCTCTCTGCCCTGGCGGTGCGCGAGCGTGCCCTCACGCTGTTCTTTTTGCTGCTGTCAGTAGTGGCCGGGGTCTATGCCTTCACGACGCTGGGGCGCGCCGAGGACCCGAGTTTTACCGTGCGCATCATGGTGGTCTCCGCCCTGTGGCCGGGGGCGACCCCGGAAGAGATTGAGGAGCAGGTGGCCGACCGTCTGGAGCAGCGCATCCAGGAGGTCGAGGACCTCTATCGCATCGAAACAGTGATTCGTCCGGGGCGTGTCGATCTGCAGGTGGAGTTCGAGGACTATACGCCCAGTGAAGCGGTGCCCGACCTCTTCTATGAAGTGCGCAAGCGGATGTGGGACGAGGCGCCGAACCTGCCTGAGGGGGTGATTGGCCCGATCGTCAACGATGATTTCTCCGACGTCTACTTCTCGCTACTGGCGCTGACTGCACCGGGCCTGCCGATGGCCGACCTGACCCGCGAGGCGGAGGCTATCCGTGACCGCTTGCAGCGCCTGGACGGCACGCGCAAGGTGCTGCTCCTAGGTGAGCGCAGCGAGCGGGTTTTCGTGGAGTTCGATCCGGCGCGTCTGGCCAACCTTGGGGTTCGCCCCGAAGTGATTTTTGATGCCATCGCGGCGCACAACCAGCTGGCCCCCGCCGGTTTCATCGACCGCGAGGGGCCGCGAACCTACCTGCGTATCGACTCGGACCTCTCCGCCCGCGGTGCGCTGGAGGCGGTCCCCGTCGCCATTGGTGATCGACTGCTGCGCCTGGGGAACCTCGCGACCGTCCACTCCGGTTACGAGGACCCGCCAAGTTACCTGGTCAGGGCACACGGGGAGGATGCCATTCTGCTGGGTGTGGTCATGCGCGAGGGTGAGAACGGGCTGGATTTTGGGGCGGAGTTATCCGCCTTCCTGGAGCGCGAGCGCGGCCGTCTGCCCCTGGGCATGACCCTGCATACCCTGACCAACCAGACCGACATGATCCGGGCGGCGGTGGACCTGTTCCAGGTGAAGTTCCTGGTCGCGGTGGCCGTAGTGATGGCGGTGAGCATTCTTTCCATCGGCCTGCGAGCTGGCCTGATCGTGGGGATCGCCATACCGGTGACCCTGGGGCTGGCCTTCCTGTTGATGAAACTGGCCGGGATCAACCTCGACCGAATCACCCTGGGGGCCTTGATTATCGCCCTTGGCCTGCTGGTGGACGACGCCATCATTGCCATCGAAATGATGATTGTGAAGATGGAGGCCGGCTGGGACCGGGTCCAGGCGGCCACCCATGCCTGGAACGTTACCGCGGCGCCGATGCTCTTCGGTACCCTGGTCACGGTGGTGGGCTTCGTGCCGATCGGTTTTGCCCGCTCCGGCGTCGGTGAGTACGCGGGAAATATCTTCTGGGTCATGGCCTTCTCCCTGCTGGTGTCCTGGCTGGTGGCGGTGACCTTCACCCCCTGGCTCGGCGTGAAGCTGTTGCCGGACCTGCACAGTCAGGGGCACGGTGAGGACGCCTACCAGACGCCACTCTACCGTTGCCTGCGCGGGCTGATCCTAGCCTGCGTTCGCCACCGCAAGAGCGTGGTGGCGGTGACCGTCGCTCTGCTGGCGCTGGGTGTGGTGGGCATGAATACCGTGGTACAGAAGCAGTTCTTTCCCGCCTCGGACAGGCCCGAGGCCCTGGTGGAAATCTACCTGCCCCAGGGCAGTGCGATCGGTGTGACCGACCGCGTGGTGCAGCGCCTGGAGGCTGTCCTCGAGGACATGCCCGAGGTGCGCAGCCTGTCCTCCTATGTGGGCGCCGGGGCTCCCCGCTTTTTCCTCTCGGCCAACCCGGAGCAGCCGAACCCCGCATTTGCCAAGATTATCGCCATTGGCGAGGATGCCGATGGGCGTGATCATATCCTGAAGACCCTGCGGACCCACGTGGATGCCGGCGAATTTCCCGAGGCCCGTATTCGACTGACTCGTCTGTTCTACGGCCCACCCGTGGTCTGGCCAGTTACCTTCCGCATACTTGGTCCCGACCCCCTGGTCCTGAGGGAGCTGGCGCGGGAGGTCAGTGCACGGGTCGACGCGCATCCGAACACCACGGGCACCCACCTGGACTGGGACGAGAGGGTGCCGGTGGTGCGGCTCAAAATGGACAGCGAGCGACTGCGCCTGATGGGCCTGACACCCAGCGAGGTCGCCAGGCAGGTGCAGTTCCAGCTGGACGGCCTGCCGATCGATGAACTGCGCCGGGATGTCCGCACAGTAGAGCTGCGAGCACGGGCACGGCGCGATACTCTGCCCGACCTGGAGCACCTGGAAATACGCAACCAGTCCGGCGACAAGCTGCCGTTGATTCAGCTGGGTGAGCTGAGCGTGGAGTTTGAGGACCCGGTGATCAAACGCCACAACCGGCAGCGGGTGCTGGCGGTGCAGGCGGATGTGCGCGGCGCCCAGGCGCCGGCGGTGCAGATGGCCATCTGGCAGCAGCTGGAGAGTTTCCGCAGCCAGCTGCCCCTCGACTACCACATGGAACTGGGGGGAAGTATCGAGAGCTCGGCCAAGGGGGAAGGCTCGATCCAGGCAATGCAGCCGGTGATGGTGATCCTGACGCTGATTCTCATCATGCTGCAGATGCGCTCTTTTTCGGGGCTGTTTATCGTGGTGGCCACGGCGCCCCTGGGGCTCGTGGGAGCGGTAGCCGCCATGGTGCTGTTCGACCAGCCCTTCGGGATCAATGCCCTGCTCGGGCTGATCGGCCTGTCCGGCATTCTCATGCGCAACACGATGATCCTCACCCAGCAGGTGCAGGACAATCTGGAGGCAGGGCTGGAGGCGGCCACCGCGGTGATCGAGGCGGCGGTGCAGCGCGCCAGGCCGGTAGTGTTGACCGCGCTGGCCGCGGTATTCGCCTTTGTGCCCCTGACCCTGGACAGCTTCTGGGGGCCGTTGGCCTACGTGCTGATCGGCGGCATCGCCGTGGGCACGGCGATTACCCTGTTGTTTGTGCCGGCTCTGTACGCCCTGTGGTTCCGCCTTCAGGTGCCCGAGCGCTGATGCGGGGATGGCCGCGTCCTCAGTGGCGGTATAGGCTGGCCCTTGTGCTTATCGCTACGTATAGGAAGAATAAACGCCCTTTTCACCCAAGTCCAACAGCTTTGGACCGCAGTTGACTCTTTCGACACCCCTGCGATGCAACCCAATCCGGCTGACGGGGAGCCAGCAACGCTGAAAATTTACCCTCCTCTTTCCCACTAGCGGCTCCTTTTCCGACAACCAGCACGGCGGATCCCTGCCGCGGCGCTGTGAACGCAGCATTTTGATTGGTATCGTTGGCCTTCAGGCTCGTCAGTCAAACAGACCCAGGAGCAGCTCAGCCGGTGGCGCCCGGCTTTCGGGTAACGCCCTGGTCCCGCTGGTTTCGGCTTTGTGCTTCAGGTGATCAAGGATCTGCTTGATCACTATAGGGTCTTCAATGCAGGCGATGACTTTCATGGCGCCGCCGCAGCCGCTGCAGGTCTCGATGTCGATATTGAAAACACGCTTGAGCCGTTGCGCCCATGTCATCGACGCTCGCCGTTGTGCTCATCAGCCACCCTGACCTTGTTGCCCCTGCCCCGTTTTGCCGGCGTGACCAACGCCCGGTGCCGACTGTTGGGTGCGAACACCCCGTGGAAGCGGGTTAGGTTGACTCTGGGCTTCGGTACCAGGGCGGCCAGCCTTGCAATGAAATCCAATGGTTCGAAAATGACGTGCGTGGTGCCGTCCCGGTACGGCGTCTTGAGCTGGTAGCGCACGTTGCCGCCTCGTGTTAACGACAGCCGCTTCTCGGATACCGCCGGGCGGCTGATGTACCGGCACAGCCGTTCGAGCTTCTTGCGTTCATCGGCCCTGGCCGCCACGCCGGCGTGCAGGCTGAACCCGGCTACCTTGCCAATCCCGTCACCGAACGGATCACCACTGGTCGGCAGAGTTTGCAAAGTGAACACCTTTCGCCCCGCCTGTGAACCGACAGCGATACGGTAAGTGATCGAGTGCCCCAGCAGGGGTGTCATCGGGTCGTCATCCACCGCATCCGAGGCCAGATAGCTGTTTTCGACATCCCGTTCCAGCAGGCCTTGCCGTTCCAGATAGCGACCCACCCGGTGGGCGATGGTGTGCGTCAGCTGGGTGAGCTCTGGGCTGGTCGGCGCCTTGACCCAGCGGAAACGCGCTGAGCCGTGGGATTGCTCGACATACACACCGTCGAGAAACAGCATGTGGAAGTGAACATTCAGATTGAGCGCCGATCCAAAACGCTGGATCAGGGTGACCGCGCCCGTCTTGGCCACTTGGTGGGTATGGCCCGCTTTCTTGACCAGGTGCGTGGCAATGACGCGGTAAACGATGCCCAGCACCCGCCCCATGATCTCGGGCCGGCTGGCAAACAGGAAACGCAGCTGAAACGGGAAACTCAACACCCACTGACGCATGGGTTGTTCAGGCAGTACTTCATCAACCAGCAAGGCGGCACTTTCGGCCATCCGCCGCGCCCCACAGCTCGGGCAGAAACCGCGACGCTTACAGCTGAAAGCGACCAGGTGCTCGGCGTGGCAAGACTCGCAGCGAACCCGTAGAAAGCCATGCTCCAGCCGCCCGCATTGGAGAAATTCTTCAAATTCCCGTTGCACATAGCCCGGCAATTCCTTTCCCTGCTCTGCCATAAGCGCAGCGAATGCCGGGTAATACTCGTCAACGATCTGATAGAGAAGGGTTTGCTCGGGTCGGTGGCTCTGGTAACGACCAGTATCCCGATCCCGGCTGGCCGTCCTGGCCGCCACATGAGGCATGTTCCGCGTCCTTGCAATACTGTGTTTACATACAGTCTATCGCTTAGCGGAAAGTTCTTTTACCCTCAGCCGAAATGCCTGCCGTTGCTAGACATTGCCAGCCAGTGCCCGTCACTCCCACTCAATGGTCGCTGGCGGCTTGCTCGACACATCATAGGTTACCCTTGAGACACCGCTGATTTCGTTGATAATACGGTTCGATACCGTCTCCAACAGCTCATAAGGCAGGTGCGCCCAGCGGGCAGTCATAAAGTCGATGGTTTCCACGGCGCGCAGGGCAATGACCCATTCGTAACGGCGGGCATCCCCTACCACACCTACAGATTTTACCGGGAGAAAGACGGCGAAGGCCTGGCTGGTTTTATGGTACCAGTCGGCGTTGTGCAATTCTTCGATAAAGATGGCGTCAGCTTCGCGAAGAATGTCGGCGTATTCTTTTTTCACTTCACCGAGAATTCGCACACCAAGGCCGGGACCGGGAAACGGGTGGCGGTAGACCATATCGTAGGGTAATCCCAGTTCCACACCGATCTTGCGCACTTCGTCTTTGAACAGTTCCCGCAAGGGCTCGACAAGGGACATTTTCATATCGTCCGGCAAACCGCCCACATTGTGGTGGGATTTGATGACGTGGGCCTTGCCGGTTTTTGAGGCTGCGGATTCGATCACATCCGGATAAATCGTGCCCTGGGCAAGCCAGTTAACGTCTTTAAGCTTGGTGGCCTCCTCGTCAAAAACCTCGATAAACATATTGCCGATGACTTTGCGCTTGGCCTCGGGGTCTGACACGCCTTTGAGTTTGTCGAGAAAACGCTCTTCAGCATCTGCACGAATGACTTTCACCCCCATATTGCGGGCGAACATATCCATCACCTGATCCCCTTCGTGTTTACGAAGCAGACCGTTATCGACAAAAACGCAGGTTAACTGATCGCCGATGGCCTTATGCAACAGGGCTGCGACCACGGAGGAATCGACGCCGCCGGATAGCCCCAGCAAGACCTTATCAGAGCCCACCTGTTGGCGAACCCGGTTGATCGCGTCGTCGATGATATTGGCGGGTGTCCACAGGGACTCACAGCCACAGATGTCATTGGCGAAATGCTCAAACATACGTGTGCCCTGAAGGGTGTGGGTCACCTCCGGGTGAAACTGAATGCCGTAGAACGGTTTGTCGAGGCTGCGCATTCCGGCGATAGGGCAGGATGGCGTTGAGGCGATACATTCAAAGCCCGGCGGCAACTCGACGACTTTGTCACCGTGGCTCATCCACACGTCCAGTAATGAAGCGCCGTCTCCGTGATCCACATGATCGCGAATATCACGGAAAAAATCATTTTGCCCGTGAAGCCTGACCTGAGCGTAGCCAAATTCCTGTACGTTGGAGCCCTGCACTCTACCGCCGAACTGCTCGGCCATGGTCTGCATGCCGTAGCAGATGCCGAGCACAGGCACATTTAGCTCAAAGACCAGTCCCGGGGCTCGGGGGGAACCTTCACCGCCAGTTACCGACTCCGGGCCACCGGAAAGAATAATGCCGTTGGGATCAAAGGCGCGAATATCCTCATCAGTGATGTCCCAGGCATAGATTTCACAGTAGACACCAACTTCACGAATACGGCGGGCGATAAGTTGAGTGTACTGAGAGCCAAAATCGAGAATAAGTATCTTTTGGGCGTGAATGTTTTGGCTCATTTTTTAACCTTTGATAAATCAACAGACTGTTAGTTAAACCGTCACCGAAGATGACAGGAAGAGGTGGCAAGAGCTGCAAACAAGGAATTTACCCAAGAATAAACAAGCAGTTGTAGCTCTCTTTACCAAAAGCAGGGGCCTTTTAGTCTCAAAGGACTGGCAAGGCAAACCTGTTTAGCGACCACCTACGGGATAATTAGGCGCTTCCTTGGTAATCGACACATCGTGAACATGGCTTTCACCCATACCCGCAGATGTCACTCGAACAAACTTGGGATTAGTGCGCATTTCATCGATGGTCAGACTACCGGTATAGCCCATGGATGAACGCAAGCCGCCCATCATCTGATGAATAATGGCAGAGATCGGGCCTTTGTAGGGCACCCTGCCTTCAATGCCTTCGGGCACCAGCTTCTCAACGGCGCTGGCTTCCTGAAAGTAGCGATCACTGGAGCCCTGGGTGCGGGACATGGCCCCAAGGGAACCCATACCACGATAAGCCTTGTACGTTCGACCCTGATAAAGTTCTATTTCACCGGGGGCCTCTTCGGTACCCGCAAACATCGAGCCCATCATCACCGCGTGGGCACCTGCCGCAATGGCTTTGGCAATATCGCCGGAATAGCGAATGCCACCGTCGGCAATAACCGGCACATTGGTGCCCTTGAGGGCGGCCACTGTCTCTGAAATCGCTGAAATTTGCGGCACGCCGACACCGGTAACAATGCGGGTGGTGCAGATTGAGCCGGGGCCAATACCTACTTTAACCCCGTCGGCACCTGCAGCCACCAAGGCTTTAGCCGCATCGCCACTGGCGATATTGCCGCCAATCACCTGAATATCCGGATAGGCTTCCTTGATACGTTTAACCCGCTCCAGCACGTTGCGGGAGTGGCCGTGGGCGGTGTCTACCACTAGCACATCGACGCCGGCATGAACCAGGGCGTCAACCCGAGCATCGGTATCGGCACTGGTACCAACAGAAGCACCAACCCGCAAACGGCCCTGATCGTCCTTACAGGCGCTGGGGAACTGCTCTGCCAGGTCGATATCCTTGACGGTAATCAGGCCTCGCAGATCGAATTTGTCGTTAACCACCAATATCTTTTCAATACGGTATTTATGTAACAGGGCTTTAACCTCTTCAGATTCGGCCCCCTCCTGAACGGTGACCAGACGATCTTTTGGCGTCATCACCTGAGCGACGGGAATATTGAGGTCAGAAATAAAACGCACGTCGCGGCGGGTTACTATGCCCACGAGTTCGCCATTATTAAGCACAGGAACACCGGAAATATTGTTGTTCTTGGTCAGTGACAACAGTTCGCCCACAGTGGCCGAGTTGTCGATACAGATAGGATCCTTGACCACACCGCTTTCATATTTTTTGACGGCCCTCACTTCCAGCGCCTGAGCTTCAAGGGTCATACTCTTGTGGACGATACCTACACCGCCTTCCTGAGCCAGTGCAATGGCGAGGCGGGACTCAGTGACCGTATCCATGGCGGCAGACAACAGCGGAATATTCATTTCAATATCCCGAGTGAGACGCGTTTTAAGACTCACATCCTTGGCCACCACCTCAGAGTAGCCAGGGACCAGCAAAACATCGTCAAATGTCAGCGCTTCGTAGGCAATACGTGTCATAAATGCACCCATCCTGGCAGGAGTTAGAGAACCGGCGATTATAAAGCCCGCGCCCGGCCGGGTAAACCAGAGAAAAATAACGGGTTTGGCCGGATTTCTATACTTGAACGTGCCACCGCTCTACAATCGCCCCATGACAGATCACATCCCAGCCCAGTCGTCCGACCGCCAGGTCCTCAGCATCAGCCAGTTAAACCGTCGCGCCCGGCAATTGCTCGAAATCCATATGCCCCTGTTATGGGTGCGCGGCGAGATTTCTAATTTTTCCCGGCCCGGCTCCGGCCACTGGTATCTGACACTGAAAGATGACAACGCCCAGATTCGCTGCGCCATGTTCAGAGGGCGCAACGGCCTGGTGAAAATTCAGCCACAAAACGGCGATCAGGTGCTGGTGCGAGGTCGAGTAAGCCTTTATGAGCCCCGGGGCGACTACCAGTTTATTATCGAACATATGGAAGCCGATGGGGCCGGACTCCTGCAACAACGCTATGAAGCATTAAAAGCCCGGCTCGAACAGGAAGGGCTTTTTGATACAGCCTATAAAAAGCCCGTCGCACCCTACCCCCAGTGCATAGGTGTCATTACCTCCGCCACAGGCGCCGCCCTTAGAGATATTCTCCATGTGTGCCACCGCCGCTATCCCTGGGTCAAAATCAATGTCTACACGACCCCTGTACAGGGCAAGGAAGCCATCACCGGATTGATTGACGCCCTTCGTTTGGCCAACGAACACAATGAGGCGGACACCCTTATCGTGGCTCGAGGGGGCGGTTCTATTGAGGATCTTTGGGCGTTTAATGAAGAAGCCGTTGCAAGGGCAGTTTTCGATAGCCTGATTCCGATTATCAGCGGTGTCGGCCATGAAACCGACTTCACTATTACGGATTTTGTCGCCGATTTGAGAGCACCTACTCCCTCAGCGGCCGCTGAACTGGCAGGACCGAATAAAGCGGAGCTGCAAGATCGTCTCGCCAGACTAAGGCAGCAACTGGCACTGCGCACCGGGCTTGCTCTTCGTCACAAACAGCAGGCGCTGGAACACTGCAAAAAACGTCTTCGAACACCCAAAGCCCTGCTGGAACAACGGGCACAGCACCTGGATCATCTGCAAATCAGGCTGACCCAAATTTGGCAACGCCAAAACAATGACCGACGCACACAGCTGCAATACCTGCAAAATCGCCTTGCTCAGGTACACCCCCAAACCCGGCTCAAGCTTTACAAGCAACAAAACAGCTTGCTGGAGCAGCGCTTGAAAAGGGCCTTCGACAGTAGGCTAAACCAGCATCGGCAACGGCTCCGCGCGTTGGCAGGCACGCTGAATGCGGTCAGTCCACTCAGCACACTGGAACGGGGATACGCCGTGGTTAGAGGCAGGGACGAACATGTCATCAGCTCTGTCGCCGACGTCAAATCCGGCGATGAGTTGCGGCTGTTACTCAAGGATGGCTCCGTGGACGCTGTGGCTAAATCTATAGTAGCTGGGGCTATAATAGCCAACGATAACGGATCCCAAAAATAGCCCCCATGACCCGCCCTTCCCAAGCACTGGTTGACCTCAATGCCCTGCGCCACAACTATGAACTGAGCCAGGCCCTGGCGCCCCACTCGCAAAATATCGCCGTAATCAAGGCCAATGCCTATGGTCACGGCATGTTGCCAGCTGCCAAAGCACTGGCTCAGAAGGCTCCGGCGTTTGCCATCGCCTGCACCGAAGAGGCACTGGAGTTGAGAGCGGGCGGCATCAGCCAGCCTTTGCTGTTACTGGAAGGTTTTTTTCAGGTAGAGGAACTGAAACTAGCGGAACAACATAACTTTTGGCTGATGATCGAAAATCGAGAGCAGGTAGACGCCCTGATCGCCGCCAAATTACCCCGCCCGGTCACTGTGTGGCTGAAGGTGGATACAGGTATGCATCGCCTGGGAGCACCGATGAAGGATGTATCCTCGTTCTACCAGCGTCTGCTCGACTCCCCCAATATCGCCAAACCGGTCATTCTCGCCACGCACCTCGCCTGCGCCGACGAACTGGACAAGGACATGACTCTTGATCAGATACGATACCTCGACGCATTGGCTATGCCTCTTAACGCCCCCTTAAGCATTGCCAACTCCCCCGGCCTGCTGGGCTGGCCCCAGGCCCGCAGGGAGTGGAACCGGCCGGGATATATGCTCTATGGGGATTCACCGTTTACCTGTGCCCACCCGGAAGCAGACAACCTGCAACCGGTGATGTCGTTTCAATCCCGAGTGATTTCCCTGCGCCACATTGGCAAGGGAGAAACCGTGGGCTATGGCGCCACCTGGAAGGCAGAGGGCTCCGCCACAATAGCCACGATTCCGGTCGGCTATGGCGACGGCTATCCCCGCAATGCACCCTCGGGCACACCCGTCCTGATAGAAGGCCAGCGAGCTGCTCTTGCTGGCAGGGTGTCAATGGATTTGATTACTGTGGACGTTACGGGCCTGCACAATGTGCATACTGGCAGCCCGGTTGAATTGTGGGGGAAAAAGCTGAAAGTATCTGAAGTGGCAGCCTGCGCCAATACCATCGGTTACGAGCTGCTTACTCGAATGCCCGGTCGCTTGCGACGAGGCTATCAGGGCTAAGTATCAAAGCGAGGGGCGTACCCAGAACTGAGCCCTAAGACGCCTCTTCCCGCAATCTGGCGCGAATCTCCATCAGTATCTTGCCGTAGTGATTTTCACCACGCTGATCCCGGCCGCAACCCCAGTAGTGATCGTAGAGGCTCGCCTCAATGATCGGAACATTCCCTGTCTCCAATAGTGCTTCCGTCACCTCGGGATGGGTTCGGCATTTGATGTAGGTACCCCTTGTCATCACCACCCGCTGAATTTTCTTCCAGTCCTTGCGCTTTCTAAGGAAGTTACGTTTGGCAATCTTCACTGCGTCTCTGGGATGGGGCGCTTCAATAATTTTCTGTTGCAGAGCCGCATCAGAGAACTTCATCCCCTGAAAATAGTGCTCCACTGAAGGCCATTGACGTCCTTCCAGCTCAAAGCTGTGTTTGGAGTAGGTTGCCAGGGGATTGGTTACTTCGTCCCGGCTCAAAAAAATTGCATCCTCAGGAATCTTGGGGAAAAGTGCCATATCTTTTTATCGTCTCAATATAAGCTTTTGCTATCTCATTGGAAAAGCAACAAAAAACAACGTCCGGTATAAAGGGCTCGCTACAGGCTTCCTCTCCCTGTTGCAGAAAAGAGCGCTGCAAATACTGAACCACAGTTGATACGGCGCAGTTTACGGCCGGGGTAACAGGATATCCATAAACACCGCAGCTAATGGCCGGAAACCCAATAGAGGAGACATCATACTCCTTCGCCAGGCGAAGGGCATTTTTATAGCAATCAGCCAGCAGCGCCTCCTCATTGTAACCACCACCCCGCCATACCGGCCCCACCGCATGAAATATATACCTGGCGGGCAGATTAAACCCCGGCGTTACCTTTACCTGCCCTGTGGGGCAGCTGCCTATGACCCGACAGGCCGCTTGCAGCTGCTCATGGCCCGCAGCGCGATGAATGGCGCCATCCACACCACCGCCGCCGGCCAGCCCCTCGTTGGCGGCATTGACCACAGCATCCACACTGAGCTGCGTGATGTCCCCTTCGATGACCTGCAAATGCGTTAATATCTGTTCGAACATACTCAGTCTTTCAGGGTGAAGGGCGTAAAATTTGTGTCTCTGTCGTAGACATCAACCCCTTCCCTGGACTTAAGAAAGCTCACCGCCTTGTAGGTAAAGGGGGTCATCAGCACTTCAAACCCGGTCTTGAAGGCTTTCGTTTAAGTCTCGATGTGCTCAGAATCATTCAACCTCCTTACTTTTTCAGGCTTAAGGAAAGCAGCCTCTATTTATTCCGGACAGTAGTGCGCGCAGGGGGGAATGACATTAATCAGAATTTCCCTAGCTTCCCGGTGCCCGCGCTCCTGCATGGCCACAGAATGTGCGGGTGAACATTGCCACGCCGAAGCCTGGAAACGAGACGCAATAAGCCACACCTCAGGTATTCAAATTCCCCGGCAATTCTGTCCAGCGTCTGCCCCGCAGGCGCGCCATCATGTCGAAGGGGTAGTTTTCCATATTGAGGCCATAGCCGATTTCGCCTTTGTCGGTGATCCAGCGGGTCATGGCCACGTAGAGCATAATCTGGGTGTAACAGGACCAGGGCGCGCCCACCAATGGCGTGCCGTACATGATGTGTTTTTTGCCGCGCACGTCGGTGGCTTCCAGGTCGAGGGCGACACTGATGGTGCCGAGGCGGTTGGATTTGAGTTCGAGGTCGGTGAGGCCGTAAAGTTCGCCGTTCTCAAAAACATAGCCGTGGGCAAGCTTGTGTTGCTGATCGGCGGGCTTGGTGAAATCCAGCGACGTGATCCAGTGCAAGCCGTAGTTTTCGCTGAAGTTGGCGTTCATCCAGGTCATGGCGCGCAGACCCGCTTCACAGCGTTCGCCCCAGCTGTGATCCATAGTGGTGATGCAGTCGACCTTGTAGGTTTTGCCGCGAATTTTCAGGGTGCCCTGGGCTCTGCAGGTGAGGTCGAAATGGTTGCCGTAGGCTTTGCCGAGGCCGGAACCTTCCTCCCGCGCTTTGTCGTCATCGGGGGTCGCTTTGGGGCTGAGCCTGGGGTCGTGAATATCGAAAGGTTCGTGAAGGCCGACAAAGGAGAGGTGGGCTTCGGTATCGTCAAAACCCACATAATCCAGCTCATACTCCCGAGCGTTTTTGGCAATTACTTTCATGCCGTTGGGGGTTTCGAAACGGGACAGTTTTTCCGGTGCGGGTAATTGCTGCTGTGAATCCAGATAGAGCATTTCGGCGCGGTTGTCGCTGAGGCAGCCGTAAATGGCAACGTCGACAAGGCAGACGCCAACACTTTTGCGGGTCACTGTGTAAAAGGTGGCGAGAATGCGCTCCTCGGGAATCACGGCGATAAAATAATTGGTTTCCGCGAATTTGTAGTTGATGTCCGGGGGAATGTGATATTCGGTGTCTTGATCTGTAATCATGGCAACTGTACCTGTGAAATTTAAATGACTTTTTCAGTGTTTGTTTTGATGTCTATGGTGAAACTCTGATTAATGTCATTCCCGCGCAGGCGGGAATTTATGATTCCTTGGTTTTTCTGGACTCCCGCCTGCGCGGGAGTGACGAAAGCGGAATTAATCAGAATTTCCTTAATGTTTGAAAGAGATGGCGGAATTTCTCGGCAGCGCGCCGCTCAACTGCCGTTGCCTTTAAACGGAAAGCGGTAGCCGCATTCGCCGAGGCCGTAACCCACAGTGGTTTCGCCGTTTTCACCGAGGAGCTGGTATTCCATAATCTGTTCGGTCATGCAGAATGTGTCGAGGGGAATAAACCAGCGAAAAATATTTTTCGCGGTAAATTGCCACTCCCGGTCTTTTTCGTCCACCACTTTCCAGTGCATGGCCTTGATGCCCATGTTGTCTTCGTAGTAGTCATTTTTCGGCGTCATGGATTTCACGCCCAGCCATTCATTGCCGTCGTGCATCATTTTCAAATAGGCGGACTGGCCGTGCACAGACTGGCCGTGGACGGTGGCAAAGGTGATATTTTTAGCGGGAAAATACGGCCAGGCGAGACGGTAGGTGTGCATGATGTCCCAGTTGCGCGGGCCGTAACTGAGATCGCGGTAGCCGGTGCCGTTGATGTTGACGTCACCTTCTTCGCGAATGGTTACCGAACCGGTGATGCGGTAGGGGCCTTCGAGGTGGACGTTCATCATTTCCTTGGCGAAGGTGCCATCCTGATCTTTGCTCATTTCCACGCAGTCGATCATGGGCGGGTTGTAAATCCCTTCCCAGGTGAGATCAAAGGAAAAATCCTTGCTGGAAAACTGAATGCGCGAACTTTGCAGCGGCTCAGGGGCACTGAAATGAACACCGGCAATTTCAAAGCCGTCGGCGAGCCTTTCCTTGAAGTAGGGCAGGTTCATATTGATGCGGGTAAACAGGGGCTGGCCGTCGCGGAAAAAAATCACAAAACCGTTGGTTTCTTTCTGGTTTTCGAGAATGCCGACGCGAATCATGCAGCCGATGCGGGTTTCCGGATCGTAACAGCCGTAGAAATAGCTTTGGTTCCATTTTTCATTGTCGGTGGCCGGAACATAGCCTTCGGGATCCCATACTGTCTTGGTATTCATTGTTGACCTCATTGTTGGTTCAAAATTTAAACGGTTCTGCTGCTGGCATTTCTGTGTAGGAAGAACGCTACCTCCTTGACTGATTAACTCTTTTTTCGTCACTCCCGCGTAGGCGGGAGTCCAGAAAAATCAAGGGATTATAGATTCCCGCCTGCGCGGGAATGACATTAATCAGGGCTTCCCTAATCAGGGCTTCCCCAAATAAATCATTAGCCGCCATTACCCTCCCAGGGCAGCCTGTAGCCGCTTTCCGCCAGGCCATAGCCGACAGTGCCGTCGCTGAGGCGGTATTCCATAAACTGTTCGGTGAGCACAAAGGTGTCGAGGGGAAAAATCCAGTTGAAAATATACTTGGCGCTAAATTGCCAGGTGCGGTCTTTGTCGTCGACGATGGTCCAGTCCATGGTTTTGATGGTCATATCGTCTTCGCCGTAGGTATTTTTGGCATCGACGCTTTTGATGCCGATCCAGTCTTCTCCATCGTGCATCATTTTCAGGTAGGCGCTGTGGCCTTCGGTGGAGACGCCGTGCACCGTGGCGAAGGTGATGTTTTTTTCCGGAAAATACGGCCAGGCGAGGCGGTAGTGCTGCATGGCGTCCCAGTTGCGGGGGCCGTAGGAAACATCGCGGTAGCCGGTGCCGTTAATGTTGAGGGTTTCCTTGCCGCGAATGGTAACGGTGCCGGTGATGCGGTAGGGGCCTTCGAGGTGAACATTCATCAGCTCGCGGGCAAAGGAGCCGTCCTGATCCTGGCTCATGGCCACGCAGTCTTTCATGGCCGGGTTGTAAATGCCCGTCCACACCAGGTCACAGGCAAAATCCGCTTCATCAAAACGCACGCGCACCTTGTTTAAAGGCTCCAGTACGGTAATTTCCATACCGGCGATTTTCATGCCGGGATTCATGCGCTCTTCGGTGTAGGGCAGGTTCATATTGGCGCGGGTAAACAGGGGTTTGCCGTCTTTGAAAAAAATAAACCAGGTGTTGGATTCCTTGAGATTTTCCTGAATGCCGACGCGAATAAAACAACCCACTTTGGTATCCGGATCGTAGCAGTGGCACACCAGGCTCTGGTTCCACTTGGGGTGGTCGGTGGCGGGTACATAGCCTTCGGGGTCGATGTCTACAGTCATATTGAAGCCTTTAATTATTTAACGGGGTCGAGCAATTGCTTGACAGGGGTAAGTGCGGCAGGGTCTGGTTCAAAGCCCATGGGAATCAGCCAGGATCTTTCTCGGGTCAATTGCTCCCGGGCAGACGCCATAATTTCCTTTTCGAGGTGTTTTTGGCTGGTTTCATCGCCGTCTTCAAGAGCGGCTTCCACCAGATCCCCGACCTTGGCGCGAAGGTGCAACAGCGCTTGTTCCAGTTCGATGGGTTCGGCGCGGGCGCGCTCGAGGGTATTCTTTCCGGGTTCCACCAACGCCTCCAATTGGGCGAGGGCGTCCGTGGTTTTGGCGCCGCCGGAAATTTGTGTTCCCAGCTTCTCGGCAAGGTTCACATACTGGTTGAGTTCGTGGCGGTCGTAGCGGTATTGCATGGGCAGCTTGTCGGCCAACACCTGTAGCACATGCACGGCGAGGTGTGCCTGCTCCACCGCCATTTTGTGATTGGGGTCAACGGCGGGAATGACATTGTCTTTAAGTGCTTTGATAACACTTTTTAGCTGAAAATCAGCGCGAATTTCCATCTTAGGCCACCTCTTCCAGGGTTTGACGAAGATCGTCCATAAACAGGTAACTGGCGCCCATCACACAGCCGAGCACGATGTCCTGATGGGTTTTGCCGCCAGCTACAGCTCTGTAGGCCGTGGCCAGGGCAATGCTGTTGAGTTTGTAGGCGTTGAGAATACGGTAGAAATTGAGGCGCTTTTTATCGACACTCAAGCCGGAGGCTTTTTCGTAGGCCTCGTAGAATTCCGGCTCCGACATCATGCCGCACACCAGAAAGGTTTTGCCGTCTTCCGCCATATGCCCCCAGGGTTTGCAGATGCTGTAGGCAATGTCTTCGTGGCGGTCGCCGAGGTGGCCGGTTTCCCAGTCTAGCCAGGCGCTGATTTGTGAGTTCTCTTCCGTGAAGAGGAAATTGCCGCTGCGGTAATCGCCGTGGAGCAGGGAGACATGGTCGATGATTGGCATATTGGCGCGCATCCATTTGGCGGCAAAACGCATCAGTGGCACTTCTTCGTTGGCGTCTTCCGTCCACACCCGCTCCCACCAGTTGATCTGCCACTCCACACCTTCGGTGGAATTTTTAGCGGGCACACTGAAGCTGCTCAGTTGTGCCTTGCTCCAATCAAAAGTGTGAATGGCGGCGAGTTGTTCGACAAATTGTTTACTGAGGGTTTTGCGCAATTCAACGCCAAAATTAATGCCGGTGCCGGAAACACCGCTGGCGGCGGTGGAGGGCTTGGTGACACCCTTGGCAAAACCGTAAATCAGCGCGGGGTAGGGCAGATATTTGCCTTCCCGATCCACCCAGAAAACCGGTGGCACCGGCACAATGCCTTCAAACGCCTTGATCAGTTCAAATTCCCGCAGCCTGCTGGTTTCAACAATGGACGCTGCAGGTTCCATGCGCAACACCAGTGGCGTGGTGGTTCTGCCGACGCCGGGTTGATGCCAGTCGAGCTCAAAAGCCATTTGCAACTTGGAGGCGCCGCCGGACAGCCAGCGGGGGTTTTTCACCTCAAAGGCATCGTGCAATTCGGCATTGAGCAGATCGGTGACGGCAGCGCAAAGCTGGTCGAGCTTTACCGGCGTATAGGCAGCACCTGCACGGTTGCGCAGCTTGCGGGTCAGCACCCAGTCGACTTCCGCTTCGCAGGGAAAGCGTGTGCGAAGGTCGGCAATCCAGGTTTCGCTGGGATGGTCTTTATCTATCATGGCAATTAATCCTGGCGACACAGTAATTGATTAAGAGCAGGGATTTGGCTCGGGTCAGGCTCAAAACCCATCTCCAGCGTCCAGGCGCGGCGGCACAGATCCATGGCTTCCTGGGTGTTGAGCACCGACGCCATCACCTCGGTTTCCGCTGCGGTTCCCCTGGCGGCGTTGACAACAGAGACGGCCTTGTCCTTGACAGCTCGAACCTGTTGCTCGATCTCTGTCGCCCCCATTGTGGCGTCGTTCAGGGTTTCGCGGCTACTGTTTAGAGCTGTTGTCAAATCTGGAATGGCAAGGCCTGCGTTCGTGGCAACCTCAGCGAGCGAGGTCAGCAGGTCGAGATTTAACTCCAGCTCATGGCGCTGATAGCGGTGCAAATCAGGTAGGCGTTTTTTGATCATTCCCAGGGTGGCGAGGCAGAGGCGAATCTGCTCGCCAGCGAGAGGATTGCTGCTATCCACTGCGGGCAGCACATTGTCGCTCAGGGATTTGATAACGGCGGCGAGCTGGGTATCAATTTCGGGAATCATCGCGTGGCCTCCATCAGGTTGTGGCGCAACTGTTCCATCAGCAGGCCGCCGATGCCGTTGAGCCAGGTGAGAACAATATCCTGGTGGGATTTGCCGCCCTTCGCCACCCGGTAGCCCGTGGCTACACAAACAATGTAAGACACCCAGGCGTTATAGACGCGAAAATAGTTGATGCGCTGGGGGTCTACATTCAGCCCCGTGGCTTTTTCGTAGGCGGCGTAGAATTCATCGAGGGGCAGCATGCCGTTGACCAACAGGGTTTTGCCGTCTTCTGCGATATGGCTGTAGGCCAGTGATGTCGCCCAGGTGAGATCCTGATGGCGGTCGCCCAGCACTGCCAGCTCCCAGTCGAGCCAGGCGGTGATATGGCCGTCGTCTTCGGAGATCAAATAATTGCCGCTGCGGCAGTCGCCGTGAACGATGGAGACATGGTCCAGAACCGGGGCGTTGTCTTCCAGCCAGTTGCCCGCCAATTGCACCAGGGGTTCGTCTTCGCCGCGATCCTCCTCCCAGATTCGCCGCCACATATTGACCTGTTTGCGAACACCTTCGTTGGTGCCCACCTTGGGGATTTCAAAGGCGTTCAGATCCATGGTGGAAATATCGGCATTGTGAAAGGCGGCGACGCCGCCCATAAACTCATCGGTGACCCTGGTGCGCAGCCTGGCGCCGTAATTAATGCCTAGCCCCGTAACCTGCTGGGAGGTATCGGAAGCGGGCTTGGCGACACCCTCAACAAAACCGAACACCATTGCCGGGTAGGGAAAGAATTCCATGTCCTCGTCTTCCCAATAGCAATCGGGTACGGGAATTTGCGCCGCCAAAGCTTTTATCACCTGAAACTCCCGGCGGCGGGAGGTTTCAACAATGGATTCCGATGGGCTCATGCGCAGCACCATGGGGGTGATGTGGCGGGGTTGCGAACCGTCCAGCCCCTGCCATTCCAGCTCAAAACTGATTTGCAGCTTTGACGAGCCCCCTGTCATCCAGCGGGCGTTGACAATGCGAAAGCCGTGGTTGAGTTTTTTGTGGAGCATGGCCTCCAGGCATTGGCTGATCTGTTCAAAAGTGACAGGTACAAATACACCTTTGCCGCGCTGGGCCATTTTCCGCGTCAGGACGCGGTCAATTTCCGCCTCGGTGGGATAGCGGCGGCGAAGTTCAGCGATAAACTCCGCCGTTGGCGCTTGGCGAATATCCACAGGGGCGCCACTGGGTTGTTGGCTTGCCATCATAGTGCGTCCTTTAGAATTATGTTCCCGGCGCGAATGTTGGCTTGTGCTCACCTTCAGCAGTTTAAGGTTTTGCAATTGTGCTGATGGGAGCAAAAGCAACGGAAGCCGTGACTGAGTTTTGATTACACAGGACTGGAGTCTATAGGTGCCAATAGGGGGGTGTCTATGGCGGAAATCCGCTACGGTTGGCTTGGGATGGAATCCCAACTTGTGGCTTATTGTTCAGTTTTTGGCAGGAAACGCTACGGAGTGCTGGTTATTTTGGCAATCAATGCGGTGCGGCTGCGGACAGCAAATTTTTTGTAAATATTTTTCAGGTGGTTTTCAACGGTGTGCTCGGCAACGCCCAGTTTGGCGCTGATCTGCTTATTGCTGCAGCCGGCCATTAATTCGGCAATCACCTGCCATTCTCTATTGGTGACTCGGTTTGCCTCAGCTGGCAGATCTGTTTTTAACTGTGGTTGTCGCGGTGGGAAAAAACACTGCCTCACGGCAGCATCGACAATGGCGTGATGGCACGCCTCCAGCCAGTTGTCCACGGCGGTCATGGCATTTTCCACACAGAGGTGGGCGCCTTTTCTGCTTCGGGATTCCGCCAGCAATAAACCCACCACCAGATAAATATCCCTGGATACGGCCTTGAGGCTGGTGGCGGTTTCCCTGAAACCGGCGCGACCCAGGGCATGCCAGTAGCGGTCGTTGTGTTCCTGATAGGGTTCGAGATTGGGTTCCAGGCGCTGGCAATAATTGGTGCCGGTAAAGCGATGGCAGTCCCGTTCTGGCGACGTTGAATACTGCAGCATGGGGTCGTCACGGTAAACGCCGTTGGTGTAGAGCGCGGTAATGCTGGCAGGGATGCCGGTTTCGTAGAGGAAGTTAACCGGGCTGGCCTGGCTTTTATCGTAGAGAAAAATGGCGGCAGCACTGGCCTTTGACTTGGCAATAACCTCGCGGGCAAAACTCGCGTTTTGCCGGTGTATGGTGGAACCGTTTGACAGGCTACTGGGGTCGATCATGGCGGATTTCCGCTGTTTTCTACAGTTATTGGTTGTCACTGATAAGGAAGTGTAGCACTTTTGAAGAATGCGCCCCATCCTGTCATCTACCTCAACATACAGCACAAAAATTTTTCGTCACTTTCTTTTTATATTGAGTTAAGGGTAGAGCGCGGTTGTATTTTTTGATGTGAAATAAGGTGCGCTTTATTGGCCATCCTCCGGCTTGCCCTTCAGCGTCTTTTTACCGGTAAACATGGCGGAAATGATATTGCCGCCTTCGCGAATATCGGTGATAACCACCGCAGCGATATGGACAACAATCGTAATCATTAGGGCATAAAAACTGTAAAGGTGGGTGGTGATAAAGGGTTTGCGAAAAGCGCGCATGGCTTCATAGGCGGTTTGGTCGTACATTTCCGGCGCATAGCCCACCAGGGTGTCGGGGGCAATGCCCGGGGCTGCAACCCATTGGGCAATCCAATGGCCGAATGGTGGCATGAAGAGGTCGGTTCCTGCCAGTACCAGCCCGGTAACGGCCTGAATGCTGAGCAGGATTAACAATAGAGTAACTGCAATGCGCCCGGCGGGGTTGTGGCCGAGATAAACTTGGGGCTTGTCTGAAAAAAACGCGCCTATATAGCTGCGCAGTCTGGCGCCGTAGCCTTTGCCTCCGGGAAGCAGGGCAGGCCATCTGGCATGGGTGTTGCCAAAAAACGCCCACACAAAGCGCCACAGCAGGTTGGTGGCGAAGATATAGCCGATCCATACATGGACGGTTTTCAGCTGAAGCTTGCCGGTATTGGCTATTTCAAGGCTGCCCGCGTTGAGTATCACCAGGCCTACAGCCGTCAGGCCGAGGATGCAGATCAGGTTAATCCAGTGAAACCAGCGGGTGCCCGCATCCCAAACCTTGTAGGCTTTAATCTCAGTCATGGTGCTGTGCTCCGTTGTCATTTGGTGGGTTTTTATGCAAGTGAGAGCCAATCCAGGCAAGCTCAGATTTACGCCATTGCCATGTGGGCGAGAACCTATAATCTGTTGAATTCGCTGTATCCATGATTATAGACCGGAGTCGAGGCTGAGGTTCTGTCGCGAAACGGACGCGATGTCAATCAGCAGAAGCTCCTTGGCCAAAGTTTCTTTGCTCGAACAGATGCTGATTTCATTTTAGTGAGTGAAGGCTGGTCTCCGCAAGGAAATAGTCGTTCATCTTTGCTGATTGAGCTTGGAGCCACTTTCTGCAGTTGCCCCCTACGAAGTTGTTATTAGCGACATTGCCACAGCTTTATTACAATAAGTCTTCACTTCTCCCGTTGGGCACCATCATTGTGATAACACCTCGTTCCGCCATCGCGTATCTGGCACTGCTGGCAGGTATTTTTCACTTTTTCCCTGGCGCAAAACTGATTGGTTCAATCGCGGTGATCCTGGTTATTGCCCTGGAATGGCGCCATTTGCGCAGGGTGCCCAGGGTGGTATTTGCCATGGCGGGGTTGGCTGCCCTATATGCCTGGGTTAACCATGCGGCGATGCTCAAACCTGCCGTCGCGAATATGCTGGCGCTGACCTCCCTTATTTTGTCGGTCACTTTGTTGTCTTCGGTGTTGGGGCGCACAAGGGATTTGCAGCGAATCTCCGTTAGCCTTTTTAATGGCAAACCCTCGCGCCGCTATCTGAGTTTGGCGTTTGGCACAACTCTGCTGGCCATTCCCATCAATGTGGGTTCTGTGGGCGTTATTGGCAGCCTGGTGGCGGAACGGATTCGCCGCACTGGCGATTCACCGGCAACCCGCAATGCCACCCGCGCGGTGCTCCGTGGTTTTGGCGCTGCGCCTATCTTTTCTCCCTTGTCGATCTCTTTGGTTATGACACTGACATTGCTGCCAGATCTCAGCAGTTTTGAGCTGCTCGCCTGGGCGATTCCCTGCGCACTGCTGATATCTCTCTCTGGACTGCTGTGGCGAGAACAGGAAGTTGAAGCGGTGATGGGTACTGGTCAACGTATAGGAAGAATAAACGCCCTTTTCACCCAAGTCCAACAGCTTTGGACCGCAGTTGACTCTTTCGACACCCCTGCGATGCAACCCAATCCGGCTGACGGGGAGCCAGCAACGCTGAAAATTTACCCTCCTCTTTCCCACTAGCGGCTCCTTTTCCGACAACCAGCACGGCGGATCCCTGCCGCGGCGCTGTGAACGCAGCATTTTGATTGGTATCGTTGGCCTTCAGGCTCGTCAGTCAAACAGACCCAGGAGCAGCTCAGCCGGTGGCGCCCGGCTTTCGGGTAACGCCCTGGTCCCGCTGGTTTCGGCTTTGTGCTTCAGGTGATCAAGGATCTGCTTGATCACTATAGGGTCTTCAATGCA
This sequence comes from Pseudomonadales bacterium, assembly GCA_024234435.1. NCBI lineage: Bacteria > Pseudomonadati > Pseudomonadota > Gammaproteobacteria > Pseudomonadales > Pseudomonadales bacterium. The sequence continues at coordinate 286,705 of JACKOF010000003.1, forward strand.
GGCGATGACTTTCATGGCGCCGCCGCAGCCGCTGCAGGTCTCGATGTCGATATTGAAAACACGCTTGAGCCGTTGCGCCCATGTCATCGACGCTCGCCGTTGTGCTGGTGTTGCCGGTTCATCAGCCACCCTGACCTTGTTGCCCCTGCCCCGTTTTGCCGGCGTGACCAACGCCCGGTGCCGACTGTTGGGTGCGAACACCCCGTGGAAGCGGGTTAGGTTGACTCTGGGCTTCGGTACCAGGGCGGCCAGCCTTGCAATGAAATCCAATGGTTCGAAAATGACGTGCGTGGTGCCGTCCCGGTACGGCGTCTTGAGCTGGTAGCGCACGTTGCCGCCTCGTGTTAACGACAGCCGCTTCTCGGATACCGCCGGGCGGCTGATGTACCGGCACAGCCGTTCGAGCTTCTTGCGTTCATCGGCCCTGGCCGCCACGCCGGCGTGCAGGCTGAACCCGGCTACCTTGCCAATCCCGTCACCGAACGGATCACCACTGGTCGGCAGAGTTTGCAAAGTGAACACCTTTCGCCCCGCCTGTGAACCGACAGCGATACGGTAAGTGATCGAGTGCCCCAGCAGGGGTGTCATCGGGTCGTCATCCACCGCATCCGAGGCCAGATAGCTGTTTTCGACATCCCGTTCCAGCAGGCCTTGCCGTTCCAGATAGCGACCCACCCGGTGGGCGATGGTGTGCGTCAGCTGGGTGAGCTCTGGGCTGGTCGGCGCCTTGACCCAGCGGAAACGCGCTGAGCCGTGGGATTGCTCGACATACACACCGTCGAGAAACAGCATGTGGAAGTGAACATTCAGATTGAGCGCCGATCCAAAACGCTGGATCAGGGTGACCGCGCCCGTCTTGGCCACTTGGTGGGTATGGCCCGCTTTCTTGACCAGGTGCGTGGCAATGACGCGGTAAACGATGCCCAGCACCCGCCCCATGATCTCGGGCCGGCTGGCAAACAGGAAACGCAGCTGAAACGGGAAACTCAACACCCACTGACGCATGGGTTGTTCAGGCAGTACTTCATCAACCAGCAAGGCGGCACTTTCGGCCATCCGCCGCGCCCCACAGCTCGGGCAGAAACCGCGACGCTTACAGCTGAAAGCGACCAGGTGCTCGGCGTGGCAAGACTCGCAGCGAACCCGTAGAAAGCCATGCTCCAGCCGCCCGCATTGGAGAAATTCTTCAAATTCCCGTTGCACATAGCCCGGCAATTCCTTTCCCTGCTCTGCCATAAGCGCAGCGAATGCCGGGTAATACTCGTCAACGATCTGATAGAGAAGGGTTTGCTCGGGTCGGTGGCTCTGGTAACGACCAGTATCCCGATCCCGGCTGGCCGTCCTGGCCGCCACATGAGGCATGTTCCGCGTCCTTGCAATACTGTGTTTACATACAGTCTATCGCTTAGCGGAAAGTTCTTTTACCCTCAGCCGAAATGCCTGCCGTTGCTAGACATTGCCAGCCAGTGCCCGTCACTCCCACTCGATTATCAATAAGCCATTTTTATCTTTTGTATTCAACGACTTATTTTCCCGCTAATCGGTAATACCATGAAAAATACCATGCTCAGAAATTTCTTAAAAATAAATCCTTTTTTTGAAAACGGGTCAATTCAAAGGCCGCGAGCCAACCAGCCTTGACCAAAATCCTACCAGCACTATAGAAATGCTCCATCCCTATTGAATATCAACAGCCTAATACTGACGTTCACAATTTTACAGTTCTCTCGACACGAGCCTTCGATGCTAACCACGCATCGCAATATTCCCTGCATCACCTGTTCTGGGAAATCTGATCGTAAAGCGCGTGACGCCGCGTTCGGAGATCACCGCGATGTTTCCTTCATGGGCCTCGACTATGGACTTGACGATAGCCAGCCCCAAGCCAGCACCTTCGCTTTGGCGTTGCCGGGAAGGATCGACCCGGTAAAACCGGTCGAAAATCCTGAGCAAATGCTCGGCTGGAATTTCTGGCCCCGGATTCTGTACGCTGAGTAACGCCCTACCCTCGCCCGATGAATCCAGACGGATCAGCACACTTCTTCCCACTGGTGTGTGGCGTATTGCATTGGACAGCAGATTGGACAATGCGCGACGCAGCATAGCGCGGTCACCTTGTATAATCGGTGCCTTTCCTTCCAACACCAATTGGATGTGCTTTTCCTCCGCCAGGGCCTCGAAAAAATCGAACAGCTCGCGCACTTCCCGAGCCAGATCCAGCGGTTCCCAGACAGGCTTGAGCAGGCCGTGTTCGCTCTGGGCCAGCCAGAGCATGTCGTTGACCATTTTGGTCAGGCGCTCCTGTTCTTCAAGATTCGAGTAGAGCAGTTCGCGATATTCTTCCAGGCTTCTGGACTTACCCAAACCCACCTGGGTCTGGGTGATCAGGTTGGTCAAAGGCGTGCGCAATTCATGGGCAATATCGGCGGAGAAATAGGATAGTCGAACGAAGCTGTCTTCCAAGCGGCCAATCATATGATTAAAGGAACAGACAAGGTTTTGCAGTTCCCGGGGAACGGTGTTAGGGTCTAGACGCACATGAAGGCGATCCGCCTGAATATCACTCATTGTCGCACTCAGCTCGCGCAAGGGCGCGTGCCCCTGGTGCACGCCATACCAGGCCGCCAAGAGAGTCACCGCGCCTGCCAGCACCATAATCATCCACAAACTGCGCCGAAAATTTTCCAGAAAGTGGATATGGAAATCCATATCGATAGCAGCAACGATGCGATAATTCTGGTCTTCAATGCGGGTATGCGTGATAGTGCCACGGTAGGTTTTGCCATCAGTTTGCCAGGTATAAAGATTGTCTACCTGAATACGGCTCACAGGAGAATAGGTGTTTTCTTGTGGCGAAGGTCCACCCTCCTCAGGACCATAGACCAAACGTCCCGCATCATCCCACACTTGAAAGTAGACACCATGGTGACCAGAAACAGCTCGCGCAAGGGCGCCCTCCGGTGCCGAGTCCTGATCTTTCGCCGATTGTAGAGCGTCTTCAACAGCACGAGTAATCACCACCAACTCGTCGGCATCCTGTTCAGCAAAATGGCGCTCTACTTCATTCAGCACGAGATAACCGATCATCAGTAAACTGAAACCGATAGCCATCGCGACAAACAGCATCACCCGGCTGTTGAGTGACAGTGGTCGTCTCCGGGCGAGACTAACTTTCGTCATGGTCGTCCTCGACCTCCAGCTTGTAACCCAAGCCGCGCACAGTGTGAATCAGCTTGGGTTCATAATCGTCATCGATTTTTGCCCTTAGGCGCCGTATGGCCACGTCAATGACATTGGTGTCGGAATCGAAGTTCATGTCCCACACCTGGGAGGCGATCAAGGAGCGCGGCAGTACTTCGCCCTGTCGCCGGACCAACAGCTCCAGCAAACAAAACTCCTTGTGGCTGAGATTGATCTTGCGGCCGGCGCGCGTGGCCCGGTGACGCGGTAAATCCAGCGTGAGGTCAGCAACTTTGATCTGGTCGGTCATCACCGGCACAGTACTACGACGCAACAGAGTGCGCACCCGGGCCAGCAGCTCGGCAAAGGCGAAGGGCTTGACCAGGTAATCGTCAGCACCCAACTCCAGACCCTTTACGCGGTCATCCACACTGTCGCGGGCGGTTAGGAACAGCACTGGCGTCTGACGGCCAGCCTCGCGCAACGACTGCACGATCCGCCAGCCGTCGACGTCCGGCAGCATGACGTCCAGCACCAGTAAATCAAAAGTTTCGGTCATCGCCAAATGATGGCCGTCGAGGCCATTGCGCGCGAGCGTGACCATAAAGCCTGCCTCGGTCAGCCCCTGCTGTAAATAATCGCCGGTCTTGATTTCGTCTTCGACCACCAATAGCCGCATCGTTGCCTTGCTCCGTATGTTCAGAATGGGTTTAGAAACAGCCTAAACCTGGCTAACCCACAACAAGATGACGGCCAGATTACAACTTTGTCATTTTGAAGTCATGCCCGTGACAGGTCACAGGCACTATCTTGAACGACATAGAACGATGGAACAGTATGTATAAGAGGAGTTCTCATGAAAAAGAATCTAATTGTTCTGATGATATTCACCCTATTCGCCACATCAAGCTGGGCAAACGATAGGTATCAGATCGAGGTATCCAAGCAGCCGAACCAGAAATGGCGATTCCAACACCTCACAACTTTCAAAGTTGATGGCTCTGTCAGAATATCGGGTCGTTTAACCGCCAGCCTACCGACTTGGCTCCCGAGAGGTCATGTAGACATTGCCGCTTATTCGCCCTCAGGTGAATTGATCACTGAAACCACGACTGATTATGTACCGGCTGTTCTAACCCACACCATGAAGAAGAAAGGTGGTGTTCGATTCTCAGCAACCCTCGATAAAGCGTTGCCGCCCGATTCAATCGTCAAGGTAGCATTTCACCGTGAAGAGCCAATTGTCAAAACCAATCCAACCCATTCAGGAAATATTGCCCGATGAGTAAGATACCAGTATTGACGCGACCCGATATAAATCGGCGTCGATTTGTCCAAGGCCTGGCAGCCGGTGGCGTGCTGGCCGCCACACCGTCCTGGTTGCAGGCGGCCGTAAAAGGCGCGACCGCGCTGGACTCAGCGCCAGTGCTCAGCGGCCGTGAAATCGATTTGGTGATTGCCGAAACACCCGTCAACTTCACTGGCGTCACTCGCATGGCGACCACTATCAACGGCTCCATCCCGGCACCGACGCTACGGTTGCGTGAAGGCGATGACGTCACCATCCGCGTCACTAACCGCTTGCCGGTCGCCACCTCCATTCACTGGCACGGCATACTGCTGCCCTATCAAATGGATGGTGTACCGGGAATCAGCTACCCAGGTATTTCACCGGGGGAAACCTTTGTTTACCGCTTTACGCTACGGCAGAGCGGCACCTACTGGTACCACAGCCACTCCGGCTTTCAAGAAATCACGGGCATGTACGGCGCCCTGATCATTGAACCACGGGCAGGCGAAAGACACCGCGCCGATCAGGATTACGTGGTACAGCTTTCCGACTGGACCGACGAAGACCCGATGCGCGCCTTCAGCAAGCTGAAAGTGCAAAGCGATGTCTATAACTTCAATCAGCCCACCTTTTTCGATTTCACAGCCGATGTCTCCAAGCTGGGCTTGCAGGCGGCACTGGAAAAACGCCAGATGTGGAACCAGATGCGGATGAACCCGACCGATCTGGCGGACCTGTCGGCGGCCACCCTCACCTTCCTGATGAATGGCACCACCCCGGCGGGCAATTGGAGCGGCTTGTTCCAGCGCGGTGATCGCGTACGGCTGCGGTTTATCAATGCCGCCAGCAACAGCTTTTATGATGTTCGCATTCCCGGTTTGAAGTTAACGGTGATCCAGGCCGATGGCCAGGATGTCGAGCCGGTCACTGTGGATGAATTCCGCTTTGGCCCCGGCGAAACCTACGATGTCATGGTCGAGCCCCAGGACGACGCTTATACGATCTTCGCCCAGAGCATGGAACGCAGCGGCTATGCCCGCGGCACTCTGGCCGTGCAACAGGGCTTGATCGCACCGGTGCCAGAGCCCGATCCCCCCGAGTGGTTAACCATGAAGGATATGATGGGAGCAATGGGTGGTGGCGCCATGGGCCACGACATGATGAAAATGGACTCCATGGGCCAAACCAAGATGGATCATTCCCAAATGTCCGGCGGTATGGCCATGGACCACAGTATGCACGGCATGCAGCAGGGTTCTGACAACCCGCTTGCCAAACCTTCATCTACCATACACCACGCCCGAACCGAATACGGGGCTTCGGTTGACCAACGGGTGGATACGCCGCGCACCAATCTCGACGACCCCGGTATTGGCCTGCGTAACTTAAGCCAGCGTGGACTGCGCCCACAGGGACACCGCGTGCTGACGCTGGCCGACCTGAAATCTATCGATGGTGTACTGGATGACCGCCGCCCGCCAGCGAGGGAGCTGGAACTACACCTCACCGGCAATATGGAACGCTATAGCTGGTCCTTTGACGGACTGGAGTTCGGCAAAAGCACACCGGTCTCCCTGCGCCACAATGAGCGCGTTAGAATCATTCTACAAAACGACACCATGATGACCCACCCCATGCACTTACACGGTATGTGGAGCGAACTGGAAACTGACCAGGGCGAATTGCGAGTGCGCCGTCATACCATACCGGTACAACCGGCACAGCGCATCAGCTACCTGACGACCCCGCATGACTTGGGCCGCTGGGCCTGGCATTGCCATCTTCTATTCCATATGGACGCAGGCATGTTCCGCGAGGTGGTGGTGTCATGAGACTTAATACGGTGAAATATCTCACAACACTGGTTGTTATTGTCGGTGCCCTTCAAGTAAATACGGCCCTGGCGCAAATGGATCACGGCCCTGAACATCAAGACATGGGACAAATGCAGGGCGGCAGCGCTCCGGCCGATGCCCGCGATCCCCACGCTTATTCCGACGGTTACACCTTGACCGAAGGCCCCTATGCACAGCCGGGGCCACGGCAACTGAAACTGGCGGACGAGCACGCCTTCTGGTCCGTTCTGGGCGATCGCCTGGAGTATCAGGAAGACAGCGATAGCACGGTTTACGATATACAGGCCTGGTATGGCACCACCTACAACCGCTTTGTCATCAAAGCGGAGGGTGATATCGCAGACGGCACGCTGGAAGAAAGTTCTACCGAGCTGTTGTGGGGCCATGCGCTCAACGCCTATTTCGACACCCAATTCGGCGTTCGACTTGACCAATATGACGAAGGTAAGGATCGCCAGTGGCTGGCAATTGGTATGCAAGGCCTGGCGCCCTACTGGTTTGAGCTGGATGTGACTGCCTATGTTGGCGACGACGGTCGGACCGCACTCTCTGCCGAGGCCGAGTACGAGTTGCTGCTGACACAGCGGCTCATTTTACAGCCCCGCGCGGAACTGAATCTGTATGGCAAGGATGATCTTGATAATAGATTGGGGTCGGGCCTCTCGGATCTCGCCTTGGGCTTGCGCCTGCGTTACGAATTCAGCCGTCAATTTTCTCCCTACATCGGTGTGGAATGGACAGACACCTATGGCGACACAGCTGATTACCGCCGTGCGGCAGGCGAAGATACGTCAGGCACCCAATTCGTCGCGGGACTGCGATTCTGGTTTTAACAATAACCAAGTTGATACGGAAACTTTTCAAACACCTATGAGGAACACCTTTATGAATATGAAAACACTAGCCACTGTCATCGTGCTCTCCACACTGGGCATCGCTTTATCTGCACAGGCCCATGATCCTAAAGAGCATATGAAAGACGCTGAAAAGCCGGATTGTGCAGCCATGAAAAATATGGATCACAGCAAGATGGATATGAATGATCCTGTGATGCAAGCCATGATGAAACAATGCATGAATGACACGCATAATAACGACTCTGAAAAGGATCAAGCGCAGGCTGATCATCAGGACAACGAAAAAAGCTCAGGCGAGCAACATTCAGAACACCAACACTGATCAACCCAAGGAGTTTTCATGTCGGCGCTCACCACCTTTATCAAGAGTCTGGTCATTACCGCTGTCATCGCGCTGGTGGGTGGTGGGCTGTTTCTCTATTCAGGTCTCTACCCCATGGGAGCCGATGTACCACACAATCGGCTGACCTACTGGCTGCTGGAAACCTTGCGTGAAAGTTCAGTTGCACGTGCTGCCAGTGACATTAAGGTTCCTGGCGACCTAAACGCACCGGAGCGGTTACTGGCGGGTGGTGCCGACTACGATGATATGTGTGCAGGGTGCCATCTGAAGCCGGGCAGGACCGAAAGTGATTTCACCCTGGGGCTGTACCCCGCACCACCCAATTTAACCCTAACGGGTGATGAACATGGACACGACCATGCGGGTAACACCGATAATGACGACGAAGCCATTAAGCGACAATTCTGGATTATTAAACACGGCATCAAGGCCTCGGGCATGCCCGCCTGGGGACCGGGGCATGACGATGAACGTATCTGGAACATGGTGGCGTTCCTGAAGCGGTTGCCGGAACTGTCTCCCGACCAATACCAGATACTCACCGCACGTGGGCAAGACTCGGAAGGGCATGGTCACTGATATGGCACCTCATAATCCATCGGCTTACTGCAAGCGGTTGTAAATAGCCGCCAGCAACCACCCGGCGATACCCGCTGACACTGACCAAGCCACCAGTCCCACAACAACGCCAGTGAATGTCAAATGCCAACCCATCTCATTCAGTTGCATATGCACCATTTCCCCAGACATGGATAACATCATGGCGGGTATTAACATCACCAACAGGCTGCAAGCCAGCCACAGTATCGCCGCTGTAATCGCGCTGGCCATCCCGAATTTTAACGCATTAAGTGTCATGACTATTCCTCCGTTTATGGTGGTGTATCTGTAATAAATTAGTGTCTCTACATATCCCCGAACCGGTTGGCAGACTGCGCCATACGCATCATTTCGTGCTCCTCCAGCGACCGGAGTGATCCCATCAACTCCTTGGCAGAGGGGATATCCGCCCTTGAGGCGAGATAACGATACAGCTCAATCACCTGCTGGTGCTGATCCATAATCGCCTCCATGATTTGTATGGCATCCAGATCGGCAAAGGGCGCGTCACAGTGTGCATGTCGGACGATCGGATGCTTGTTGACATATTCCATACACCAGGTGTTCAGCGCATGCTCGTCGCCAGACGTTTCAAAACCGCTGACCACCCGGGTCAGTGCCTTTTCGTGATTGGACAGGTAAGCAAGAATCATTCGGGCTCGTTCATCCGTATTTTTGTCTGCGCAATGGGATAAGCACTGACTAAGATGTTGGTGAAATTCCCGGGTCCAGTGCAGTACATCTTTTAAGGTTTCAATTTGCATGACTATTTCTCCGTTGTGGATTGGCACTTCGATTACAGGCGCAAAATATCGCGATAGCTACGCATATACACCACCGGCTCCTGGTGGGTGTCGATGCCCATATCGATCGCCTTAAGTGTGTTAATTTGATCCATTACCATTTCCCGAACAAAAAAATTTAGCCATTGTCTTTCTTTCAGTGTCTAGCAGGCTCTCTCCACCCTAATTTTTAATGGTGACGTTCATGAGCCTGACTTTGGGACACAGCTTGCTTTCGTTTTTCAGATCCAAGGAATAGTTGCTCTCCGATAGCGATTAGCATCATTGTGACAACGGCCACACCCAACACAAATGGATCTGAATTCAACTTCACCCAAACGAACCCGCTTAGTGCAAGAAAATCTAATATAATCGCGGTAACGGGGACCCAGCTTTTGGCTTTAACATCGTCCAACAAGTAGCGCAGAACACCCCAGTGAATGGCGATATCCATCACCAGATAGAATATGATGCCAAGTGCTGCTATACGGGAAAGATCAAAGAACGCGGTGAGCACAAGTCCAAGAACCACGGTGTACACCAATGTATGCTTCTGAATGCTGCCCGGCATACCGAAATGGCTATGGGGCACCAACTTCATTTCCGTTAGCATCGCCAGCATTCTGGAGACCGCAAAAATACTGGCAAGAATCCCTCCCGCCGTCGCCAGCATGGCAATCGCAACGGTGAACCACACGCCGTACTCACCGAGTGCAGGTCGAGCGGCCGCAGCCAGGGAATAATCTCGAGTTTGAATAATCTCACTAAGCGAGAGATTGCTGGCCACCGCAAAACCAACCAATGTATAGATAACGACACAGGCAGCAATCGAAATAACAATGGCGCGACCAACATTGCGGTGTGGATCGATCACCTCGGAACCACTATTGGTAATGGTGGTAAAGCCTTTGAATGCCAGAATCCCCAGCGCTGTGGCGCCGAGGAAATTACTGGCTGAACCGGTCTCGCTTACATGGTCAAAGTCCACTGCCAGGCTATCAGCTAACCAGATGCCGACGAGACCAAAGATTAGAATTCCACCAATTTTCAGTAGGCCGATAAACCCTGCAACCCCTTGAATCAACCGATTACCCAACAGGTTCACAATGAACGCCGCCAGAATTAGGGAGACGCCGAGTATAGGAGTCATTTGTCCTGAAGGGTCACCGCCAAATAATTGCATGGTGTAAGAACCGAACGTACGCGCTAGAAAACTCTGCGCGATGACCATCGAAAAATACATAAGTAGTGCATTAAACGCAGTGGGCAACCGGTCGCCATAGGCCTTATGCAGATACATGCCGATCCCCCCTGCTGATGGGTAGGCATTGGATATTTTGATGTATGAGTAAGCACTGAAACCAACGATGATCGCGGCCGCGAGGAATGCCAATGGGAATAATGCACCAGTCATCTCTGCCATTTGCCCGGTTAGCGCAAATATTCCTGCGCCGATCATCACCCCAGTCCCGAGCATCACCGTACCTGACAGAGTGAGGCTACCTTCGTTGTAATGTGTCGAACGATCGTCTTTTTCCTCCATTCATGACCCCTTAATATAATGGTCAGCCCTCTTCCTGGGCATTCGTTGCAAGGTATACAGGATGCTTAAAACTGCATTTCTCAACAGACTGCTAGTCATATCGACAGGTTCCAACGTCAATTGGCCCCTCACCAGATTAATTTCCGAGACACCTAATCGATGTTCTTTGTTGCTCATTTTCTCTTTCATCTAATGAGGCGGCATCTTGTTGCAGCAGTGCGCCTCATGTTTAGCGTTATCCCCGATATTCTCATCGGTCTGCCGTTGCCAACTCAGCCTGGTTCGGGGCCACCAGCTGTCTTTTATTGCCGCACCATGCTTTTCGACAATGGCGATCATTTCATCGATATTGTGATGAGAAGCGTCGTAGGCGATTTTTAAGGTTTTTCTACGTGCATCGAACTGAACGCTGTCAACACAGGGAAGTTCATCAATTTCCTCAACAATCGCTTTGGTATTGTTTTCATTGATCCCGCACACGCTCAAGGTATGCTTGGTTAAAAAACCTGGATTGATACCCGATCGATGCTCACTCATAGTGTTTTTCCTCCAATCGACAGGTTGAGTAAGCAACCCATCTATTTTTTGTGTTTGTGGACAGGTGTTTTTTGGGATTCAGACTCATGATCCATCATTTGCCCCATCATCATCTGCATCATGCCCATTCGTTCTTCCATCATGTCCATGCGCTTTATCATATCCATGTCGTCCATTTTTGATGACTCACCTACTGTCATTTCCATTCCCATGCCATCACCCATTAATCGCATACCCTTCTGCATGACTCGCATATGTTCCTGCATCAGTTGCTGGCGTTTTTCCGGATCGGTTTCGGCTTTGATTTTTCCCATCATGTCGTGCATCTTTTGCATGTGCTCATGCATAGCCATCATTTGCTCATGGCCCATCATCATTCCGCCCATCGGCTGATCTTTACTGTCGCCATGTTCGTGCCCTTTTTCCGCAAAGACGGGCGAAGAAATCGCGGCGGCTATTACCAAAGTGGAGATTAGTTTTTTCATCGGAGTACCCTCATCAGTTGGAAACAGTTTTATCGACGTTAAATTTCGGAATCCATGCCGGCGTGACTTCCATATAGCGGCGATAGTCATCACCGAATTCCTTCAATGCCATGCGCTCCTCACGCTTAGCGAGTCGCACGTAAACCACTACCAGAACCGGAAACATAATCACGGTAAGGATCGTCGGCCACTGCAACAGAAATCCAAACATGATCAGGATAAATGCGATGTACTGCGGGTGGCGGCAACGGGCATACCAGCCGGTAGTCGCTAGCGAACGGGTCTGCTGCGCCTTGTGCAGAACACTCCACGCCGAGGCCAGTAAAAAGAAACCCAAAATGATCAGGACATTACTGGCGATATGCAGCGGATCAAAATGAGGGTTGCCTTCAAAACCGAAAAGGGTATGCAGAAGATGGCCGTTTTCGTGGGACAGAAAATCGATACCAGGATATTTTTCCGCCAACCAGCCGGAGAGAAAATAAATGGTTAATGGAAAGCCATACATCTCGGTAAATAGGGCAATAATAAACGCCGAGAAAGCGCCAAAGCTTCGCCAGTCAGTTTTGGTTTGCGGCTTGGTAAAGCTGAAGGCAAAGAAAATAAATATCGCCGAATTAAGTATCACCAGCGTCCAGAGGCCGTAAGCAGATTCACCGTGCATGCTTCTTCTCCTGTAATCTATTGGGTTAATGGTGATGACGGTTTTCGTTTTCCCGACGGCCTTCCTCCAGCCCCCGCTGATAGGCATCCTGCTCGGACTCGCCTTCATGCTGATCATGGCTACCATGACCACCGTGTCCGCCGTGCATAAACAGATGCATAAAGGGGCAGGCAAGGAAAATCAGGAACGGCAGAAATTGCCAGACGTGTTGCCGGTGCTCGACGAGCAGAAAATAGGTGACCGCGCCAATGAGTCCCAGTGCCGCCAGTCCTTTGGGTGTTAACCAGAATGATGTTTTTTGAGTCGCCATGTCACACCTCACCTGTGTAATTGAAAATCGTTGTCTGTTGCGCCGCGTTTATCGTGTATCCACAGACGCCCACGAACTAGATGCAAGGTAAAATCCTTCACCCCATGTCGAATCAAAGTTTCTTCCACGTTTTTCAGGCGAAACTCGTCAAAAATGGCCGTGACTTTGTTGATGTTCATTGGCCGCCTGCTTATTGCACCGTGATTTGTCCACGGTACATCTGCATCTGACAATGAAACGCATACTCGCCGGATGACATTGCTGGCAGCTGAATGGTCTTCAGTTTATTCAACGGTAAGGTGTCGCTGATTTGCAGTTCGGGGATCAATAAAGTTTCAGAACAGGGCGATTGATCTCTGCGCATAAATTTGATTTCTACCGGTTCTCCAGACGGCACTTTAATGCGCGAAGGCGAATAGGTACCGTTTTCCACAGTAATCACCAGATCGTTTTCACCCAGCTCGGCTTCTTTCGGCTTGTAGAGCCAGAACCACCACACAATCAGTGCAATTAGCGCTAAACCCGCAATATTAATAATCATCATCGCAACGCCCTCTTCCCGTCATTCTCATTAGTGCTCCTGCGCTTTAAAGAAGCGCAGCCTATTAGCATTGGTTACAACTGTCAGCGATGAAAACGCCATCGCCGCACCGGCAATCACCGGACTTAACAGCAAACCGAAAAATGGATACAACACCCCGGCTGCAAAAGGCACGCCGGCGACATTGTAAATAAAGGCGCCAAATAGATTTTGTTTGATATTTCGCAACGTAGCCTTGCTGACGGCAATGGCATCCGCCAGGCCATGTAACGAACCCCGCATCAGTGTTATGTCGGCACTCTCAATGGCCACATCCGTACCGGTGCCGATAGCAAAACCGACATTGGCGATAGCCAGGGCCGGCGCATCGTTAATACCGTCACCCGTCATGCCCACCACTTCGCCTTCCATTTGCAGCTTCTGCACTTTTTTGGATTTTTCTTCCGGCAGTACTTCAGCAAAGAATTCCTTGATACCGGCTTTTTCCGCTACCGCTTTGGCTGTGGCGCGGTTGTCGCCGGTGAGCATCACCACCCGAATACCGTTATGTTGCAAACGCTTGATGGCCGCTATGGAGTCTTCCTTAATCGGATCGGCCACAGCGATAATCGCTGCAAGTTGATTATCAATAGCGAAATACATCGGTGTTTTAGCCTCGGCGGCCAACGCCTGGGCCTTTTCGACAAAATCACCGAGCTCAATGGTGCGCTCGCGCATGAGCTTTTCATTGCCGAATAACAGTGTTTTTCCGTCCACCTCCGCCTGCACACCGTGGCCGGCAATGGCGTTAAAATTGGACACCTTGCCCATTTCGATCCCTCTTTCCTGAGCACTTTCAACAATAGCCATGGCCAACGGATGCTCAGAGCCGGATTCAAGCGTTGCTGCCAATCGCAACACCGCCTGCTCATCATACTCACCCGCCACCAGTACATCGGTGACCTTCGGTGCACCCAGGGTAATGGTGCCGGTTTTATCCAGAATCATCGCCGTTATCTTCGACGCGGTTTGCAGGGCTTCTCCGTTGCGAATCAGCACGCCCGCCTCTGCGGCCTTACCCACACCCACCATCACCGACATCGGCGTGGCCAGCCCCAGCGCACAGGGACAGGCGATAATCAATACAGTCGTGGCCGATACTATGGCAAATGCCACCGCCGGTTCCGGTCCAAAATTAAGCCAGGTCAAGGCACTCACCACAGCAATAATCATCACCACCGGTACAAAATATGCCGAGATGACATCAGCCAAACGACCAATCGGCGGCTTGGAGTTTTGTGCGCGCTTGACCATATTGATGATTTGCGCCAGCGCCGTGTCTTTACCAACGCGGGTAGCTTTAAACAGAATTGAGCCGGATTTATTGATGGTGCCCGCCGCTACGGTATTCCCAGTGGCTTTTTCAACCGGCATCGGCTCGCCGGTGAGCATGGATTCGTCAATCGCCGTATGCCCTTCAACCACTTCACCATCGACGGGAATTTTTTCACCTGGGCGCACGCGGACCACATCGTTCAGTAGAACCTGTTCGATAGCGATATCCAGTTCTTTGTCATCGCGAATAACCCGCGCCGTTTTCGCCTGCAATCCAATCAGGCGCTTAATAGCCTCAGAGGTACGACCGCGGGCTTTCAATTCCAGGGCAAGACCGAGATCGATTAAACCAATAATCATCGCGGTCGCCTCGAAATAAACATGGCGCGCCATTTCCGGCACCAAGTGAGGAACAAACACCACCACCATCGAATACACCCACGCCGTACCTGTGCCTAAAGCAATCAAGGTATCCATATTGGCCGAGTGATTTTTAAAGGATTGCCAGGCACCGACATAAAAGTGTTTGCCAGAGAACACCATCACCGCAAGTGTCAGTAATCCAACAGCCAACCAGGCAATGCGCCCACCAGTGCTTGTTACCGTCATTTCGCCGACTACGATGCTGTAAATCATCAGCGGCACGCCCAGACTGAGGGCGATGGTCATTTCCCGCATCAGTCGTTTGTAGTAAGCCCAATCAGCTTTTTCTTTTTCCTCCAATGCATCGTCTTCATTGTCAGCAAGGCTGATTTTGGCGTTATAACCGGCGCCCTCAACGGCTTTTATCAATTGCTCGGCAGGCGCCGAACCGAACACGCTAACGGTTCGCTGAGCGAAATTCATTTCCGCGTTTTCCACACCCGGTATCGCTTTTAGGGCGGATTCGATTTTTCCCACACAGCTGGCACAACCAGCGCCTTCGATCATCAATTCCTGGCTTACTGCGCTGCCGCCATGAACATGATGGTGGTGATGCTGGCCAGTTTCCGTACCTTCATGACAGGATGGATTGCCAGATTCCGTGTTTGTTGAACTCATATCCATACTCCTGGTTTACTTGACAGCAACTAGCGAATGAGCGTTGCGGGAAAACCCACACGATCCAACGCATCGGTAAGGTTTTTTGGTTCAACCACACCAATGACTGAAGCGACGCCCGTTGCCAGGTCCATCGACACTTCGCTAACCCCTGCAACGGATTTCAACGTCTGCTCGATACTTTTCACGCAACCACCGCAGGTGGCACCCTGAACCTGTAAACGATGAAGAGGAAGAGACGTATCGCTAACGCTGCGGATATCTCGGGCTTCAGCAGAAACGGATGATTTGCCGGCGCAGCAACAACCACCTCGGTGTTGACCCGCACTTGGCGTTTTGTGTGTATTCATAACCTATCCTCCGCAGTGAATTCTTCGATCAGATGACAAAGCATATGGCCCGTTGGCGCCTTATCCGGCTTTTGACTCCACTCCAACACAGCCTGTTGCATGCGATCCCGCAATTTCAACGTTTCCCTAAGCTGTCGCTCGGTTTCATGCAGGCGCTGATCAATCAAGCGGCGCACCGTTGGGCAAGGAGACTTTTTCTTGTCCGCATGGGCGAGAATCTCCTGAATATCCTCTACCGAAAATCCCAACTGTCGGGCACTCAGCACGAACCGTAAGCGATTAACATCTTTATCACTGTATTCCCGGTAACCATTGGCCTTGCTTTTTGTGGGATTCAAAATCTTGATCCGGGTATAAAACCGCACCGTGTCTGCTGTAACCCCCAATAGCCTGGCAACCTCAATTACCTTCATACCGCCCTCCTCTCGATCAGGTCTAGGTAGTTAGGCACCATCCTAAACACCACTCGGGTTTTGGATCTTGATCTGAGTCAATCACCAGTCTTAAACCTTGGTGATACACCCAGCTTTTTCACCGAGCGTTGGTGGAGGTTATACACCTGCGTCCATGACACAGGTCAAGCCATTTTGTCTCGGGCATACCGGCTTATGCCTACAAGGATCAAGTAGTACAGCACTTAGTCCGGCCAGGCATTTCCACTGGCAATTCCCTTCACCCCGATATTTCCCCGATATTGACAATTTCGATCGAAACTGCCCCGTTGACCATGCTAAGGCCGTGATCCTGACGCCCGGATGACGTTAGAATTACATTTAGGTAATGCTTATGTAATCTTCCCGGATAGAATGAAAACCGCGTCGAAGGAAGTCCGGCAGCGGCTTCATTCCGTCGCTTCATTTTCAACCCTCAAAGTTCCTTGCCTCCACAACAGGTAAATGGCAGGAAGTACCAGCAAGGTCAAAACGACTGCGCTCAACATTCCCCCAACCATAGGAGCCGCAATCCGACTCATGACTTCCGAGCCGGTACCCGTGCCGTACATAATGGGTAACAGCCCCACGATAATAGCCGCAGCCGTCATTATTACCGGACGTACTCGCAGGCCAGCACCGTGCAACACCGCGTGGCGCAATGTCTCCTTTCGCGGTTCAAGGCCTTTCTGCTCACACTCTTCCAGCAACTGGCGATAAGCCTGATTGAGGTACACCAGCATGATGACCCCGATTTCTACTGCCACACCTGCCAGCGCGATAAACCCTACGCCGACCGCGACGGAGAAGTTGTAGCCGAGCAGGTACATCAACCAGATTGAGCCCACCATGGCTAACGGCAGAGTTCCCATGATGATCGCGACCTCGGCAAAGTTGCGAAAATTGACATAGAGCAGCACGATGATTATGGCCAGCGTCAGCGGCACCACATAGGTGAGTTTTTCTTTAGCCCTTAGCATGTATTCGTACTGCCCGGACCAGTTCAGGGAGTAGCCTGCGGGTAGCTCAACCTGATCGGCCACCACGGCCATGGCATTTTTTACGTAACTGCCAATATCCACGCCGTCGATATCGACAAAGGTCCAGCCGTTGAGGCGGGCATTCTCGCTCTTGATGGCAGGCGGGCCGTCCTCCACATAGACCCGAGCGACATCCCCCAGTGCAATGCGCTGGCCACTGGTTGTTACAATAGGCAGCAAGGCCAGTTGTTCCGGCGAGTTACGATAGTCCTGCGGATAACGCAGATTGACGGGATAACGCTCCAACCCTTCGATTGTCTGCGCGACGTTCATGCCGCCGATAGCAGTGGCCACCACCTGCTGCACGTCAGCGATATTGAGACCATAACGCGCTGCCTTTTCCCGCTGAATATCCACCTTGATATAACGGCCACCCGCTACTCGCTCGGAATATACTGAGGCTGTGCCAGGTACATCTTTGAGCACCTGCTCCAAACGCTTGCCGATTTTTTCGATCTCCTTGAGGTCGGGGCCAGCCACCTTAATACCCACCGGGGTTTTAATACCCGTGGCCAGCATGTCGATACGGGTTTTGATGGGCATCACCCAGGCATTGGTCAGTCCAGGAAACTTCACCAAGGCATCCAGTTCCTTTTTTAACGATTCCGTGGTCATGCCATCGCGCCACTCCTCTCTCGGTTTCAACTGGACAAAGGTTTCAATCATGGTCAGGGGCGCCGGGTCAGTGGCTGTTTCTGCCCGACCGATTTTGCCGAATACGCTTTTCACTTCGGGTACCGTGGCAATCAACTTGTCAGTTTGTTGCAGGATCTCCCGTGCTTTACCTATGGACAGCCCCGGATAGGTGGTGGGCATATACATCAAATCGCCCTCATCCAGGGGGGGGATAAATTCGCTACCTATCTGGCTGACTGGCCAAAACCCGATAACCGTAATCACCAGGGCTAACACGAGCGTGGATTTAGGGTAATTGAGCACGGTTTTAAGTGCAGGCATATACACGCCAATCAACGCGCGATTGAGTGGATTTTTGTGCTCGGGCAATACTTTTCCGCGAATAAAATAGCCCATCAGCACGGGCACCAGCGTTACCGCTAATGCAGCGCTTGCGGCCATGGCATAGGTTTTGGTAAACGCCAGAGGAGAAAACATTCGCCCTTCCTGCGCTTCCAGGGTAAACACCGGTACAAAACTCACGGTGATAATCAGCAGACTGAAAAATAGCGCAGGACCGACTTCGGCAGCGGATTCCGCCACCACCTGCCAGCGGTTTTCGTTGGTCAGTGGCGTGCGTTCCATATGCTTGTGCATGTTTTCGATCATGACAATGGCGCCGTCGATCATGGCGCCGATGGCAATGGCAATACCACCTAACGACATGATATTGGCGTTGAGTCCTTGCGCATGCATGACAATAAAGGCGACCAGAATACCCACTGGCAGACTGACAATGGCCACTAGGCTGGAGCGCACATGGAACAAAAACGCCATGCATACCAGGGCCACGACGATGAACTCTTCCAGCAACTTGTGCCACAGGTTTTCCACCGCACGCTCAATCAGGCCGGAACGATCATAGACCGTCACGACTTCCACACCCTCTGGCAACCCGGCTTTAAGCGTTTCCAGCTTGGCTTTGACGCCAGCAATGGTTTTTTGCGCATTCTCGCCAAAACGCATGACCACGATGCCGCCGACCGTTTCACCTTCGCCATTGAGTTCGGCAATGCCCCGGCGCATCTGCGGCCCGACGTCGATGTCCGCCACATCTTTTAACAGTATGGGGGTGCCGTTGACGTTCAGGCCCAAAGGGATATTGGCCAGATCATCACGCCCCTGGATGTAGCCCGATGCGCGCACCATATATTCCGCCTCGGCCATTTCCACCACCGACGCCCCGACCTCCTGGTTACCCCGCTGGATCGCCATTTGGATATGGGACAGCGGGATGTTGAAGGCCCGTAACTTATCCGGGTGAACCCTGACCTGATATTGCTTCACCATGCCACCCAAGGCGGAAACTTCCGACACGCCGGGAACCGTTTGCAGCTCGTATTTCAAGAACCAGTCCTGCAGGCTGCGCAGCTGGCTGAGATCGTGCTGACCGGTGCGGTCCACTAGCGCGTAGAGGTAGACCCAACCCACACCGGTGGCATCCGGCCCCAATTGCGGCCGGGCATTGGGCGGCAAAGTGGGCGCCACCTGCGACAGGTATTCCAGCACCCGCGATCGCGCCCAATAAGCATCAGTATTCTCATTAAAAATCACGTAGACATAGGAGTCGCCGAAAAAGGAATAGCCGCGTACGGTAACCGCACCCGGTACCGACAACATGGCGGTAGTCAGCGGATAGGTGACCTGATCTTCCACCACCTGGGGTGCCTGACCCGGATAATTGGTTTTGATAATCACCTGCACGTCCGACAAATCGGGAATGGCATCTACCGGCGTGTTTTTCAGGGACCAACCGCCGACCCCCACCAGAATCAGAGTGGCCAGCAGCACAAAAAAGCGGTTTTGGACAGACCAGCGGATAATGGCTTCGATCATGGCTTGTCCTCCCCGTTGCGCTGGCCTTGATCCATATCCATCGCATCATGGCTCATACCCTGATGCGGGCTGTTGCCCATGGATTGGTCGTCTCCATCCTCGTGTGAGTCTTCGGATATCGGTTCCAAACCATGGATCTGGCTGACAACGTAATTACTGCCCCCGTCCCGCTTAATTTCCACGTGCAGCTTCATGCCGGGTTTCAGCCCATCCAGATCCACCGCAGGGTCTGCGGTAAAATCCATCGTCATGGCAGGCCATTGCCAGGCATCAATGGGGTCGTGTGCCAGCGTGAGCATCCGGTGTTCGACCATGATGCCTTCAATA